>DATGIH010000467.1:0-25500 GCA_035295865.1 Bryobacteraceae bacterium
AACGAGAAACGAGAAACGTTTTCTATTTCACCGGCAACAGAACGGTCTGACTACTCGCCCCGCCACTCGTTAAAACCAGCGGCTGATTCCCGGACTTCGCGTCTTTCGGAATCACGATGTTCACCTGATACAGGCCGACGAATCCAGGCGCCGTTCCATGGAAACTGACCGCCGCGTTCTCTTTGTTCAACGTCGCCGTCGGCGCGATGTTGGTGATTTCCGCGCCGGTACCAGCTTGGCCATCCTTCAGTGCAGGAGTCACCGCGCCGAGATTGGTGCAGTACACCAGCACCGTTTCGCCGCCGGTCACCGGATGCGCGCTATCCGCCAACTGGAAATTGGCATGCAGCACCACGCCGAAAACTTTATCGCCCACGTTGTACTGGAAAATTCCCGGCTGCGCCGCCAGCACCGGAACGCTCACCGGAAGACTGGCCACGCCGTTGTTGAACACCTGCATCAGGACGCTCGATTGTCCCGCCAACTCCCAAGGCACCTGAATATTGATCTGCTCGGCGTTATTCACGTTGTCCACAGCAAAGATTGGCGCCGAAACCACATTGTTGAATTTCACTTCCACCTTCAGCAGATCGGTAGCCAGCGGTAATCCCGAAGCCAAATTGATTCCCGTGGCGGACGTCAGGTTCGATCCGAAAATAGTCGCCATTCCGCCGGGCACCAGCCCTCCGTTGACGAAGCTGGCCGCGTTGACCACCGATTTCCCGCTGGGCACGCTCGGACCGGCGCCAGTGAGTTCCCGCACTCGGTGATTTAGGCTGTCGACGAAAAACACATTGCCGTTCGGATCGGTGATGATGCCGAAAGGCTTGTACATCATGGCCGAAGTGGCCGCACCGCCATCTCCGGAGAATCCCGGTTTGCCGTTGCCCGCGACCGTATAGATGTTTCCAAACGCATCCACCATCCGGATCGCTTGATTGATGCTGTCGGTAATGAAGACATCGCCGCTCGCGTCCACTGCCACGCCATAGGGCGTATTCAACTTGGCTCCTTGCGCTGAGCCGCCATCGCCGCCCGATCCTCCGGGAGGTCCGCCGCCCGCCAGCGTGTTCATATTTCCACCGGTATCCACTTTTCGAACCCGGCTGTTTGCGCTATCGGCGATATACAAGTTTCCCGCTGCGTCGGCTTTGACGTCGGTTGGAAACGACATCGTCGCCGATGTTGCCAGCCCGCCATCACCGGTCGCTCCCCCGAAATTGCAAGTCGATCCGCAAGTGCCGCCACTGCCCGCCACCGTCGTGATGTTCCCCAGCGAAATCTTCCGGATGCGATGGTTGTAGCAATCCGCTACGAAAACATTGCCGTTCGAATCCACCCAAAGCCCAAAGGGTGTGTTCAACAGTGCCGCCGTTGCGGGTCCGCCGTCCCCGCTAAAGCCGGACTTCGAAGCGGTTCCCGCGATCGTGGTCACCTTACCGGTGCTGTCGATTTTCACTACCTCGTGAGAGTGCGAGACGTACACATTGCCTGAGCTATCGGCCGCTACGCCGTTCGGGCTGGGAATCTTCGCCAGCGTGCTCATCTTGCCGTCTTTCGTCACTTTACGGATCTCGTTGTTGAAGGTGTCGGCAATATAAAAGTTGCCTGCGCTGTCCTCCGCTACGTCCTGCGGAAAATATAGATATGCGGCGGATGCCAACCCGCCATCTCCCTGCGCGTGGTCGGCGCCTGCGAATTCACCGATGGTGCCACCAGTGACTTGCCGAATCCTGGCATTGAGAAAATCCGAGATATACAGGGTCCCTGCCGCGCTGTCATACGCCACACCAACGGGGGTGTTCAATTGAGCGGAAACCGCGGAGCCTCCATCTCCCGCGAAACCCGGCCCAAGAGGTTGATTTCCGGCGATGGTACTGATGGTCGGTGGCGTCGATCCCACCGTCACCTTGCGGATCACGTTATTGGACAAATCGGCGAAATAAACATTGCCCTGAGAGTCCGTCGCCAAATCGTACGGGTAGCTCATCAATGCGGAAGCGGCAGGACCGCCATCACCCGCGTAACCCGGCTTTCCCGGAGTTCCGGCAATCGTTTTTATAGTTCCATCTTTAGCCGAGACTTCGCGAATTGCAAAGACGTAGGCGTCGCTAATGAAAAGATTGCCCGCCGGATCGAACGCAATGCCGAAGGGATACGTTAACTGGGCGCTTGTGGCTGCTCCGCCGTCGCCGGCATTGCCGTACTTTCCGATCGTTCCAGCGAAGGTGGAAATTTTCCCCGTGGTCGCGTTCACCATTCGAATCGCGGAGTTCAACACATCTGCGATGTAAAGATTGTTCGATTTGTCGAATGCCAATCCGCCGCCCGCGTGCAGATTGAGCGTTGCCGCGTTGGCCAATCCACCGTCCCCGGTCGCGCCGGATTTGAATGGCGTCCCCACAACGGTGCTGATGTTACCGCTGGCGTCCACTTTCCGGATGACTTCATTGCCGGTGTCGTAGATGTACAGATTTCCCGACGAATCAAGCGCCACTGCGGCTGGATCGCTAATTTCCGCGGCAGTGGCAGGGCCTCCATCGCCCGCGAAGCCGGAAATGCCGTTTCCGGCGACGGTTGTAATCTGACCGGTCAGGATCACGACTTTGCGAATCCGGTTGTCCAGCGAATCGGGAATATAAAGATTGCCGTTGCCATCCAACGCTACACCAAACGGCTGCGACAGCAGCGCTTTCGTCGCCGGCCCTTGATCGCCCAATGGATATTGGCCGAAGACACTGGTTATGTTGAATGCGTAGCTCTGTTGTGCGAATGCTCTATCCACCGCACCCCAGGACAACGCCACACTAAGCGCTACAATCGATAACCTTGTTCTCACCAATCACCTCCGGAGCAGCTACCGCTCAATCGATACAGCGCAAAAGCTCAGATACTTGCATCAGTCTTTCTTGAATTCAAAACCTGTATCATTCAGCCCGGAACAGGCGTACAATATCCCTCTATGCCAGGGATTCGCATATTTTTGTTTCTTCTTCCTCTGTCTCTTTTTGGCCAGCCCAAGTATATGATTCAGGACCTGGGATCGCTGCCGGACATGCCAGCTTGCACCGGCACTGCAATCAGTCAATCCGGCAACGTTGCCGGATATTGCAGCGTCGCGGGCGGATCCGTCTTCCTTGAGACACCCACGCACGGCTTCCTCTATTCGAAAGGCACGTTGACGGATATAAAAACGTCGTCCAAACCGACGGTTCCCACCGGTGTAAACGATTCGGGATCGGTGGTCGGGGCTTACGTCAACATCAATCTCGCCAAAGGCATCGCAGTTTCGCCGTTTCTCTTTCAGAACGGCGCTATTCAACCATTCGCCGGCGCTCCCAACAACGCGGCCCCTTTTGGCCTGACCAACGCCGGCCAATCCGCAGCCACGCAAATCCTGGAAGGTGGCTACAATTTTTTCGCCGCCAGCGAAGCGTTTTTGATCACGGGTCAGGGCAATGCGACACCGCTTGTGGCGATGCAATCCGGGCAAAGCACCGCGTTCGGAATCAGTCCTTCGGGGGATTGGGTTGCCGGCGCCTTTGCGAGCATCATAGCCAAACAGCTTGCTTCTCTCAAAGCTGGTCTGTGGCATGCCGGAGTGTTTCAAGCGCTGCCCCTGGCGTCCAACTTCAACTATGCGTCGGCGACAGCGGTCAACGATGCGGGAACGGCCGCGGGGATCGCATTCACGTTCGACTTCGCGGCACTCCAGGATCCGCACGCCGCTATGCATGCCGTGATTTTCAGCAATGGCGGCGTCACTGACCTCGGCACCCTTTCCGCCGATCGCAACAGCGCTGCGGCTGCCATCAACAATTCAGGCACCGTGGTTGGTTTCAGCACCACCCAGACTCCGGACATAACGTTGTTCGAAGCCCCGGTGCTCGAAACAGCATCAGCGCTTTCAAAAGCGATCGTTTATACAAATGGCACTATGTACGACCTGAACCGGCTGCTGATCAACGGATCGGGTTGGCAACTCAACTCCGCTACCGGGATCAACGATGCTGGACAAATTGTCGGAACTGGAACCATCAACCAACAGCAGCACGCGTTTCTGTTGACGCCCATCGTACTTCCGCAGATTAGCGCGGTGGTCGGCGGCGGATTGCACACGCCGCCCGTCAACGCCATCTCGGATGACGCGCTCTTCACGATTTTCGGCACCGGATTCACCGATCCCTCGGTGATGCGCAACGTCACCGGATCCGATCTGACCAATAACGCTCTTCCGACGAACCTCGCGAACGTTTGCGTGCAAGGCGGCAATGCCGAGTGGGGCATCATCTATGTGTCGGCCACACAGATCAATGCCGTGGCTCATCCGTTGACGACATCCGGAAACGTGCCGATCACGGTCGTCACCAATTGCGGCCAGCCGAATGCTCTGTCTACTGCGGCATTCAATGTGGCTGCTGCGGCCGAAACGCCTCAGTTTTTCTTCGGCTTAGCCAATGACATCGCCGTCAACCAAGCCTCAGATGGGGCCCCCGTAACTTCCGACCACCCGGCGCACGCCGGCGACATCCTCACCGCTTACGGGACCGGCTGGGGAACAACCATGCCTGCGGCAGTGGTGGGTAGTCTGGCCGCCGGAGCGGCCGATATCACCGGCAAATACACCTTGACGATCGGCGATAAGACCGCCGATGTATCCTACGCCGGTCTATCGCCAACTTACGCTGGCCTTTACCAGATCAATTTCACTGTTCCAGCGGGGTTGACGGCCGGCGATCAGCCCATCGTCCTCACGATCAACGGTGTTCCGACACCAACCGGAGCGATGATCCCGGTCCAATAATGGACCTTCGCCGGTCTCCGTACTAAGCGGTAAGACTAAGATTCTGTACAGGCTAACGTTCCCGTCTGCTCCAGCCGATGAGAAACAAAGTAGGATCAGGCCAGCTCTAACCCAGCTCACCTGTCCTAACGTCGACGGGAAACGTGAAGATTCTAATCGCAGATGACAGCCTGGTCTCGCGCCACCTGTTGGAAGCCACCCTGCGGAAGTGGGGCTATGAGGTAGCGGTGGCTTGCGACGGGGAAGAGGCGCTCGCGCTACTGCAGAAAGATGACGCCCCGGCGCTGGCCATTCTGGATTGGATGATGCCGGGAATGACCGGGCTGGAAGTCTGCCGGCGGGTGCGCGTCCGCGCCCGCGAACCGTACACTTATATCCTGCTTCTCACATCGAAGAGTCAAAAAGAGGACTTGATCGAAGGCATGGAAGCCGGCGCTGACGATTACATCACGAAGCCCTTCGATCAGCACGAACTCCAGGTCCGTCTACGCGCGGGAACGCGCCTGGTGGATTTACAGGCCGAACTGCTCTCAGCGCGCGAAGCGCTGCGCGAGCAGGCCACCAAGGATTCACTCACGCACCTGTGGAATCGTAGTTCCATCTTCGACATTCTTTGCCGGGATCTGGCGCGCGGCCAACGCGAGCGCACTCCGATCGGCGTCGTCATGGTGGATCTCGACCACTTCAAGAGCATCAACGATAACTATGGCCACTTCGCGGGTGATGCGGTGCTGTGCGAGGCCGCGCGCCGCATGCAGATCGCGATCCGCCAATACGATGCCATCGGCCGGTACGGCGGCGAAGAATTTCTGATTCTGCTGAGCGGCTGCGATGAGGAAGCCAGCTGGGCTCAGGCGGAGCGGTTACGCAAGCAGCTTTGCCAGCTGCAGATGTCGCTGCAGGAGAACTCGATCGGAGTCACCGCCAGCTTCGGCGTCACGACAGCGATGCCTGGACAATCGTGGACACCGGAAGAGCTGATCCATCGCGCCGACGAAGCCTTGTATCTAGCCAAGCGGCGCGGCCGTAATCGGGTGGAGTATCTCCCTCACAAAGACCTTCAGCCCGCGGCGACAGAGACCGTCGAATCCGAGCCTGCCGTCCTCTAACCGAGAAACAATTTTTTAGGCCGCGGATGAACGCGGATAAAACGGCTTCTCTTATCCGCGTGCATCTGCGTTCATCCGCGGCTAAGAATGTTTTCTATCTTTTCTGCGCTACCTGGAAATGACTCAACGTGGCCGCGTAGTTGGATAAGCCTTTGTACAGCGATTCGGCTAACCTCTGCCGATATTCCGCCTTCTTCATCACACCCTCGTCGTGCACGTTGCTGATGAATCCGATCTCGGCCAGCACCGACGGCATGTTCGCACCGATCAACACCACGAATGGCGCCTTGCGCACGCCCCGATCCCGCGCATGGCTGTCGTTCTTAGCGGAAAACGAAAACAGCGCCGACTGAATGCGGTTGGCGAACTCGCGCGATTCGTCCACTTTGTCTTTAAGCGCAATTTTCTCGAGCAGGTCTTGCAATTCGAAGATGCTCTTCTGCGATCCGGCGTTTTCGCGCGCCGCCAAATCGAGCGCGGCTTTGGATGTCGTGAAGTTCAAATAATACGTTTCCACGCCCGCGGCCGAACGTATCGGCGACGAATTTGCGTGGATAGATAGAAACAGATCGGCCTTCGCTTGATTGGCGATGTCGGTGCGCTGCTCCAGTGGGATAAACGTGTCGTCGCTGCGCGTGTAAACCACTTCGCTGTTCATCCGCTCTTCAATCAATGCGCCCAGGCGCTTCGAGATATCCAGAACCAGATCTTTTTCGCGGAGACCTTCCGGGCCTACAGTCCCGGTATCGTGGCCGCCGTGTCCCGGATCGATCACGATCCGCCCAACCTTGAGACCCAGCACGCGGATCATCGAACGTCCGCCCGTGGAATTATGCTTGGCCGTAACAGGCGTAGTTTCGGGAGCCGGTGTCGCAACCAGCGGCATCGGAGGCGGAATTGGGGACGGCGTTATCGGCGCGCTCACCTTGGCCATTACGCTGGCGGGCGCCGGCCGGCTGGGTGGCAAAAGCTTCGGCGTCGCGCTGGCGGCAAATGAAGGCGCCGTGGATTGTGAACGCAACAGCGGTGGGGCCTCGTAAGACGCAGGGCGCCGCTCCGTTCTCTCAACCGCAACAGGCGCGGGCGGCGGCGTGAAGCTCCGATAGACTGGCGTTTTGCTTTCCACAACTTCGGCTTCAATCGGCGCGGGCGTTTCGGACTTTCGAGCTTCGACGCCGGATGAACCGGCAGCGCGAACTTCAATGATCAGCCGAATTGGATTGTCCAGATGAGACGTAGTAGCTTCCGCGGCGCGCTCCAGATCCAACACCACGCGCGTCACGCCGTGCTGCGTTTCAGCCACGCGGATCTGCCGGACCAGCGAGTCCGACACCGGAATCACGGAAATGCCCTTCCCTCCGAGCGTGGGCTTAGCGCCCGAGAGATCGAAAAAGAGCCGGTCCGGATTTTCCAACTTGTCCGAGCGAACCCCGAAATCTCCGTCGGATTCGATTGCGATGCGGGTGACATCGCCGAGCGACCAGAACCGGACCGCGGTGATATGGTGCGGTTCCACCCGTTCGGCGGCGCGTCCAAAACTCAGCGCAACGAAAAACAAGAATGCTCCGCACCTCAAAACTTGCTGGCCCTTCGGCTGGCGGGGGAGATGGAGCATATCTTGGTTAGAACCTATCGTGTTGCCAGGTGCAGCCGGCCCTCCGAATCGCGATATTGAAGCAGGTGACGGGTTTCGTCCTCGGACAGCTTCGGCTCCTCCGCCGCCTTCACGGCTGCGGCGGCTTTCTCGGCCTCGAGCTTCGCTTTGCTGTACTTCGCGCCTACTTTACTCACGTAGCTTTGGGTCTCTGCATAAGGCGGCACGTCGCTATACTTCGTCACCGCGCCTTCGCCCGCGTTATATGCAGCAATGGCCAGCTTGTCGTCCTTGAACGTGTCCTGCAGGAACTTGAGATAGCGCACGCCGCCTTCGATATTCTGTCGGGCGTCGAAGGAGTCGGTCACGCCAAATCGGCGGGCGGTTGCGGGCATTAACTGCATCAGTCCTTGCGCACCCTTGGGCGACACCGCGTACGGATTGTAGTTGCTCTCCACTTGAATCACCGAATGCACCAGCAACGGACTCACATCGTGACTCTTGGCGGCTTCTTCCACTAACGTTCGGACTGCCGCGTCGCTATCCACCACCGCGGGCTTCGATTTCACAACCACGCTTCGGACCAGTCGTCCCGTCCGGGCGTCGCCTCGAACCACGGATACGGCGCGCGGCGATGGAGCGGCGTCAAGCGGCGCTTCCGCCTGGGCGAGCGGCAATAAACCCGCTGCCGCAACCGCCGTTCCCAGAATAAGTTCCGAACAAAATCGCATCCTCTTGTTTTATCCGATTATAACCGGATTTCTCCAATCCGCAAGCGCCGGTAGTGCCTGAAAGGTTCCTGGAGCCCCTTCAACGGCCAATGCTATTATTCTCTCATGCCACAGTCCGGATTCGTGCTGGCGGGCGGCGCAAGTACCCGGATGGGCCGGGATAAGGCGCTGCTTCCCTTCCACGGCAGCACTCTGGTGCAGCACATGGCGCAAACTGTGGAAGACGCCGTGGGATCCGTCGCGCTGATCGGCGATCCGGCGCGCTACGCCCGCCTCGGGTATCCCGTTTATCCCGATAAATTCGCCGGATGCGGTCCGCTGGGAGGCATTTACACCGCCCTCAGCGTCTCCCCCAACGACTGGAACTTGATTCTGGCGTGCGATATGCCGGGAGTCACGGCCGATCTTCTCCGGCGCCTGACCGAGATTGCCCTGGAATCCAATGCCGCTTGCGTGGCAACGGCTGGTCTTGCTGGTGACCCCGAACCTCTCTGCGCGGCATATCATCGAAGCTGCCTACCGGTATTGGAGCGGGCAATCGAGGGAAAACGATTTAAAATGAAAGACTTAGTGAAGGAACTGGGCTCGCGGATCGTGCCTGCGCCTACCTCCGCTCTGGCCAATGTGAACACGCCCGGCGAGTGGGCAGATTTCAAAACGAACCCAATACGATGACAGAAAAGCTCCATTACATTGAGTTCCGCCATGTTTTTAAGACGTTCGATCGGCCCGTTTTAGTCGATTCCAACTTTTTCGTGGACGTCGGCGAAACGCTCGCGATCATTGGGCGCTCGGGTGTCGGGAAGTCCGTGAGCCTGGGCCATATCATGGGATTCCTCAAGCCCGATAAAGGTCGCGTTTTCGTGGCGTATCAAGACATTACCGATTTCGACGAGGCGCAACTGCGCGAGATCCGGAAAAAGGTCACTATGATGTTCCAATCCGGCGCCTTGTTTGATTCGCTGACCGTCGCCGAGAACATCCTCTTTTCCCTGGAACTGCGTGACGACTACGACGAGAAAAACAAAGAAGACGTCGTCGACGGATTGCTCTCTTTGGTGGATCTGCTGCATTTTCGCGATGTCTATCCGGCAGATTTGTCCACCGGCCACAAACGCGCCGTCGCCATCGCGCGCGCGCTCGCGGCGCAGCCGGAATGCATCCTGTACGACGAACCAACGACGATGGTGGACCCCATCATGTCCGACACGCTGATCAAGCTGATGCTGAAGCTGAAGTACGATCTCAAGCTGACCGGTGTGGTGGTGACGCACGATCTCGACTTGATGCGGAAAGTTGCCGATCGCGTGATGTTCATCTACGAAGGAGCGGCGATCTATTTCGGACCGGTGAACGATCTGGAAAAATCCACGCATCCGCACATCCGGGAATTCCTCGCGATGGATCGCGTGCAATTGGACCCAAACCAAAAGTATTAGCGATCTGTCAAGAACTGTAAGGAAACTGAGGCGCCAAGCAGTCCGTCTGCTTCTACTTGAGACTCTTCTCGGCTACTATTTTTTTCTGCTTGACGGCGTGGGCGCAGGAGAATCCCGCTCCCGCGCAGCCTGGTCAAACGCAAGAACCACCCGATAAGCGCGTATTCGGGGTTCTTCCCAACTACCGCACGGCCAACGAAAACGCCGTCTACACTCCGATCACCGCGAAGCAAAAGTTCACGATCGGAGCCAAGGATTCTTTCGACTATCCGCTGTTCCTGCTGGCTGGAGCTTTCGCCGGGCTGGGACAGTGGACCAACGAAAATCCTTCGTTCGGCCAGGGCATGGCCGGATTCGGACGGCGCCTGGGAACCGCGTACGCCGATCAGGCGATCGGCAACATGATGACGGAATCGATTTATCCCGTGCTTCTTCGGGAAGACCCACGCTACTTCCGGCGCGGCCACGGCTCGGTTGGATCGCGAACCTGGTATGCGCTGACGCGTGTGATGGTGACGCGCACCGATTCCGGCGGAACCCGCTTCAACTTTTCCGAGTGGATGGGAAACGCGACGGCCGCGGCGATCTCCAACGCCTACTATCCGGACAATCGAACGGCGGCAGCGAACACCGCTAAACTTTGCGAAATGGTCGGGACTGATGCGATTTCACAGGTCCTGAAGGAATTCTGGCCGGACATCAAGCGCAAGATGTTCCACCACGACGCGCACTAACGAGCGGACCACTCCAGAATCACCTTGCCCGTGTTTCCGGATCGCATCGCTTCGAAGCCTTTTTCGAAATCCTGATAGTAGTAGCGGTGCGTGATCACGGGCTTAATATCGAGCCCGGATTCCAGCATCACCGTCATCTTGTACCAGGTCTCGTACATTTCGCGGCCGTAAATGCCCTTGATGGTGAGCATATTAAAGACAACCGTAGTCCAATCGATCGAAATTTCCTTAGCCGGAATTCCGAGCATCGCGATCTTCGCGCCATGGCTCATGTTGGCGATCATTTCGCGGAATGCGCCGGCGTGCCCCGACATCTCCAAGCCGACGTCGAATCCCTCTTGCATGCCCAGCTCTTTTTGAACTTCAGGAAGCGGCTTTTGTGCCGTGTCGACAGCCAGTGTCACGCCCATTTTACGCGCCAGTTCCATGCGAAATGGATTCTTGTCGGTGATCACGACGTGGCGCGCGGCTGCATGCCGCACCACGGCCGCAGCCATGATTCCGATCGGTCCGGCGCCCGTAATCAACACATCTTCGCCGAGCACGGGGAATGAAAGCGCGGTATGCACGGCATTGCCGAACGGATCGAAAATGGCTGCGACATCCAGATCGACGTTCTCTTTATGCCGCCAGATGTTGGTCATCGGAACGGCGATGAAATCGGCGAACGCTCCCGGCCGGTTCACTCCCACGCCCATGGTGTGGGCGCAAAGGTGGCGCCTTCCAGCCAGGCAATTGCGGCAGCGGCCGCACGTTACGTGTCCTTCGCCGCTGACAATATCTCCCGGGTGGAAATCCGATACGTTGGAGCCGGTCTCAACAATTTCGCCGACGAATTCGTGTCCAATGGCCATGGGAACCGGAATGGTGCGCTGCGCCCATTCATCCCAGTTGTAGATGTGCAGGTCCGTTCCGCAAATTCCCGCGCGCAGCACGCGGATTAATACGTCGTTGATTCCGATGCTGGGCTTCGGGATGTCTTCCAACCACAATCCGGGTTCGCGCTTGCTCTTGACCAGTGCTTTCATGCCAAACAACCAGTCTGGCACACAGCCAAGGACTTGACAGCTACGAGCTGTTATGAAATATATTGTATTACGACATATGGCTACGCAACCGTTAGACCGTGAGTTGAAAAAGGGCAGCGCCGAGCTGTTGATTCTTTCGCTGGTGGAAGCGCGCGCCCGGCACGGCTATGAGATCAGCAAACTGATCGAGGACCGGTCGAAAGGCACCTTAAGCTTTCGCGTGGCGTCCTTGTATCCGCTGCTCTACCGGTTGGAGGCGCGCGGCTGGATCCAAGGCCGGTGGGTGGAGAAGTCCGGACAGCGCCGGCGGCGCTTCTACAAGCTGACGCGGGAAGGACGCACGGTGCTCGCCGCGCAGCGCCGCGGTTGGCAGCAGTTCGCCGAAGCCATCCGGCGGATTACGGGGATTGAATATGCATGACTGGAAGCGAGTGATTCGAGAGCGCCTGACGGGCGCGAATCTCGCGGGCGCACGCGAGTCCGAAATCGTGGATGAATTGTCACAGCATTTGGAGGATCGCTACGAGGCGTTGCGATCCGCTGGAGCCTCGGAATCCGATGCTCGCCGGCAAGCGCTCGAAGAGTTGAACGAAAGCCAGGTGTTAACCGAAGAGCTGCGCAAACTCCAGCGGCCCATTTCGCCGGACCCGATCGGCGTGCCTGCCAAGGGCGCATTCCTTTCCGGATTCGCCGGCGATGTGAAGCTGGCGCTGCGCACCATGGCGAACAAGCCGGCATTCAGTTTGATGGTGATCGGCATGCTCGCGCTGGGAGTGGCAGGCAACACCGCGATCTTCAGCATCTTCAACGGACTGTTTCTGCGGCCGCTGCCGTTTGCGGAATCCGATCGCCTGATCGACTTGGATGAAACCGCGCCCCAGTGGAACTTGCACTATACCGGCGTTGCCGCTCCCGATATTTTCATCTGGCGGGATCACAACAAAACGTTCGACGGAATGGCATTTTTCGACAACAACAGCTTCAATCTCTCGGACAACGGAACAGCGCAGCGCGTAGAAGGAGCCGAAGTCACTTCCAATCTGCTGGACGTGCTGGGATTGAAGCCGGCGCTGGGGCGCACGTTCCGCCCGGAAGAGGATCGTCCGCATGGCCCGCATGTCGTAATGCTTGGATATACGCTCTGGCAGCGGATGTTCCGCGCGGATATGAATGTAGTGGGCCGCGTGATGAAGCTGGATAACGAGCCGTACACCGTGATCGGCGTGCTTCCTCCGCAAGCCTTATTTCCGGATAACGGGGACATCTGGGTGCCGCTCGCACCCGATCCCGATCCGAGCAAAGGCTACGGCTATAGCTTGAACGGAGTGGGACGTTTGAAGCACGGCGTCAGCTTGGAGCAGGCCTCTGCCGATTTGCTCCGCGTCCACAAGGCCATGATTGCGTCGGGATGGAAAGACAATGCAATCACCTCCCCGATTCTTACGCCGCTGCGTGACCGATACTTGGGCGATTTTCGAACCGTGAGCCGCATCCTGCTCGGCGCTGTCGCGGTGGTGTTGCTCATCGCATGCGTGAACATTGCGGCTCTGATTTTAGTCCGCGGCGGAGCACGCGCGCGTGAGATTGCGATTCGTACCGCGATCGGGGCCTCGCGCGGCCGAATGATCCGTCAACTGTTAACGGAGAATCTGGTGCTGGCGGTTGCGGGCGGAGTCATGGGAGTTTTGCTTGGCAAACTGTGCCTGGTAGCGATGATCTCGCTCATGCCGTCTGACAATCTGCCGCGCTGGATCAATTTCTCGATGGACGCGCGCTTCGCACTATTCTGCATCGCGATCACTGGTGCGGCAGCGCTCTTGTTTGGACTCGCGCCCGCAGTTCAGACCTCGAATGTCGATACCCGCGGAGCTTTGCAAGACAGTGTTCGCGGTTCGCTTTCGCGTGGACGGCGAGGAACACTGCGAACACTGGTTGTGACGGAGATCGCTCTCGCGCTGGTGCTTACGCTGACCGCCGGACTGCTGGTGGAAGCGTTTCAGAAAGTACTGCACGTAGATCCGGGCTTCCGGCCGGAAAACGTCATCACGTTCGGCATCACTCTTCCGGCGGCGAAATACAAAGAGGATGCGCCGCGTGTGGCCTTCTTTGAAAACTTGGTGGACCGTTTGCGCGCGATCCCCGGCGTAAGATCCGTTGGAGGTACTACCGCGATACCGCTCGGTGGACACTGGGGCAACTTTTGGGAGGCTGAGGATAACCCACCCCTCCGCGGGAGCGACAAGAATCCAGTTACGCTTCAAGTGGTATGCACGCCAGGATATTTCGATGCCATCGGCATGACGGTTCTGGCCGGGCGTCCATTCCAGCAGGACGAAGGCGACCCCAAGCATATCCGCACGGCGGTGGTGAACGAGACCTTTGCGAAGTATTACTGGCATGGCCGAAATCCGATTGGCAGCCGCATCCGGCATTCTCTCGGAGTCAGAAAGCCCGAAGACTGGGTGGAAGTGGTGGGGATTACGCGCGACGAAAAGCACTACGGGCTGGAAGAAGAGATGAAGCCTAGCGTGTTTCTGCCGCTGCGATCGGTACCTGTGAACTGGATGAATCTGGTCTTACGCGGCTCCATCGATCCGAAACTGCTGATTGCACCGGCGCGCGAGATTCTGCGAGCCATGGATCCAGACATTCCGATGTATGAAGTCCGAACGATGAGCGAGCGTTTAGACCGCTCGCTCTGGGCCCGCCGCGCGTATTCCTGGCTGTTCGCTGCATTCGCGGGAATCGCGCTGCTGCTTGCCGCAGCGGGCATTTACGGCGTGGTTTCTTACGCGGTCAGCCAGCGGACCAAGGAGATCGGCATCCGGATGGCTTTGGGCGCTCAACCGGGTCAAGTGCTGCGCCAAGTGCTGGGAAGCGGGATGGTACTGGTCTGCATCGGCGTCGCTGCGGGTCTCGCGGGCGCGTTTTGGGCGGTCCGGCTGTTGCAAAGCCTGCTGTTCGGAGTCAGCCCGAGCGACCCAATCATCTATGCTGCTGTGATTCTAGGCATTGCGGTGGTTGGCTTTGCCGCCAATTTTGTACCGGCCCGGCGGGCGGCATCCATCGATCCGACGCGCGCTCTCCACTCCGAGTAACAAGAACGTTAGGAAAATGGCCACTGGTGCGTCTAATCTCAGGACACCAGAATGGCATCCCAGCCCAAATCGTTAACAATCACCAGCTTGCTCAAGCCGCACTACAAGATCCTTTTCGTAGGACTCTTGGCGGTGATCGGCGAAGGCGTGGCGAACCTGCTGCAGCCGTGGCCGCTCAAGATCGTTCTCGATAACGTTCTGAAATCGCGCGAGATCCACGGGTGGTTGAATCGATTTATTCAAGCAACCGTGGGAACGGATCGTCTGGCGGCGCTGAAGTTCGCGGCTGCGGCGGTGCTGCTGATCGCCTTGATGGACGCGGCTTGTTCCTACACTGAGAAATACGTGACCACCAGCGTGGGGCAATGGGTGATGCATGACCTGCGCCTGATGCTCTATCACCGGATCCAACGATTGTCGCTTGCCTATCACGATCAAACCCAAACGGGCGACCTGCTAAGCCGCGTCACCAGCGATATCGACGCGATTCAAAGCTTCATCACTTCCGGATTGCTGACTGCACTGGTCAACAGCATGACCCTGATCGGAATGGTCGGAGTGATGTTCTACATCAACTGGCGCTTCACATTGATCGCGCTGTCGGTGGCACCGGTTCTTTTTGGCGTGGTGTTCAGCTACACGCGCCGCATCAAGAAAGCGTCCCGGCAGGTCCGGAAAAAGGAAGGCGAGATCGTTTCGGTGATTCAGGAAGTGCTTTCTTCCATCCGCGTGGTAAAGGCGTTCGCGCGCGAGGATTATGAGCAGCGGCGGCTGGAAGAAGAAAGCCTCGAGGGGATCGAGATCGCGCTGAAGGCGCGGAGTTTGAAAGCCAAGCTCGCGCCCATTGTCGACATTATCGTCGCGGTCGGCACCGCGATGGTGCTGTGGTTTGGAGCGCGCATGGTGATGAATGGATCGCTGTCGGCCGGATCGTTAATCGTGTTCATCTTCTATCTGGGCAAGATGTACAAGCCGATGCAGGAGCTTTCGAAGATGACGGACGCGTACTCGAAAGCCGTGGTGGGTTACGAGCGCATCAAGGAAATCGTGGAGACCGAAGGCGAGGTGAAGGATCAACCGGGTGCTCGAAAAGCCCCGGATTTCAGGGGCGAGATCGAATTCGATCACGTGAGTTTCAGCTACACGCCGGAGCAGCCTATTTTGAAGGACGTCAGCTTCAAGATTGAACCAGGGCAAGTGGCGGCGCTCGTGGGACCGACCGGCGCGGGCAAGACCACGATCATCGGATTGATCCCGCGCTTTTACGATCCGACTTCGGGAGTGGTGAAGATCGATGGTACCGACGTGCGCGAGTTCCGGCAGAAATCGCTGCGCCAGCAAATCAGCCTGGTGTTGCAGGAGACGGTGTTATTCCACGGTCCCATCTGGAACAACATCGCGTATGGAAAACCATCGGCTAGCCGGGGCGAGATTTTTCGAGCGGCGGAACTGGCCAATGCGCACGAGTTCATTGAAAAGATGCCGGATGGTTACGACACCATCGTCGGGGAACGCGGCGTGACGCTATCGGGGGGCCAGCGCCAGCGGATCGCCATTGCGCGCGCCATCATTCGCGATACGCCGATTCTGATTTTGGATGAACCAAGCTCCGGGCTCGACGCCGCATCTGAGAAATTGGTTTTCGAAGCGCTCGACCGGCTGATGGAGAATCGTACGACGATCGTGATCGCGCACCGGTTGTCGACGATCCGGCGGGCCAACACAATCTACGCGGTCGAAGATGGCGCAATCGTGGAGCACGGCACGCACGACGAACTTTTGAAAGCGGGCGGCGTGTACGCGCGGTTATACGAGCTGCAATTTCAGCAAGAAGAAGATGTGGACGTGCTCGGCGCGGGCAAGCTTGGCTGATTACTTCCGGCGTTTTTTGGCGCTCTGCTCTTGCCGGACCATCGCGGTGAGTTGAATCACCGGGATCAGGGAATGCTGTGAGGCATCGGCCGGGCGGCGCGATTGCAAAGTGAGTTCGCGATTCAAGGTCGCGACGAACTGTTCGATCTGGCCCTGCATCGCGGCCATCTTTTCGCGCATGTTCAGGATGATCTCGACGCCAGCCAGGTTCACGCCAAGTTCGCGCGTGAGTTTCAGGATGACTTCCAGGCGTTCCAGATCGTCGTCCGTGTAGAGACGCGTATTTCCATCGCTGCGCGAGGGCGCCAGCAATCCTTCGCGCTCGTACAGCCGCAGCGTTTGCGGATGAATCTGATACTGCTCCGCTACGGCTGAAATCATGTACGCGGCTTTGGATCTGGACTTTCTCATACCTTGCTCCATATCGCCGCGCGTGGATCTTCTTTGTCCACTTGCGACAGCTCGCGCAACAGCTCTTTGGTGCGTTCATCCTGCACTTTCGGCGCTTGGATGACAACCTCTACAATTTCATCGCCGCGTTTATTCTTGCGCGTGTTCATCACGCCCTTTTCGCGCAGGCGGAACTTCTGGCCGTTCTGCGTTCCTTGCGGCACCTTGAGCAAGGCCCGGCCATCGATGGTGGGGACTTCGATCTTCGCGCCGAGTCCAGCTTCGGAAACCGAGACCGGAACCTGAATTTGGATATCGTCGCCTTCGCGGTGGAAAAACGCGTGCGGCTCGACACGCACCGTGATGTAGAGATCGCCTGCTGCGCCGCCGTTTCGTCCGGCGTTGCCCTTTCCGGCCACGCGCAGCCGCGAACCGCCCTGCGCTCCGGGCGGAATCCGAACCTCCACCACTTCCGTTTTCGAAAGCCGGCCATCACCGTGGCACGTGGGACAGACGTTGCGCAGTCTGCCCTTCCCGTCGCAGCGCGGACAGGTCAGGCTGAACTTCATGGCACCGGCCATCTGGGTGACGTTGCCGGTACCATCGCACTCCGGACAAACGGTGGTCGCGCCGCCTACTGCGCCGGATCCGTTGCACGTCTCGCAAATTTCCTGGCGCGCCACGTTCAAGCGCACTTGCGTTCCTTTGATGGACTCCCAAAAATCGATATTGAGCCCGTATTCGAGATCGGAACCCTTTTCTGGTGCAGTTGGGCTGGGTTCGCCTCGACGGCCACCAAAAAATTGGCTGAAGATATCGCGGAAAGCTCCCGAGCCAGCGCCGCCCGATTGCTGCGCGCCGCCGCCCTGGTTCATGTATTCGGAAAAATCGAAGCCGCCGAACCCCATGCCGGGATCGGCGTGCCCTGCTCCGCCACCTCCACCTGGGAACCCACCGGGCGGAATGTGATCGGAATAAAATCCGTGTTGATCGTAAACCTGGCGTTTCTTCGAATCGCTCAGGACATCGTAGGCTTCCTGGACTTTCTTGAACCGCTCTTCGGCGGCTTTATCGCCCGGATTCAAATCGGGATGATACTTACGAGCCAGCTTGCGATACGTCTTGCGTATCTCATCTTCCTTGGCGTCCCGAGACACACCAAGGACTTCGTAGAAATCTTGTTTGCTGGTTGTGGCCATGGCCGGTTTCTGGTTTCTGGTTGCTGGTTTCTAGTTCGAGCCTCTGGCGCGTAACCAGAAACCAGAAACTAGGAACCAGCAACCTGGGACATTTACTTCTTGTCGTCTACGTCTACAAATTCCGCGTCGACGACATCATCTTTCTTAGCGCCCTCTTTCGGCTTATCGCCTTGCGGATTGGCGCCGGCTGCGCCATCGCCTCCCGCTGGAGCCTGGCTGGCGGATTTGTACATCGCTTCCGCCAGTTTGTGGCTGGCGGTCTCGAGTTTGGATGTCGCCTGGTTGATCTTTTCAATTCCACCTTCGGACATCGCTTTCTTGGTCTCTTCGAGCGCATCTTCCACCGCTTTCGCATCGGCCGCGCTGACTTTGTCGCGATGCTCTTTCAACATCTTCTCGATGTTGTAAACCATCGCATCGGCGCGATTGCGCGATTCGATCTCCTCCTTCTTCTTGCGGTCGTCGGAGGAGTGCGATTCGGCGTCGCGCGCCATCTTCTCCACTTCGTCCTTGCTCAGGCCCGAAGAGGACGTGATGGTGATCTTCTGCTCGTTGTTGGTGGCTTTGTCCTTCGCCGTGACATTCAGAATGCCGTTGGCGTCGATATCGAAAGTCACTTCCACTTGCGGAAGTCCGCGCGGAGCCGGCGGGATTCCCACCAGTTGGAACACACCGAGCAGCTTGTTGTCGGCCGCCATGGATCGCTCGCCCTGGAACACTTTGATTTCGACCGACGTTTGATTGTCGGCCGCGGTCGAGAAGATCTCGCTCTTGCGCGTGGGGATCGTCGTGTTGCGCTCAATCAGCCGAGTGAACACGCCGCCCAAGGTTTCGATTCCGAGCGACAGCGGAGTGACGTCTAACAGCAGTACGTCCTTCACTTCGCCGCCCAGCACGCCGCCCTGCACGGCCGCGCCTACCGCGACCACTTCATCCGGATTCACGCTCTTGTTCGGCTCTTTGGCGAACAGATCGCGCACCTGTTGCTGCACTTTCGGGATACGCGTGGAACCGCCCACCAGAACCACTTCGTCGATTTGCGCCGGCGTTGTCCCGGCGTCCGAGAGAGCTTGCCGGCAAGGTCCGGACGCCCGCTCCAGAATGTCCGCGGTCATCTGCTCCAGCCGCGCACGAGTCAGCTTCACGTTCATGTGCTTCGGACCGCTCGCGTCCGCCGTCAAGAACGGCAGATTGATCTCGGTTTCGAGCACTGTCGACAGCTCGATCTTGGCCTTCTCGGCTGCTTCCTTCAGACGCTGCAACGCCATCTGGTCCTTGGAAACATCCACGCCAGTTTCTTTCTTGAACTCCTGCACCAGCCAGTCGATCACGCGCTGGTCGATGTTGTCGCCGCCCAAGTGCGTATCGCCGTTGGTGGATTTTACTTCCACCACACCGTCGCCCACTTCGAGAATCGAAATGTCGAAGGTGCCGCCGCCGAAATCGTAGACGGCGATGGTTTCGTTCTTCTTCTTGTCGAGCCCGTAAGCCAGTGCGGCCGCCGTGGGCTCGTTGATAATGCGCATCACTTCGAGGCCGGCGATTTGTCCGGCGTCTTTGGTGGCTTGGCGCTGCGTGTCGTTGAAATAGGCCGGCACGGTAATCACGGCCTTGGTTACTTTTTCGCCCAGGTAAGCTTCAGCGGCTTCCTTGAGCTTGGTCAGAATCATCGCGGAAATCTCGGGCGGCGAATACCGCTTGCCCATGATCTCGACGCGCGCGTCGCCGTTTTCCCCGGCGACCACTTTGTACGGCACCAACTTCATTTCCTCGGTCACTTCATTGAACCGGCGGCCCATGAAGCGCTTGATCGAATACACGGTGTTCTCTGGATTGGTTACCGATTGCCGTTTCGCCACCGTACCCACCAGACGCTCACCGCTCTTGGTGAAAGCGACCACGGATGGGGTCGTGCGACCGCCTTCCTGATTGGGGATTACAACGGCTTGCCCGCCTTCCATCACGGACACGACGGAATTGGTCGTTCCCAAGTCTATTCCTATGATTTTGCTCATCTTTCCTCTATCCTCCGGAGTGAGATTCCGGTGTCTTTAGTTTAGCCTGCTTCTATTATTAAGCTTTAGTGTGCTTCTGTCAAGTATAGATGCTAGGCCGGTTGAAAGGATTCAACGAGTTGAGGATTTGCGGAGATCGTTAGCGATGCGTTCAATGAGGCGCTCGACGATTTCCTGGCGGATACCCGGCCAGTCGGCGAGGATCCGATCCACCACACTTTCGATGACATGACTATGCAATTCGTTCCGGGTGCCTCGGTTCTCGAAATAGCTCTGGAGCTCGCGTTCGAGATCGGCTTCCGATTCTGGGGCAGGGGCAGATTCGGGTGCCGGAGGATTCAACCGGGCCTGAAGCCCTTCGATCACGGAACGAGTACGGGCGGTGGCGTTGATGATCGTCGGCTTGGCGGCTGGCTGCCTGGCTGACGGCACGCTTTCATTGTACCAGTAACGGCGGCCTAACCTCAAGATATTGCGGACCTATTGACAAACACCCATCATATTGTGTATAAGAGGCACAGCCCTAGCCTTGCCCCCGCATGAGCCGCTCCGCCGGGGCAGGTGGAAGATGTTGGATTCACAGGCCAAATTCGTTGATCCGTCGCGTCAGATTGGTGCGCCCGACGGTGACCAACCTGTCGGGTTTCCTTTTCGAGTCCATTGGTCGACGCTATTTGTCGCGCTGGAATCCGCGAAGCTGACTGTTCCTCCAGTCGCGCTCTCAAAACTTCCGCTGCCGGAACCTCCTCCGTTTCAGAAGACCTACTCTGGATCGAGTGTCCAGTGGGAGATGGTGATTCCGAAGATGGATCGGCCGACCGCTAAACCTACCATTGCGACGGAACCGATTCCGCCTGCATTGCGCGAGCCGCTTCCCCGTCCTGAGCCCTTGCCCGTTCCCGCAGCGGCAGCGCCGACGTCCGTTTTGCAGATCGGAACGGAACGCCACTGGGTTTTTCGGGTGAAGCCTGGCGCACTTTCGTTCGCGGGAAAACTGGTGGTCGGGGGAGCTTTGACTGCCGCGGTATCGATTCCGCTGGTCCTGCGCGGCTACCTTCCGCATAACCCGGAGCCCGTGGAAACCGGAACTCGCAGCGGAGGGTGGATGCGCGAAACGTCAACTCCGGCGGGCGCGGTTCAACCGCGGCAACTGGTTTTATATCGCCCGTCGCTAGGCGCCAAGGATTGCCGGCTGGAATTTACGTGGAAGGTGAGCGACCGTGCGCTGGCGTGGACGTTCCGGGCGAAAGATCCGGACAATTATTATGCGATGGCCATCCACGCGCTACCGCCCGGGCCTTCCACTGCCCTTTCGGTCGAGCACTTCGCGGTCTACCAAGGCGTCGAAGGTCCGCATTCGAGCAAGGTTCTTCTTTTGGGCGAGACAAACACCAACATGGCCGTGCAAGTGAGGATGGACGTGACCGGCACAACCTTCAAGCTTTATTTGGAAGGCAACGCTGCCGATTCCTGGTCCGACAACCGGCTAGCCGCCGGCGCGCTCGGATTTCTGGAGCAACCCGATCAACCGGCGGATGTCGACCGCGTTAGAATGTCATTCTCTGAATCCGCTTCCCAGGCAGGAGGCGCCTAGATCAAGATGTCCACGGCAGCTCGGCCGGCGCTTCGAAATCCGATGGAAGAAGCATTGTCGCTGCATTCAGCGGGCAGATATCAGGAAGCGCTGGATGCACTCAGCACGCCGGGAGAAAGTCTGCCGGATTTTTACACGCTGCGCGGCGATATCCAGTTTGCGTTGGAGCGTTATGAAGAAGCGGCGGGCAGCTACTTCACGTCCGCAACGCTAGAGCCCGCGCCGCAGAACGCTTATGCGCAGTTTCGGCTGGGCATCTGCCTGCATCATCTCGGACGCTGGGCGGAGGCGGGACAGGCGTTTCAAAGAGTGCTTGAAATGGATCCCCATCGGGACGAGGTGCGGCTCGGGCTGGGCGCGTGTTTGTTGCACTTGAATCGTCCGGAGGAAGCGCTCGCGAATTTCGACCACTGCTGGTCGGATGCGGCGCGGCTGCGCGTGCTTTTCGGCAAAGCCGTCGCATTGCAACTGTTGGGGCGGCGTCAGGAAGCGGAGAGCGCGTATCAGCGATTGCTGGCGGCCGATCCAAGATCGGCGGAAGCTCTTTCGAACTTAATCGCCTTGTCGATGGAGGCGCACGACCTGGAAAATGCCCGGCGCTATGCGGTGCGGCTGGCGGATCTCGATCCCGAGTCCCTCCCCGCGCTGCAATGTTTAGCGGCGGTGGCGCTCGAGAATCGCGAATACGAGGCTGCAGTTCGCTACTGCAGCCGCATCGTGGAGCGAGATCCGGATTGCGTAGAAGCCTGGCACAATTTGCGTTTTGCCAGCGGTAGAATCATGTCCACGCTTCGGCCGCCCGCTGTGGCCGCCGCAAGCGCGGCTGGGAGGAAGTAATGGCACGACTGCGCGTTCGAGTGGAACTGAATCGCGGCGGTGTGGGAATTCCGCTGCATAAATTGTCGAGCGTGGTGAAAGAAGCGGAGAAATTCTTCCAGATGCTGGCCGAGGATGTCCGCATCGAAAAGGATCGCGGCGAGTGGCTGGCGTTCGATTTCGACAACGAATCCCTCAACTTTACGGCGGAGTATGTGGGTCCCGCGTCGCCTGAGCAGGTGCAGGCATTTGCCGCGGCCTTTGACGGCACTACATCCTTGCGCCGCGCGACTATCGCGCAGTTCACGCACATCACGGATGCCATCGGCGAGGATGAGCTGATCGGCTTCGGACTTTATCAAGCCGATCACGAGACCGAGCCGAGCGAGTGGCGCTGCCTGTCGCGGCGCGATGCGCTGCGGATCGCCGACGAAATTCAGGTATTGTTGGGTGCATCGGGTGAAGCGGATCCAGTCAAGCTCAATCAAGCGACGCATCTGCCATCGGTGATCGATCCCACGGTGGGCACACGCCTGTTCAAGGAACGGCACGATCGCGGCGCGATCGCCGCCGAGCAATCCAAGTGGCCGCTGATGGTGCGCGAAGTGGAAGCGAGCTTGTCCAAGCGGATTGCGCGGTTGGAGGGCGAAGTGGCGGATCATTCGCTCGCCATCCAGGATTTGAAGGAGACGTCGGGCGCTGCCGAGGAGAGCTTCCGGAATTTGTTGGGATCCGTAGAAACGTTCTGCGCGCAGGCGACGCGGCAGTTGGAACGGATCACTCCGCCGGCTCAATTGCCTGCTCCGGCGCCGGTTCCCGTCACGGCTCCCGCGCCAGTTCCGGTAGCGGCAGCGCCGGCGCCAGAGCCGAAACCCGCGTCCGTACCAACTCCAGCGACATCTTCCGCGTCACCCATGCCGCTGACGGTTCCCAAGGCCAGCCCGAGCCGCGGATGGCGAAGCTACGCGGTCGCGGCTGTGCTGATTATCGGGATTGTTTCGGCGGTGGTTCTGTGGTGGTCGCCGAAACCGGGCGAGCCGGTGGAGAGCAATGTTTCGGCCGCAAGTGTGAGTGCTCCGCATGAGACGACGCATCCGGTTGCCTCGCCGCCTCCCGCTGCTCAGCCGGTGGCGAAACCGAGAGCGACGGAGCCCACTTCGTCAGTGATGCATGTGGCTATTGAAGCTCGGGAGCCCGCGTGGGTGGCGGTGACGGACGCGAGCGGCAAGCGGGTGATGGCGAAAACGCTGGAAGCGAACGAAACTCAGACTCTGGACTTAACCGCGGGTGCAACGCTACGAACCGGTAATGCCGGTGGACTGATCGTGCGATTCAACGGAAAAGAAATTGGTCCGCTCGGGCCGACCGGGAAGATTCGCGATATCTCGTTTAAGAACGGTGCGTATAAAATCCACGCGCCGGACGCTGGTTAATTACTGAATAATCCGCTTCCGCACTGCGTAGAGCACAATATCCGCGGTGCTGTGCAGATTCAGCTTGGCCATCAAACGGCTGCGATGCGTTTCTACCGTGTACAGGCTGACGTTCAGCAGATTAGCGGCTTCCTTGTTCGACTTCCCTTCGGCGAGCAACTGCAGAACTTCTTTCTCGCGTTCAGTCAGCAGATCGTAGGAATCCGAAAGCCCTTCGTTCTGCATCTGCCGCATGTAATCTTCCAACAGCGTCTGCGTGATGGTGGGGCTGAAGAACAGTTTCTTGTTGGCAACCGAGCGGACGGCCTGCAGCAAATCTGCTTCCGCGCAATCCTTCAATAGGTAACCTTGCGCGCCGGCTGCGAGTGCGCGGACCAGGAACGTTTCGTCGCAATGCATGCTCAACATGATGATGCCGACTTCCGGATCGCGTTTGACGATTTGCGACGCGGCGTCAATGCCGTTGAGCTGCGGCATGGTGATGTCCATGACTACGACGTCGGGGGAAAGCTGCTCGGTCATTCGAACCGCTTCACGCCCGTCGGAAGCTTCGCCAACGACTTCGATGGACGGATCGGTCTGCAGCAGGAACCGCAGACCTTTTCGAACCACGCCGTGATCGTCGGCTACAAGAACTTTGGTGATTACGCCGGGATTGGCCAAGGTATTCGTCACGACTGCTCTATCGGCATTTCACTACTTTTTCTGCAGGGGGCGGGAGAATGCGACAGCGTAGCCGCTAGTTCCACCGGGGCTATAGTTTAGCCTTCCTGAGTCCGATTCAAGAACAACAAGGAGCAGGGATGAACTACTTGTACCCTGTGACGGGTCTTATCGCTCTTGTTTTGCAGGTTGCCGCAGGCGACGTGACCGGACACGCGCTCATCACCAAGCGGCTGACCAAGAAGGCTTTATCCCCGATTGTCTATAACCTGCGCGGCGCGGTCGCCGCCCCTCCTGCTCCGGAAAAATCGGAAGCCGCCAACGAATTCGGCCGGCTCGCGGTGGTGCTGGAGGGAGGCTCGTCCAGACCGAAAGCGCCTGAAACCGTGGTGATCGATCAGCGCAACATGCGATTCGATCCGGATCTGGTGATCGTTCCAGTCGGATCCACGGTTCAATTTCCCAACGCCGATCCGATTTTCCACAACATTTTCTCTTTATCAAAAACGCAACCTTTTGATTTGGGATTTTATCCGCAAGGGCAAAGCCGCACGGTGAAGTTCACCAAGAATGGGATCGTGCAAGTGTACTGTCACATCCACGCCAATATGTATGCTGCGATTGTGGTGACGTCGAGTCCGTGGTATGCCCGGCCTTCGGAAGATGGAAGTTTTTCCTGGACCGATGTTCCCGCTGGCCACTACAAGCTGACCGCGTGGCATAAGATCGCGGGGCTCTTCAAAACCGAGATTGATGTTCCCGAGAGCGGGAAAGTAGACGCGACCATCCGCATCCCGATCGACGTGGACGGACGGTAATTTTATGCGCAAGACTTCCCTCACGACACGGGCGTTCCTCTACTCGTTTTTGCCCGTGTGCGTGGTTTTGGCCACGACATTTCTGGCGCTCAACGCGCTGGTTACGGAGCGCGTGAAGCGCGAGCTGCGGGACTCGCTCGAGAAATCGGAAGAGATGGTGGCG
>DATGIH010000468.1:0-18293 GCA_035295865.1 Bryobacteraceae bacterium
CTTCGCTGGTGTTGAAAGAAACGGCCACAGTGTCAGTCCCCGGCGCCAGAAGATTGCTGGCGGGCTTGATGTTGGTGATGCTAAAAGCTGAAGAGGCGAGCGCCAGCGCCGGCGCCAACAGCACTGGGAGGCTGAACCGGATGGAGCGCATCAAACACCGATATTAACGCGGACCTCCACCATGCGCAGAATGAGGAACCGGGGAACTTAACGAACGTGCGGATCGTGATTCGAGGCCGAGGCTTCCCAAAAAAAAACGGTTTCTAACTTTCTCTCTCAAGATTCCTGAATAGTTTTGGGCCCCCACGTGGATTCCAACTGGTTTCGGGCTCATCAACTCGGTACCACGCCGGTCGGGTGCCACGAACGCTCAGACGGTCGTTCGAGAAGCAACTGCCGGCGTTAGGACCGCGACTTCAAGTAAGCGGTCGCGCTGCAATTGAGAAGCTGAAACAGAGGCTGCGAATAACCATTAGGAACGTTGCGCCGCAAATTTCCGATAACCCAAGACCCCGAGTCCGGAAAGACACAGCATCAGGATGGCGCCAAACCGAGGTTCGGGAACCGGAGAGCCAGCGGCTGTCACCGAACCCGTCACGAGAGTTCCGCACCCGTCGCAAACGATGGTGGAGTTGCTGTCCGCACCGAGATCTCCTTGCAGTAAATTGACCGTTCCACCCGCGCCGGTAGTGCCGGGAGAATCAAAGTACAGGTCGATGTACTGATTGCTGGATCCGTCGTAAAGATCAATATGATTCGCATCCATGGGCAGGGTGCGGAAACTATCGCCCGGCGTATATTCGTTATTCGCGGGGGTGTTCGTCCCTTCAACGACAATGTCCCAGCTGAGAAGGTTCACGCCGGTATCATCGGTGGTGAAAAAACTTCCCGATGCAATGTCGTTATTTAACTCGTTTGAAAAACCACAATGAAGACAGAAAGTGGTGGTATTGAAATTCCAAGTGATATCTGCGGAGGCGCACGAGGCGAACGCAACGGCGAGCCCGGCGATGCTTAAAAGGTGAGTAGCAATCTTCATAGCCTTTCAACCAGGCTTTCACGTCGAAGCGGAAACGTCAATTCCTTAGAAATCAGTTTCGTACCACTAGTACTGATGTAGCTAGTGCTTCCACCATGGCAGCTCGTACTAATAACGGTGCAATGCGCGAGGGCAACTTGTTGTACGTTCGAAGCGGAAGTTCGTCGGCCGAGGCGGTGCCGGACAGGACAATGCCGTCCCAGCGCACGCTTTCATTTCTCGAACCGGTCAGAATGATCGTCGCCGAGTGGAGAATCCGGCAAGCGCCGTAGATACTACCGCGTTAGCGAGGACGGATCCGCGCAGCCGATGGACGGTCCAAGCGGACAATCTGTCGCTCGCAGCCCTCGCCGAAGAGTTGAACCGTCTTCGCGAATTTGAAGCCGGCCTTCTCGAAGGCGCGCAAGGATCTAACATTGCTCTTCTGAGGATCAGTGATGACAGCGCGGATAGCGGAGTTCGCGAACACCAACTGCCCTAGGAACTCGCGGATTGCGGCCGGCCCCAAGCCCAAACCTGTCATCTCAAGTTTCCCAATTGCGAGGTCGATACCAGCCGAAGCAGGTTCCGCTTCCAATTGTCGCGCGTGCTCTGGATAGTCCGCCCAGAGATACCACTGAATCCAACCAATTGGCCTGCGTTCCTGTTCTACTACGAACACGTGCGTTGGCTCAGTGCCATCAACGCACCGACCGTATTTCGCCTCGATACTCACCGGATCAATGCGCTCACTCCACCAAACAGCTACGTGGGGGGCGGCGAGCCACTCTTGAAGCAGTGGAAAGTCGAATCGTTCAAGCGGCCGGAATGAAATCGAGGCCCGCATCGAGAGGGAGTTCTCCACCCATTTTATCATCGGCTATTCGCAAACACGAGGCTGCCTCGAAATCGCGTCGAGCGGAGCCCCTCGCGATTTGAAACGTCGATTTTGTTTGGCTCCTCAGGTAGGATTCGAACCTACAACCCTTCGGTTAACAGCCGAATGCTCTACCATTGAGCTACTGAGGAGTGCGGTGGGAATTGCTTCCTCATCATTACAACAAACTGCCCGGAAGCCTGTCAAATCGGCCGTCGAATCGGTGCAGGTCGCGCTTGCTCTGCTTGCTAAACTGGTAGTCTCCTCATGGAATTGGAAAAAGCATACGAGCCGCAGCGCTTCGAGCCTCATTGGGCCGATTGGTGGGTGAAAAACAACGTTTTCCGGGCCAATGCCGATGCTCCTGGCGCGATGTTTTCCATCGTCGTTCCGCCGCCCAACGTCACCGGATCGATGCACATCGGCCACATGCTGGAGCACTCCTTGATTGATACCGCGGTGCGCTGGCATCGCATGCGCGGCGATAACACGCTGTTCCTGCCGGGTGTGGATCACGCCGGCATCGCAACGCAGATGCTGGTCGAACGCAGTTTGGCCGCCGAAGGAATCACGCGCCATCAACTCGGTCGCGAAGAGTTCGTCCGCCGTGTTTGGGAGTGGAAAGAAAAATACGGCAGCCGAATCACGAGCCAGATGAAACGCATCGGCGACAGCTGCGACTGGAGCCGCGAGCGCTTCACACTGAGTCCCGAACTTTCGCGCGCCGTCACCGAAGCGTTCGTCCGCTTGTACGAAGGCGGATTGATTTATCGCGGCACCTATATGGTGAACTGGTGCCCGCGTTGCAACACCGCGCTTTCCGATCTTGAAGTGAAGCACGACGACGTGAACGGCCATCTGTGGCACGTCCGCTATCCCGTGAAAGACAGCGACCGTTCTCTCGTAGTCGCCACCACGCGTCCGGAAACGATGCTCGGCGACACGGCGGTTGCCGTGAATCCGAAGGACGCGCGCTATCAGGATCTCCGCGGAAAGTTCGTCATTCTGCCGCTGATGAATCGCGAGATTCCGATTATCTTCGACGAACTCGCCGTGCCCGAATTCGGAACCGGCGTGGTGAAGGTCACGCCCGCCCACGATCCGAACGATCTCGAAGCCGGCAAACGCCACAACCTTCCGCACATTCGCGTGATCGGCGAAGACGCGCGCATGACCGCCGAAGCTGGACCGTACGCCAACCTCGACCGCTTTGAAGCGCGCAAACGCGTGGTGGCGGATCTTGAAAAACTCGGCGCTCTCGAAAAGATCGAAGATCACAAGCTGCCGCTCGCAAAGTGCGATCGCTGCGGAACCATCGTGGAACCGCTAGTCTCCACGCAATGGTTCGTCAAAACCACGCCGATGGCCGCAAAAGCCATGGATGCAGTGCGCGACGGCCGCATCCGCTTCGTTCCCGACAATTGGGAAAAGACATTTTTCCACTGGATGGAAAATATTCGCGACTGGGTGATCTCGCGCCAGCTTTGGTGGGGCCATCGCATTCCCGCCTGGCACTGCGCGGATTGCCACAAAATTACCGTGTCGCGTGAAACCCCCGCAGCCTGCGCGCATTGCTCATCCGCGCGCATTGAGCAGGACACGGACGTGCTCGACACCTGGTTCAGCTCCAGCCTTTGGCCGTTCTCCACCATGGGCTGGCCGGATGACACGAAAGATCTGCGCACCTACTACCCGACGTCGCTCATGATCACCGGCTTCGACATCCTGTTCTTCTGGGCGTCGCGCATGATGATGATGGGTTTGGAACTCACCGGCCAAGTTCCGTTCCGCGAAGTCCACATTCACGGCCTGGTGCGCGATCCGCTCAAGCAGAAGATGTCCAAGACGAAGGGCAACGTCGTGGATCCGATGGATAGCAACGACAAGTTCGGAACCGACGCCGTGCGTCTTTCTTTAATGATGTCCGCCGCGCCGGGCACCGACATCGTTTATTCGGAAGAACGGTTAGCCGCTACGCGTCAGTTCGCGAACAAGATTTGGAACGCCGCGCGCATGATCCTGATGAACATGGAAGCGGCCGGGATCCAGCCGTCGCTCGCGGAGGCCGGTGAGCCCGTTGAACTCGAAGACCGCTGGATCTTCAGCCGCCTGCATCGAACCGCAGAGTCCGTGAATCGTGACCTCGCGCTACATCGCTACAACGAAGTTGCTACGCAGCTTTGGCATTTCGCCTGGCATGACTTCTGCGACTGGTATCTCGAAATCAAGAAACTGCGTTTCACCGCCAATTCCGGACTCACCAACGACTGGCGCAATCTGCTGAGCGTCTTCAGCGCGTTCCTGCGACTACAGCACCCCATCATGCCCTTCATCACCGAAGAACTCTGGCATCGCTTCGGACAATCGGAATCCATCGCCTTGGCCGCGTATCCGCAAGCGGGCGCGACCGACGACGCAGCCGAACGTCAGATGGAGTTGATGCAAGAAATGATCACCGCCGCGCGAAAATTGCGCGCCGATCATGGACTCGATCGCAAGTCGATCCTGCCCGGCGTGCTTTACTGCCGCAACGGTTCGAAGAACGTAGAACTCAGCGTGATCGAGAAACTGGCCAACGTAAAACTGGATATTCGTACCGAGACGCCGCCGAAACTTTCGGGCGCAGTCCGATCCACGCCGGATTTCGACCTGATATTAGAGCTTCCGGAAGTCGACTCCGCCGGACAACGCGCGCGCCTCGAAAAGGAAATCGCCGAACTTGCGAAGTTGATTCTGGACAAAGACCGCCAGCTCTCGAATGAAAAATTTCTCAACGGCGCCCCGGCGCATGTGGTGGATTCGCTCCGGGCGAAGCGCGCGGAGTACGTCGCGCAGCGCGACAAGAGCCAGGCTGCGCTCAGTGATCTGAAATGATCGGCATCGAGCGCGTTCAAGCTGAACTCGCGGATCATAAAATCTATTGGCATCCCTCCATCGGTTCAACCATGACCGAAGCCAGCCGTCTGGCCGCCGCTGGTTGCGAATCCGGAACCGTGGTCGGCGCCGAAGAACAAACCGCCGGACAAGGCCGCTACGGACGCGTCTGGCACTCCGAGCCCGGAGCCGGCCTCTACGTCTCCATCATTCTGAGAAATCCTTTTTCGCAGGACTCGATGCCGGTGGTGACGCTTGCCCTGGGACTGGCCGTGAGCGAAGCGATCCAGAAAGCGTGCGATGTTCCGTGCGATCTTCGCTGGCCCAACGATGTGTTGGTTCAGAGTAAAAAATGCGCCGGAATCTTGACGCAGCTCGAAGGCCAGGCGATCGTCGCCGGAATCGGCATCAATGTGAATCATCCGGAATTTCCGGCTGAGCTGAGCGCAATCGCCACCTCGCTTCGCATCGCAAGCGGCCGCGAACAATCGCGCGAACGCTTACTGGTGGAGCTCATCGGAAGCGTCACCAACTACTGCGCGCTGCTTGAAAAAGAGGGCAGGGAACCGATCCTCGAAATGTTCTCGCGCGCTTCCAGCTTTGTTTACGGACGCCGCGTCTACGTCGATCAAGGCGCGGAAATCCTGCGCGGAACTACCGCCGGGCTCAACAACGCGGGCTTCCTCATGCTGCAAGGCGACGATGGAAAACAGAACGTGATCATTGCCGGAGGTGTCCGCCCATGCTCTTAGCGCTCGACGCGGGAAACAGCAACATCACCATCGGCGCGTTCGAAGGACAGAAACTCATCGGCCGCTGGCGCCTGCGGACCATCCATGAACAAACCGCCGACGAGTGGGGCGTGTTGATGCGCAATCTTTTCGCGCTGGCATCGCTCGATTTGGCGAAAGTGGACGGCATCATCATCGCGAGCGTCGTTCCGGTGCTGAATGGCCCGCTCACCGCGATGTCCGAGCGCTATTTTCACACCACGCCGATGTTCATCACTCCGGAAACGGATATCGGTTTGAAGGTCCTGTACGACAACCCGCGCGAAGTGGGCGCCGATCGTGTAGTGAACGGCGTAGCTGCCTGGAATCGCTACCGGGGCCCCGCGATCGTCGTCGATCTCGGAACCACCATCAACTTTGATGTCGTCTCCGCCAATGCAGAGTACCTCGGCGGAATGATTTGCCCAGGCATCGGCATGTCCATTAGTGGCTTGTTCGCGAAAACCGCGCGCCTTCCCATGGTCGATTTCAGCGAACCCGCGCAACTCATCGGCAAGAACACGGTCGGAAGTATTCAAAGCGGTTTGTACTACGGATTCGTCGGCATGATCGACGGCATCGTCGAAAGGGTGATCGCGGAGTTGGGCGCCTCGACGCGCGCTGTCGCCACGGGGGGTCAGGCCCGATTCGTCTCGGCAGCATCGCGCTTGGTGAAAGAGTACAACGAAGACCTGACGCTCGAAGGTTTGGAAATCATATGGCGGCGCAACCAGAAGAAGTAGCGCCAGACGAATCCGGCGGCGACGCCGCTTGGCCCCGTAATTACTTCAACTACTTCACCGAAATCGAGGAACGCTTCCAGAAAGCGCGCGGCACCAGCCTTTTCCTGATGTCGCCGCTGGATTGGGCTCTGGTGGAAACCTGGAAGAATGCCGGTGTTCCGCTGACCGCCGTCCTGCGGGGCATCGACGCCGCATTCGAAAAATGGCGCAGCAAGAAGAGGCGCACGCAAATGGTCAACTCGCTTGCATACTGCTCCCAGGCCGTTCTGGCCGAAGCGCAGGTGATGGCCGGAGTCGCGGCTCCGGCAACTTCCCGCAAAGAACAAGCGGCGCCGTTCAGTCTTGAAGAGCTGGGAACATATCTCCACGCCAACGGAGCTGAACTCCGCAAGCAATCCGGATATGAAGAGATCGCAAGCTCCGTGGAACGCCTTTCCAATGAATCGGAGAGTGTTTATCGCGATTTGGAAGATCTCGAGCGCCGGCTCACCGCATTGGAAGACAAAATGATTGCTATCGCCCGGACGCGGCAAACCGAAGAACAAATGCTACAAGCCCGCCGCGAGCTCGATCTGCAACTTAAACCCTATCGCGGAAAAATGACCGCCGAGCAGCTCACCATGCTTGAAAAGCAATATCTGGATCGGCACTTGCTGGAATCGTCAGGCCTGCCACGCCTAAGTCTGTTCTATCTGCGCTAAGCCGAACCGCGACCGCCAGGGAGCGCTACCACGATCGCGCCAGTGTATTCTGTGAAGGTGGGTCTGCAGAGCATTCTCTTTTTCGAATCCCCGCAAGAGCTCTTCGCTCGCGTCTTTTCGGAACTGAAACCGCGCACTCCCGTCCCAGCGATTCGTATCGAGTTCTGCAAGTTTGCCAACGCCAATAGTTTCGTTCGATTGGATGAAGATGGACTTGCGTTCCGTATCACCGATGTTCTCGAAGGCGCACCCGCCCAAATTCTGGAAGCGCTCGCTCACATTCTTTTATCGAAATTGTTCCGGCGGCCAACCCCCAAAATGTATGCCGAGCGCTACCGGCGCTATTTGAACCGTAAAGATATGCGGCGCAGCCTGCAATTGGTGAAGCAGGCTCGCGGCCGAAAATACGTTTCCAGCCCCAAAGGCAATTGCCACGATCTGGAAGCCATCTTTGAAGATCTGAACATTCGCTATTTCCATGGCCTGGTCGCTCGCCCCTTACTAGGCTGGAGCCGCAAGCCTTCCCGCTCCATGCTCGGACACTACGATCCGTCGCACAACGCCATCGTCATCAGCCGGTTTCTGGACCGGCCGGTGGTGGCGCATCTGGCCGTTGAATATGTGATGTTCCACGAGATGCTGCATCTGCGTTTTCCGGTGGAACATCGCGGGGCACGGCGGTGTGTTCACACTCCGGAGTTTAAGCAAGCGGAGAAGGAGTTCAGTGGCTTTCGCGAGGCCAAAGAACTCCTCAAGCGGATTTGCTCGAGCTAATAGGTTGCGGTTTCCAGCGAAGCTAACTCGCGAACCTGTTGCAGCATGCTTCCGAAGGACGTGAGAAGGTCTGGGCCTCCCACGCGAAATCCGAGAGGGGCCAAGGCCAATTTGCAGCGAATCACGCAAACGGACCAATAGAATTTGTTTCGATGGCGTCCCAGCGCATGCGCAAATTCGGGGCGGTCTACTTTCGAACTGACCAAAATCAGGCGGCCGATTTTGAGTAGCTGATTAAAATCCCCGGTCATCTGCCAGAGATAATCGACGAACACTTTGCGCCGCGCGGCCTGCAGCCTTTTCGCCATGACCGGATGGAAGCCCGGTTGTTTTCGTAAAAACTCGATGTCTCCCTGATCCAGCAACCGCAACATGGGCGCGTAGCTTTCCAGAGAAAAACTCTCCAGCCATTCCGCCGCTCCAGCTTCGGGATCGACGCGCGAAGCCAGCCGATAAAGAACCAATCCAAACGCGGATGCAAGGAATACGACGGCAATTGACAACAGGTAAAATGTCACTTCAGCCACCTTTCCCCAGCCGCTCTAGCATATCCAATTTCCCGGAGGTATGCAATGCCTGAATCAGATATTTAACGATCTTATCGGCTCATTCCGGGAGTCCATTTACTTTTTTCCCGCTGCAAGTAAGTGGGCATTGATGTCTTTTAGTTTCGAAAGCAGCAGCGCTTCGTCCTCGTTCTTCCATTTGTGGCCAAGTACCACCGTCGACAATTCGCCCTGCTTGTTCAACGTTAGTATCCAAAATAACAAACACGCGTCGAAAACGATGAAGAACGCCGTGCCGAGCAGGGGGGCGATATAGTAGCCTAAAGTACGCACAAAAAGACCGGCCGCCTTCGTGAGAAAATAGACCGCATATCCAATGGAATAAAACACGGCATTGCGGCTCAAGCGCACCGGATAGTAAAGCAGGAACATGCTGACCAGCAGAATAAAGATCACCATGCTGAAGATAACTGCGCGATCAATCACGAACGTTACGGACACATAATTCTTCGGGGTTTCCTCCAGGCGCAGTAGTAACAGTGACCCGAATGTAGCCACCACAACAGTGCCGGCGATAAAGCGCCGGGCGGCAGTTGCTATGCCGGGCAAATCGCGCAGCACTACTCGATAAAGCTCGACCACAATGAGCGGATAGAAACAGTCCACGAAGAGTTCGGTCGCCACCCAGACTTTTGGGTAGGCGGGCCCGCGATAAGGGACAGCAGCCAAAATCGCCGTTCGGAGCAGTTCTGCCAGTAGATAACCGAAGAAGAAGGGGTATATTCTCTGGAGTTGGGCCGACCAAAGGCGAGCAATGAGGAGAACTAAGAGAACCGCCTGCGCTATAAAGAGAATCAGTTGGTCGAGAGGGAGTTGGAGCATGACCTACGGTCTGGTAACCAAAAGTGTAGCATCCAACTCCGCTCGTTCGTGCTCAATAACCCTATCCTTTGGTGCACTTCGGATCGCAAGGTGGAGGGGCTCCATCCGCGGAAACAATGGACGCCAGAGCCAATGCCAGGCTGGCGGCTAACAAAATCTTCTTAATCATGTGGGGAATCTCCTTGCCGTTTTTCGTGAATTTGAGTTCAAGAAACTCTCAGTCAGACTAAGCGCGAATCTGACCGGGCGAGGGAATCCCCCAGACTCTTTCTGAAACCAGAACGCGCTTTATTTAGTGTTAGGAAACGGGTTCGTTTTGGACTGGTTTAAGCAAGGGATCTGGTGTATTCTCTTTATGTTGAGATGAAGAGTACGGAAGCGAACGAAAGCTACGACCAGCGCGCTTTGGCTGACGTCTGGCGCAGAACCCTTTCGCAAATCCCGTCCGTGTTTGGCCGGCTGGTGTACTTGGCCAGCCTGCGAAATCCGAACAGCGGCCGCTACGACCACCACGGATTAGCTTTGGTCTTTGGCGCCGATTACGCTAATCGCGCGCTCAAAAAAAGCCATAAGCAGGTGTTTGCAGAATGGCTCAAGTTCAATCTGGAACACCAGATGGCAGATCTGAACCTGTACCTGACGGACTTACCGGAGGATAAAAAGACGGTTCTCCAGGCTTGGACCAAACTGAGGCCTTACCGGAACGTCCTGCCTTCGAACGTAAAAGGGATGGAGAGGCGGCTCTACCTAAAGGAGATGGAGACGATGCTCGAGTTGCTTAGGGCCGCAAGCGGCGCCGACGCGCCTGGTCCAGATTCATAGCAACGCCCGTCACTTGGCCAATTACATCGATGTCCTTTGGATATTCAAAAATCTGAGGTGGGGAAACGGATGCCGGGTGACCATGCAGGATCACTTTGTCGTCCACCTGATGACACCAGCCGCAAACGTATCCCTGCCGATGTTCCAAGAAATAGATGGGCCGATCGAACTCATTGGCCCAACCCGAGTTGACGATTTTCCGCTTCGTTTCATCCAGCATCACGAGCGCTCCGGGCTGTAGGAGTGGATACATAAACCAGTCATCGAAGCCGATAAAACCGTAGCGGTGATCCTTCAAATCCAGCGTATCCAGCAACATGAGGGGGATTTTCCCCCAGCGTTGAATCATCCGGCTCAGGTAGGTGGTTCGGCGCACATCGATGCCCGGATCCAGCGAGATCGGCAAAAGCGATTCAGCATGAATCGCCTTCGAGTAGTTCACCAAGTGGCTGGTCGGAACTTCACAAAGGACGCTATCGGCCACCATATTGGCCAGCGGCACACCGTACCACTCCAGAAGCTCTTGAAAATTGAGACGATAGATGGTTGCGAGCGAATAGAGCTTGAAGATGTTCGGTATCTGTCCGTGGTTCTCGATATCCGAGAGCCGGCTGAGCGGGACCAGGAACTCGTCATTATGATATTTATCGGCGATCTTCTGGCTGGCCTGTTCGACGTCGCGAAAGCGCAAGCTGAGGCGTTCGCGCACCCGTCTCAGCCTCTGTCCGGCGTCCTCCATGATATGATGCTTTGCCGGAACGGCCACGGCGTCCGGGTATCCAAAAGAAACCATTTGAGAAAATGGTTCCACCAGGCTCGAATTATAGCCGTCGCAGGGTCAAAGAATCAAGCGACGAAAAGCAGTTTTGTTCGGTTTTCGGAACAAAGCTTGCCCTAAGGAGGTCTTTTGCGGTTGATTATCGGAGTGTCGGGCGCGAGCGGTTCCATCTATGGATACCGGCTGCTCGAAAGGCTGCGTGCAGCACCCGAAGTGGAAACCCATCTCATCCTGACCCGCTCGGCCGAGCGAACGGCTTTCTTGGAAACCGGGCAAACCGCCGATCAATTCAAAGCCCTGGCCGACTTCCACTACCCCCTCGAAGATATTGGCAGCCGGCTGGCGAGCGGCTCGTTTGTAACGCAGGGAATGGTCATTGCGCCCTGCTCCATTCACAGCATGTCCGCCATCGCAACTGGAATCAGTTCGAATTTGCTGGTTCGTGCCGCTGATGTGTGCCTGAAAGAACGCCGTCGATTGATTCTCATGGTGCGGGAAACCCCGTTACATCTCGGCCATTTGCGCACCATGCTGGCGCTGACCGAAATGGGCGCCATCATACTGCCGCCGGTCCCGGGTTTCTATAACCAGCCGAAAACGATCCTTGATATCGTGGACCATAGTGTGGATCGCGTATTGGATTTGATCGGCCTGTCCAATCCGGATGTCCGTCGTTGGGACGGCGGCAAGAGCGGAAAAGCATGAAGAAACAGCGAGTCGGATTTCAAGGCGCTTTGGGCGCCTTCAGCCAGGAAGCCCTCGTCCAACTCTTGGGCGACCACGTCACCGTGGTTCCCCATCCACGATTCGAGGATGTATTTCGCGCCCTGACGAGCGGCAAAATCGAGGCCGCGGTAATTCCCATGGAAAATACGCTGGCTGGATCGGTGCATGAGAATTTCGATCATCTGCTGCATTTCGACGTGAGAATCGTGGCCGAAACCAATGTGCGGATCATCCACAATCTGATCGCTCCGCCAGGTGTGAAGCTGAAGGACATTCGCAAAGTTTATTCGCACCCAGTCGCGCTGAATCAATGCCTGCGCTTCTTCGCGCGCCATCCGAAAATGGAAAGCACGCCCTTTTACGACACCGCGGGCAGCGTAGAAATGATTATGCAGCAGAAAGCGCCGGACGCCGCTGCCATCGCCTCCTCGGTGGCCGCTTCTATCTATGGCGCGAAAATTCTGCAACGATCCATTGAAGACGACCGGCGCAATTTCACCCGCTTCTTCCTGCTTTATCCTTCCAAACGCAAACGGCTACCGCAGCGCGAAGCGAAAGCGTGGAAGACGTCGCTGGTCTTCACCACTCGCAATATTCCCGGCGCTCTATTTCGCGCATTGAGCGCCTTCGCGCTACGCGATCTCAATTTGGCGAAAATCGAATCGCGCCCACTGCATGGCAAGCCCTGGGAGTATCTGTTCTACCTGGATTTCCTGGACAAGGAAGACGATCCACGGGTCCAAAATGCGCTTCGCCATCTCTCCGAACTGGCGGATTTTATGCGAGTACTCGGAAGCTATCCAAAAGGAAGTTGAACGGCGTGCAATACAAGGTTTCTGTTCCTCTTCCGGCAGTCAAACTGGAACCTCATCCCGGCAGTTCTCTGCGCGATCCCACCACCGTTCTCATCGAGATCCCGGCTGGTTCGATCATTGAATCGGAGGGTCAGGCGGCCGGTTCCGGATTGATTAACGTCCTCTGGAACGGCGACGCCTTTTCCGTTTTCTACGAAGACTTGCGAGAAAAAGCCGAAGTGCTGTAACCGCTAGGATTCGTCGGCTGGGGGCAGCGTGAAACTGAACACGGCGCCAGCGCCTGGCTTGGAATCCACCCAGATCCGTCCACCGTACCTCTCGATAATCCTTTGGCAGATTGCCAATCCGATTCCGGTACCCTCATAATCCTGCCCGTGCAAGCGCTTAAAAATTCCAAACACCTGTTGCGAGTATTCCGGCTCAATTCCGATTCCGTTGTCCCGCACCGAAAAAAGCCATTGCCCATTTTCGCGCTTGGCCGCAACATGGATTTCGGGAGGCAGATCGGACCGGTACTTAATCGCGTTTCCGATCAGATTCTGCAGCAGCTGCACCAGGCGAATCTCGTGCGCGTGCACAACCGGCAGCGGATCCCAAGTGATGGTTGCAGCGCTCTGCTCAATCGCAGCTTGCAAGTTCAACATCACTTTTCGAATCGCCTGTTCGCACTCCACCGGTTGGGCCGGGCCTTCATTGGAAGATCCCGTTTGGGAATAGGCCAGCAGGTCTTTCAAAAGCCTTTCCATGCGCCTTGCCCCGCTGATGACGAATCCGAATAATTCCCGGGCTTCATCCCCGAGGCGCTCCGCGTACCTCTTCTGAATAATCTGGCTGTAAAGCGCGACCATTCGCAGCGGCTCCTGCAGATCGTGGCTGGCCGCGTACGCAAACTGATTGAGATCCTCATTCGAACGCCGCAGAGCCTCATTAGAGCGCGTCAGCTCGAGCGTTCGATCCGCCACCCTCTGTTCCAGAGTGTTGTTGAGCTCGCGAATGGCGGCATCGGCGCGCTTGCGTTCGGTGATGTCCCGAATCGCGGATGTCAGCAGCAGCCCTTCTTCGGTTTGCAGTGGGCTCAAGCTAATCTCTACCGGAAATGGATGCCGGTTCTTGCGCCGTGCCCAAAGTTCTTCCTGCGAACTAAGGCCAGCCGGCGCATCCGCCGCCAGGTGGCCGGCCCAATCCTGCACCAGCATCCGGATATTGTGGCCGATCAATTCCTCCCGCGAATATCCGAACATGACTTCGGCTTCCGAGTTCACCAGGCTGATAATGCCATCCGCGGAACTGATGATCATGGCATCCGGGGCGGCCTCGAGCAGGGAGCGGAATTTCTGTTCCGCCTTCCGCAGAACCTCGGCTTGCTGGCGGAGCAGAGCCGTATTGCGGCTCAACTCCACGAACACGCTTACTTTCGACCGCAGAATTTCGGGAACGATCGGCTTGAAAAGAAAATCCACCGCGCCCAGGTCGTAACCTCGAAACAGGTGTTCATCGCTCTTGTAACCGGTCAGGAACAGGATAGGAACATCGCGGGATCGTTTGCGGGATCGGATCAATTCCGCAGTTTGAAACCCGTCCATCTCGGGCATTTTCACATCCAGCAGAATGGCCGCGAAATCGTCATCCAGCAAATAGCGCAGCGCTTCGGTGCCCGAGTTGGCCAGCACCAACTCCTGCCCCAAAGCATCCAAGGCAGCCTCAAGCGAAATCAGATTCTCCGGGGTATCGTCGACCAGCAGAATCTTGACCCGGCCGGAAACCGGTTCGCTCGCGGCATGCCTTGGTGTTGCCGTCGCCATTCCTCCTCAATTAACTGCCGGAGCGGCTACTTGCTGTTCGTACCCACGGCTGACGGAAACGCGGAGCACCGAAAACAGCTGTTCCAAATCCACCGGCTTGGTGATGTAATCGGTGGCGCCGGCTTCGATGCACTTCGCGCGATCGCCCTTCATGGCTTTGGCCGTGAGCGCGATAATCGGGAGCGATCGGAATCGCGCCTCCTGGCGGATGGCGCGCATGGTTTCGTACCCATCCATCTCCGGCATCATGATATCCATCAATACCAGATCGATTTCGGTAGTCTTCTGCAGCAACTCGATACCCGTCCTTCCGTTTTCGGCGTGCAACACTTTCAAGCGGTGATCCTCCAGCAGGCTGGTTAGCGCGAAGATGTTGCGGACGTCATCGTCGATCACCAGCACTGTCTTGCCTACCAGTGTCGCGTCGGTTTCCCGCAGCTCCTCGACAATACGCCGCTGCCTGGGTTCTAGATCGGCCTCTACGCGATGCAACAGCAGCACGGACTCGTCCAGCAGACGCTCATGCGTAGGAGCAAGTTTCACGATGCTGGTCCGGGTGAACCTGATCCAATCGGCTTCTTCACTGGGAGTTAACGCACGATCGCAGAGCAAGATGATCGGCGGAACGTGTGGCCCAGTTTGTGCTTGTAATTCCTCCACCAGCGGCAGCGCGGCCAGCCCTTCCACGTCGAAGTGGATGACGATTCCATCCAGATATTGCTGTTTTGCGACCGCTAGGGCTTCGCCCGCGCTTCCAACCGGAATAATCTCGACATCCTTCGCGGCTAACGTTTCTGTCACCTGATCGCGATCCTGCTGATCGGCGCAAACCAGCAGCAGCTTCTTGACCCGTTTCTGCGCGGAATGCTCGATATTGGCAAACGCTTCAGCGAGCGATTCGTTGGTCAACGATTTTTCCAGATAGCTCATCGCTCCCAGGGCAATCCCGCGCCGGCGATTGTCGTCGCCCGAAATGACATGCACCGGAATGTGGCGCGTCGCCGGATCGTGCTTCAGGCGATCCAGGATGGTCCAACCAGCCATGTCGGGGAGATTGATGTCGAGCGTGATAGCGCCCGGTTTGAACTCGCGTGCGAGCGACATCGCTGCACTGCCGCGGATGGCCACCAACGCCTTCAAACGATGCTCGTGCGCCAGATCGACTAGAATTCGCGCGAACGTAATATCGTCTTCCACAATCAGAAGCACCGAATCACCCGGCTCGATCAAGTTGCGATCGTCGTCAATTACCAGATCCTCGACCATCGCTTCGGTGCCAAGATTGGCGGGCGTCAGAATGATATCCACCTGACCATCGGGGATCGCCGCGGCCTTCTCAAGCAGCATGGGCGTCGTTTTCAACGCTTCGCTCTTGGGTGTGAGCGCCGGCGCGACATACGTCTGTGGCAAATAGAGCGTGAAAATACTGCCAACTCCGGGTGCGCTCTGCAGCCGGATTTCGCCGCCCAGCAATCTCGCCAATTCGCGGCTGATGGAGAGGCCCAGTCCCGTTCCGCCGTATTTACGGCTGGTGGTTCCGTCCGCTTGTTGGAACGCTTCAAAGATGATGCGCTGTTTGTCGGCCGGAATCCCGATGCCCGTATCCTCCACCGAAAACGCGATCACGGATTTGCCGCGTCCGAGAATCATGTGGTTGGCACTCCACCCGGATGTCGCCTTGTCGATGGTAAAGTGCACCGATCCGTGCTCGGTGAACTTGAGCGCGTTCGAAAGCAGGTTCTTTAACACCTGCTGCAACCGCTTGGCGTCGGTGTGCATAATTTCGTTCGACAGCGAAGCGCCCAGCTCCACCGTGAACTCCAAGCCCTTGCCATCCGCCACGTGGCGGAACGTTCTGGAGCAGTAATCGCCCAGTTCGGTAAACCGGACGCCGCCCACTTCCACATCCATCTTGCCCGACTCGATCTTGCTGAGATCGAGAATGTCATTGATGAGCGCCAAAAGATCGGTACCCGAGGTATGAATCGTCTCGGCGAACTTCACCTGCTTCGGCGTCAGGTTCTTGTCGGAGTTTTCCGACAACATACGCGCCAAAATCAGAAGGTTATTGAGCGGCGTGCGCAGCTCATGGCTCATGTTGGCCAGGAATTCACTCTTATACTTGGAAGTGATTTCAAGCTGCGCGGCTTTCTCTTCCAGGGCCTTCTTAGCCTGCTCCACTTCCTGGTTCTTGGTTTCCACTTCTGTTTTCTGTTCGGCCAGCAATTGCGCTTTTTCCTGCAGCTCCGCATTTGTAGTCTGCAATTGGAGCTGCTGGCTCTGCAACTCCTCGGCCAGAGCCTGGCTTTGTTGCAGCAGCTGCTCGGTCCGCATGGTCGCCGCGATCGTGTTCAACACAATACCGATGGATTGCGTCAGCTGATCGAGGAAGGCCAAATGGATGTCGCTAAACTCCGCGAACGATGCCAACTCGATAGCGGCCTTCACGTCGCCTTCGAACAATACCGGCAACACCACGATGCTGACTGGCGCGTGACCTCCGAGGCTGGAGTTAATGCGGATATAATCGCCCGGAACATCGGTCACCAGAATGCGTTCTTTTTCCTTGGCGCACTGTCCGACTAAGCCTTGCCCCACCGGGAACGATCGGAGTTTGTCGTTCTCCTCATCGATCGCGTATCCTGCCAGCAGCTTCATCATCGGCCTGTCGTCCTGGCTGTCGGCAAGATAGAAGGTGCCGTGCTGCGCTCCTACCAATGGAGTCAGCTCCGAGAGGAGAAGTTCCGATACAGTGAGCAAGTCGCGTTGGCCCTGCATCATGCCCGTGAACTTCGCGATGTTGGTCTTCAACCAATCTTGCTCGTTGTTCTTGCGCGTAGTGGCCGCAAGGTTCACGATCATTTCGTTGATGTTGTCCTTGAGCGCCGCTACTTCGCCAAGCGCTTCCACCGCGATGGATCGCGTCAAGTCGCCCTTGGTGACCGCGGTCGCAACTTCCGCGATCGCGCGGACTTGGTTTGTAAGGTTCGCCGCCAGCTGGTTGACGTTGTCGGTTAAGTCGCGCCAGATTCCGGCCGCGCCCGGCACGCGTGCCTGGCCGCCCAACTTTCCTTCAATGCCGACTTCGCGCGCGACCGTCGTTACCTGATCGGCGAACGTCGCAAGCGTGTCGATCATGCCGTTGATGGTGTCGGCCAGCTCGGCGATCTCGCCCTTGGTTTCGAGAACCAGTTTGCGTTTCAAATCGCCGTTTGCGACCGCTGTCACCACCTTGGCGATACCACGCACCTGCGTTGTGAGATTGGCCGCCATGAAGTTGACGTTGTCGGTAAGATCCTTCCACGTACCGGCGACGCCCTTCACTTCCGCCTGTCCGCCGAGCTTTCCGTCCGTGCCGACTTCGCGCGCCACGCGCGTGACTTCGGAAGCAAACGAATTGAGCTGATCCACCATGGTGTTGATGGTGTCTTTGAGCTCCAGAATTTCACCTTGCACGTCTACCGTGATTTTGCGGGAGAGATTGCCGTTCGCCACCGCCGTAGTCACCTGCGCGATGTTGCGAACTTGCGAGGTCAGGTTGCCCGCCATCGAATTGACGCTGTCGGTAAGATCCTTCCACGTTCCGGCGACGCCTCGCACTTCCGCGCGTCCGCCTAGCTTGCCTTCGGTTCCCACTTCGCGCGCCACACGCGTGACTTCGGATGCGAAAGAGCTGAGCTGATCCACCATGGTGTTGATGGTGTTCTTCAGCTCCAGAATTTCTCCGCGTACGTCTACCGTGATCTTGCGCGACAGATCGCCCTTCGCGACCGCCGTCGTTACTTCGGCGATGTTGCGCACCTGATTGGTCAGGTTGCCGGCCATCGAGTTCACGCTCTCGGTAAGATCCTTCCAAGTACCCGCGACGCCCTTCACTTCCGCCTGTCCGCCGAGTTTACCTTCGGTACCCACTTCGCGCGCCACGCGCGTGACTTCGGATGCGAACGAACTCAACTGATCCACCATTGCATTGATGGTGTTCTTGAGCTCCAAAATTTCGCCGCGCGCATCGACGGTGATTTTTGTGGTTAAGTCGCCGCGAGCCACGGCGGTTGTCACGCCGGCGATATTTCGCACCTGATTCGTCAGGTTGCTCGCCATGTAGTTGACGGAATCCGTGAGATCCTTCCAGGTTCCGGCAACACCCCGCACGTCGGCCTGTCCGCCGAGCTTTCCTTCGGTTCCGACTTCGCGCGCCACGCGCG
>DATGIH010000469.1:0-14485 GCA_035295865.1 Bryobacteraceae bacterium
AAACCGGGACCCCGAGTTCTTTCCAGATCGATTCGCCGACCTGGTGTGCGATACCGGCGCAATCTTCGAGCGTCGCGTTTTGGAGCGGAACAAACGGGACCACGTCGGCGGCGCCAATTCTAGGATGGACGCCGATGTGGCGGCGGAGATCGATGCGTTCGGTGGCTGATGCGATGCCCCGTAGTGCGCCTTGGGCGATGGCCGTGGGAGATCCGATGAAAGTGATCACGGCGCGATTGTGATCCCGGTCCATTTCCGAGCGAAGCACTGTTACGCCGGGAGCGGATTGAATGGACTGTTCGATCGCGTTGACGATTTCGGCGTCGCGGCCTTCGGAGAAGTTGGGGACACACTCGATCAGCGGATCGGCCACTTGACCTCGGACCGTTCCACCAGAATTTGACCATTCTTTATGACCATGTGCACCAGGTTCATCCCGAAATGATAGGGTAACTCGCGATAGTCGGGGATATCGAGCAATAGAAGATCGGCGGCCTTACCGGATTCGAGCGATCCGATACTTGAAGCTAAGCGCAGCGCGTGGGCGGCGTTGATGGTGGATGCGGAGAGGGCTTCGGCGGGTGTCATATTCATGGCGCGACAGGCGAGTGCGATGGTCATCTGCATGCTTTGGGACGGGCTGGTTTCCGGATGAAAACCCGTGCCGAGCGCTATCGCGACGCCGGCATCTATCAGGGTCCGGGCTGGAGGATAGTTGTTCGTGCCGAGATGGAAGATAGGTCCGGGCAGCAGAGTTGCGACGGTTTGCGATTGCGCGAGACGGATGGCGTCGGTAGGCGTGGCGTTCTGCAGGTGGCTGATGCTCGAGACGTCGAGTTCTAGCGCCAGGGCGATGGCTTCGGTTGGCGATCCTACGCCTGCTGAGATTTGAAGGGCGAATTTGAGTTGTTGCGCGGCGAGCAGGAAGGCGCGGGCTAGATCGCCGAAGGGAGCGGCTGCGAATTGGGCGAGTTTTCGGCGGTGGATAAGCGGAAGCAAATTTGGAGTATTCGCAACGAAGGTGGAAATGAGGGGAAGGGACAATTCTTGAAGCGCGGCGTGAACGCGCAGAATTTTGAGTTCGTTGGCATCGGTGACACCGAATCCGGATCGGCTTTCCATGGTGGTGGTTCCGTGCCGCAGGGCATTCTCGATGGAATGCAGCGCCTGGGCTCGTAAGGTGCGCGGGGAGAGTTGCTGAATGGTGCGAGCGAGATTGAGTGCGGCGGATGAATCGTGGAAACGGAGGGGTCCACTGGCCAGGTGGGTGTGGCTGTCGACAAATCCGGGCATGACGACGCGGCCGCTGGCGTCGATGAGGTCGGCTTGTCGCGCCAGAGCGAGATTCTCCAGACGGCGGCTGGGACCTACGTCGTGAATGCGGCCATTCACGATGAGGACGGCGCCATCGGGAATGATCGCGAGGTTTCTGAGATCGGTCCCGCGGCGGGGGCCGGAAGATCCACGCAGTGTGAGGAGTTGCCTGGCACCGCGGATCAGAACGGCTTTAGGCATCCGAGGGCGGTTTAGACCGGTTCAGCATAGGCCTATTACTGATCCTAGGCTACACGAGTGCTGAGAAGTTCCCTTGCGTTTCGAACTAAGAGAGATACGGCCTAGGCCGATAACGAAGATGAGAGGTAGAGAACCGATGGTGGAATCGCCGCAGGCGGCAGGTCAGAATCTCGCGCAAATGCGGGCGCCGATCGAACAGTTGGCAGATTCAAACATCATTGGAATTCTGATGGCCAAAGAGGACGGGCCGATCGTGTATGCCAACGATGAATTTCTAAGAATCGTGGGTTACTCGCGAGAAGACCTGGAGGCGGGGCGGTTGGATTGGCTCAAGATGACGCCGATGGAGTGGAGCTTTGCAACGGACCAAGCGCGCAAGCAGATCCAAGTGACGGGGAAGGCGGCGCCGTTCGAGAAAGAGTTTTTTCGCGGGGACGGATCGCGTGTGCCGGTTCTCATAGGCATAGTGGGTCCGCCGGCGTCCGGGTCGCTGTCGCTCTGTTTCGTGCTGGATCTTACGGAACGCAAGCAGAGCGAAGAGGATTTGGACCGGCTGATGATCGAACGGTTCGCGATGCTGGATTCGGTGGTGGACGGCGTTTTCGGCCTGGACATGGAGGGACACTGCACGTTTATCAATCCGGCGGCGCTGCGGATGTTGGGATACGAGGGAGAGGAGTGCCTGGGCCGGAACTTGCACGATCTGATTCATTACAAGACTCCGGCGGGCGAGCCGCTATCGCGCGAAGCATGTGCGGTTACCCAGGCAGTGCGAAACGGCGTGGAAATGCGGGCGGATTATGACGTGCTGTGGCGGAAGGATGGCAGCTCGATCCAGGTGGAGTACTCGTCCTGCCCGATTGTAGTGAACGGGCGCACCGAGGGCAGTGTAATTTCGTTCAAAGACATCAGCGAACGGAAGAAAGCGGAAGCAAATCTGCGGGCCAGCGAGGAGCGGTTTCGCGGGGCGTTCGCGCATGCGGCGGCCGGGATGAGCATCGCGAATTTCGAGGGCAGGTACCTGGAAGTGAACGAAGCTTTTTGCCGGATGACTGGTTATAGCCAGGCGGAACTGCTGGCGCGAAACTACCAGACCCTTACCCATCCGGACGATGTGGTGGCTTCCATCGACATTATCGATAAGCTGCGGCGCAAAGAAGTGCCGGGGTTCGTTCTGGACAAGCGGCACGTTCGGAAAGACGGCAGCACATTGTGGGTGCGATGCAGCGTGGCGCCGTTATGCGATGCCGCCGGAAATCCATCCCGGTTTGTCACGATTGTGGAGGATATTACCGAGCGCGTGGATCTGCCGCGGCACACGGATCCTTTGACCGAACGGGTGGCGCACGACTTGAACGGTTTGCTTTCCGTAATTTTGGGACAGAGCGCGATTTTGGAGAAGAGGCTGGGTGCGGAAGATCCGCGCACGGCGAACGTCGGTGAGATCAAGAAAGCCGGCGAGCGGGCGGCGGCTCTAATCGCCAGCTTGCGGAGATCGAGCGGGGAGCCGGACTCGCGCGCACGTGTGGTCCCGCTCAATGATCTGGTGCGGGGCATGGAGCCACTGCTGCGATCCACCTTAGGTAACTCGATAGAACTGGTGCTGCGGTTGGAGCCGGAAGCGGGAAATATCCGGGCTGACGTGGAAGAGCTGGAGGAGGTGATCGTGAGTCTTGCGATTCAAGCGCAGGATACGATGCCCAACGGAGGCCGGCTGGTGATTGAGAGCGAGCGTTGGAATCCGGCATCGGGCGTGGAATTGCCAAACACGCTTGAGCCGCGCGCTCACGTTCTGTTGACGTTCTGGGATAACGGCAGCGGCATGGACGACCAGACGCGGGCGCGGCTGGAAATTTGCACGTCGAAGGGACAGCCCGTGGCCGGTTTGGACGGTGTTGCCGGGACGATCGGAAGGTGCGGTGGCGCAATCTCCGTTACGAGCGAAGTCGATGAGGGAACGACAGTCCGAATCTATTTTCCGCTGGCGGCGAAAGAGGGGCAGATGACGGCCACGCTGCTTATTGTGGATGACGATCCACAGGCGCGCGCGCTGCTCAGTGACCTGTTCGAGATGGAAGGTTATGTGGTCTGGTTGGCCTCGAACGGCAGAGAGGCCGAGAGACTCTGCCGGAAATCCAAGCCGGACCTGGTGATCACCGACATCATCATGCCGGACCAGGACGGCATCGAGACGATCCACAAAACCAAGGAGAGCTGGCCGAGTCTTCCCGTGATTGCGGTAAGCGGCATTCTAGGAAGCGGGTTTCTGGAAATGGCAAAGAAGTTGGGCGCGGACGCGGTGCTGCACAAGCCGATCGATCCGGAGAGGATTTTGGGGGAAGTGCGGAGGTTGGTGGCGAAGTAAAATACTCGCCACGGATGGACACGGATTCACACGGATGATAAAACCGATAGAGTGAAGGCTCCGCCGCCGGGAAATCGGCCGTTGAAGACGCTGGAACGCGTGCTTTCGAAAGCTGGGCTGGGATCGCGCACCGAGGCTCGGAAATGGATTGGGGCGGGAAGGGTCCGGGTGAATCGGAAATTGATTCAGACGCCGGATCATTGGGTGGACCTGGCGCGTGACGTAGTTACTTTGGACGGTCAGCCCATCCGGGCGCGAGAGAAAATCTATCTCCTACTGTATAAGCCGACCGGATATCTCACCACTTTCAAAGATCCACAAGGGCGGCCAACGGTTTACGATTTGATTCAAGATGTGGGTGAGTGGCTGGTTCCGGTGGGGCGGCTGGATCTGGATACCAGCGGATTGTTGTTGTTGACGAATGACACGCAGTTCGCGGAACGCGTTACGAATCCGAAGCGGAAGGTCGCAAAAACCTACTTGGTGAAGACATCGACGCCGGTGAGCGAAACGCAACTCGAGCAACTTCGGGCCGGCGTGACTCTTTCGGATGGCCCGACGGCGCCGGCGTTGGTGAAGCATCTGCGGGATTCGTCGAAACATTCGCATTTCGAAATGACGATTCACGAGGGCCGCAACCGGCAAGTGCGCCGGATGGTGGAAGCGATCGGCAGCAAAGTGCGGAAGCTGGTTCGCACCGGAATCGGGGATTTGCGGATCGGCGAACTGCAGATGGGAAAGCATCGCGAACTGACCGCGGCGGAAGTGGAAAAGCTGACAGGCCATCTATAATGGAGATTCCCAGATGGCTTCTCCCGCTTCCACACTTCCTCTGATTGAACGCGAGCGCGTGGTGAAGGCCAGTTTTCTCGGCCTGGTCCTGTTTTCTTTAGGACATTTCTTCGTCGATTTGTATTCGGCCGCGCTTGGCACATTCCAGCCGCTGCTGGGGGACAAACTCGGGCTCAGCCTGACTCGTGCGGGAATTCTCGGCGGGTTGCTGGTATTCTCGGCGTCGGTGATGCAACCGGTTTACGGCTATTTGTCGGACCGTTTCCACACGCGTATGTTTTCGGCGCTGGCGCCGGCCGTGGCTGGGATCTTCATTTCACTGCTGGGACTGGCGCCCAGCTTCGGGTGGTTGGTTGCGGTGGTTTTGTTGGGCGGCTGCGGGGTGGCTTCGTTTCATCCGCAAGCGTCGGCGCGGGCATCGCATGGATTGCCGGGGAATCGTGGGCATTGGATGGCGATCTTTATCAGCTCGGGAACGCTGGGGCTGGCGGTGGGTCCGATGTATTTCTCGGCGTTCGTTACGTGGCTGGGGATGAATCGCAGTTATTGGACGGCGGTTCCGGGCGTGATTGTGACGCTGCTGCTGGTGACGCTTTTACCGGAGCATCCGCGTCCAGCGCCGCATTTGCGAAAGCATTTCGATTGGCAGCCGCTGCGTGCCGTTTGGAAGCCGCTCACGATTTTGTATTTCCTGGTGTTCATCCGGTCGACCATCCAGATTGTTTTCGGGCAGTTCTTGCCGCTGTATTTGAATCGGGAGCGGGGATTCGCTTTTTCGAACGCGGCTTACTCGCTGACGTTGTATCTGGCGGCCGGTGCGTTGGGTGGATTTTTGGGCGGCCGCATGGCCGATCGCTTCGGCGGGCGGCGCGTGATTCTAGCGTCGATGGTGGGATGTCTTCCGTTTGCGGCGCTGTTCTTCCTCACGAATGGCGTGGTTTCAATGATCGGGCTCGCGCTTACCGGATTGATTCTGCTGTTCACCATTCCGGTAAACGTGGTCATGGCGCAGGAGCTAGCGCCGACGCAAGCGGGAACCGTGTCGGCGTTGATGATGGGATTTGCATGGGGAATGGCGGGCCTGATTTTCATTCCGCTGACGGGATGGGCGGGCGATCATTTCACACTGCATCGTTCGCTGGAAGCGCTGTGTCTTTTTCCGGCGATCGGGATTGTCCTGGCGTTGAAACTGCCGAAATGAAGCCGGCCGTTTGTTTATTGAGCGGCGGTTTGGATTCGGCGACGTGCCTGGCGTTGGCGCGGCGTGACGGATTCGCCTGTTACGCGCTCACGTTCGACTATGGACAGCGGCATCGCGTGGAGCTGGAAGCGGCGGCAAGAGTGGCCTCGAGCCTGGGCGCGGTGAAACACTTGGTGATCCCGATCAATTTGCGATTGTTTGGAGGCTCGGCGCTGACGGACGATGTCGCCGTGCCGAAGAGCGGTGTAGAAGAAGGCATTCCCGTAACCTATGTTCCGGCGCGCAACACGGTATTTCTTTCGCTCGCGCTCGCGTGGGCGGAGGTGTTGGGGAGTTCCGACATTTTCATCGGCGTGAACGCCGTGGATTATTCCGGATATCCCGACTGCCGCCCGGAGTTCATCGCGGCGTTCGAGCGGATGGCTCAACTTGCGACGAAGGCGGGAGTAGAAGGGCGCGCGAAGCTAGAAATCCACACGCCGTTGGTGAAGCTATCTAAAGCTGAAATTATCCGGCTGGGCGAAACGCTGGGAGTAGATTTCCGTCTCACCCACAGTTGTTACGATCCGGATGCGGAAGGGCGCCCGTGCGGACTCTGCGACTCGTGCCGAATTCGGCTAAAGGGTTTTCGGGAGGCATCCCTCGAAGATCCGCTTCCTTATAATCATTCATGAAGATTTCTGAGATTTTTTATTCCATTCAAGGCGAAGGTATGCTGGCGGGCGTTCCGTCGGTCTTCGTCCGGACGAGCGGCTGCAATTTACGCTGCACCTGGTGCGACACTCCCTACACATCGTGGCAGCCGGAGGGCGAAGAACGGGATGTGGATTCGATCGTCGCGGAAGTGGAGAAATATGGCGCGTCGCACGTAGTGGTGACTGGGGGCGAACCGATGATCGCGCCGCAAATCGACGAGTTGACGCATCGGGTGCAAGGGCACATTACGATCGAGACTGCGGGCACTACGGATGCGCAGGTGCGGTGCGACTTGATGAGCATCAGTCCGAAGCTGGCGAATTCAACGCCGCACGGGCGCGAAAATGGACGCTGGGCCGGGCAGCATGACCGGTTGCGGTATCAACCCGAGATCCTAAGGCGACTGACGCAGCTTTATCCGCATCAATTGAAGTTTGTAGTCGCGGAGCCTGGAGATATGACGGAGGTCCACGCGATTGTGGAGTCCACCGGTGTTGCGAAGACGCGCGTGCTGTTGATGCCTGAGGGAGTGGATCCGGCGGCGTTGGCGGAACGCGGGCGATGGATCGCGGAGATCTGCAAGCGCGAGGGGTATCGGTTTAGTCCGCGGATGCATATTGAGTTGTGGGGGAATCGGCGGGGGGTTTAAAAGGCGTTCACACGAGTGTGAACGCGGCACGCTGAAGCGTGCGCTACGTGCGCTATTCTAAAGGTTCGTGCGCTTTATTCTGCTTCTGGTTGCGGCGCTTCCGCTCGCAGCCGCTTCCTCACCGACACTCCTGGATATTCTGAACGACGAATTGCAGCGGAACTTTTCCGTGCTGAAAGAGAAGGGCGATCCGCCTCCGTACTTCATGGCGTACGCAGTGACGGAGGCCGAGACGCAGATCTTGAGCGCCAGCGGTGGATCGCTCACGGCCCACCAGACTGGACATCTGCGCGATCTGGATATCACCATTCGCGTGGGGAGCCCGAAACTGGACAATTATCATTTGGTGAACGGGCAGCGGGCGCGGTTCACGTCGGGCGCGGTGATTCCGCTGGACGACGTGCCGGATGCCATCCGGCAAAGGGTGTGGCTGGAGACGGACCGCACGTATCGGTTGGCCGCGCGCCGGTTGATCGAGATCAAATCGGCCGCGCAATCCAAGGTGAAGCAGGAAGACGATTCGGACGATTTTTCGATTGAACCACCCTCGGTGCATGAAGAACGGCCGGGCCGGCCGCATTATCCGGATGAGCAGTGGAAGGATCTGCTGCGAAAGTGGTCGCGGCAGCTGGCGAACGCGGATGGTGTTCTGAGTTCCAACGTCAGTCTGGTGGTGGAACGAGAAACGAAGTATCTGGTCAGCACCGAAGGCACGCGGCTATTGCACGGGCGCACTTTTGCCAATATTGCGATTTCGGCGCAAGGCAAGGCCTCGGATGGCATGGATCTGAGTGCCATGCAGGATTTTCAGGGCACGGACCTCGACCACCTTCCGAAGCCGGATGCAATTGAAGCTGCTGTCACGCGTGTGGGCAGCGATCTTGGCAACCTGCTGCGCGCGCCGACGGTGGAACCATTCATCGGCCCCGCGATTCTTTCCGGGCGAGCCGCAGGCGTCTTCTTCCACGAAATTTTCGGGCACCGGATTGAGGGACATCGCCAGAAGGACGAGGCAGAGGGCCAGACTTTTACGAAAGCGGTGGGCAACCCGGTATTGCCGGCTTTTCTCTCCGTAGTATCCGATCCCACTCGCAAAACAGTTGCATCCATCGACCTGAATGGCACCTATTCGTATGACGATGAAGGCGTGAAGGCTGGTCCCGTTACGGTGGTGGATAACGGGATTCTCAAGACATTTCTCATGTCGCGCTCGCCCATCCATGGCTTCGATCATTCCAATGGACACGGCCGGCGCCAGCCCGGCGCCGAGGTAGTCTCGCGCCAATCGAATCTGATTGTGGAATCGAAGAACATGGTTCCAGCGGCAAAGTTGCGCGAGATGTTGCTGGCGGAGGTCAAACGCCAGCGGAAACCGTATGGGCTTCTCTTCGAGCAAGTGACCGGGGGCTATACGCTGACGCAGAGGCGTGGTCTACAGGCCTACACGGTGATTCCGCTGATTGTGTATCGCGTGTATCCGGACGGTCATCCGGATGAGTTGGTGCGTGGCGCGGACATTGTCGGCACGCCGCTGTCGAGCTTCGCAAAGATTCTGGCGACTTCGGACAAGCCGGACGTGTTCAACGGATTCTGCGGAGCGGAATCGGGACAGGTGCCGGTTTCCGCAGTCTCGCCTGCGTTGTTGGTTTCCGAGATTGAGATCCAGAAGAAGGATCATTCACGCGACCGTCCGCCGCTGCTGTCGGCGCCGACGGAGGAAAAATGAGCGGCAACGTACGTGCTTTGGTTGGCATTCTCGCATGCTTGGTGCCGCTTTTGGCGCAATCGTTGGACAAGCCGCCGGAGCCGGATCCGCTGCTGCGAGCCATGGAAGACGAGCTGCACCGCTCGCGGAATTTGCGGATTATCAGCCTGGATGTGCCTTATTACTTCGAGTATCGAGTGGCGGACGAATCCAACTTTTCGGCTGCGGCTTCGTTAGGCGCGCTGGTAACCAGCGGCTTTTCGAACGTGCGTTACCCGTGGGTGAGCGTGCGCGTCGGCGACTACGCGTTTGACAACACGAATCATATTTTCTCGGAAGCTTATTCGGGCTCCCGCTACGATCCGGACCGGCTGGCGCTGGACGGCGATTACCTGGGATTCCGGCACGCGCTGTGGCTGGCGACGGATCGCGCCTATAAGACGGCCGAGGATGCGATCGCGCGCAAACGGTCGTCGCTGAAGAACATGAATCTGCCGGAACAGCTTCCGGATTTTTCCAAAGCTCCGGCGGTGACGGCGGTGCTGCCGATCCGGCATCAAGCCGTGAACGAGACGTTGTGGAAGGATCGTGTGGTGAAACTTTCGGCGATCTTCGACGCATATCCGAAGGTTCTTTCCTCAGGCGTGGAAGTGCAGATAGCGCAGGCAACCAATTACATGGTGAATTCGGAAGGCAGCGTGCTGCGGACGCCGGAGAATCTTTCTCATGTCCGGATCCAAGGCCGGGGCTTGGCTTCTGACGGAACGCAGGTGCGTGACGCCACGGTGATGCAAGCGTTCGAGGCCGGTGGATTGCCGGCAGAGGCGGAGATGCGCCGCCAGGCTACGGAAGTGGCGAATCACATCACTCAGCTATCGGAGGCGCCGGCCGGCGAAGCTTATGACGGCCCGGTGCTGTTTGAAGCCGCGGCATCCGCGCAACTGTTCGGGCAGATGCTGGGGGACAATTTGAAGATCGCGCGCAAGCCGATCGTGGATGCGGGACGGAATGCGCCCTATCTTCCGAGCGATCTTGAGAATCGAGTGGGATCGAAAATCCTGCCGGAATGGATGGACGTGGTAGACGATCCCACGCAGACCGAATGGCGCGGGCAGGCGTTGCTCGGGCATTATCTTTACGACATCGAAGGCGTGAGCCCTGCGCCGCTGTTTCTGGTGGACAAAGGGACGCTCAAATCTTTTTTGATGACGCGAACGCCGGTACTGAAGGCGTTCGAGACGACCAATGGACGGGCCAGGATGACAGGGCCGTATGGTGCGGATTCGGCGGGGTTCGGGAATCTTTTTGTGCGCGCTACGCAAACGGTACCGCTGGCGGATCTGAAAAAGAAACTGATGGATCTGTGCCGGGATCGCAACAAGCCTTATGGCATGTTGGTGCGCAAGCTGGATTTTCCATCCACCGCGTCGGTGGATGAGATCCGGCGGCTGGCGCAAGCCGGCGGGAATTCGCGGCCGGTGACGCTGCCGCTGCTGGTCTATCGTGTATATCCAGACGGGCGGGAGGAGCTGGTGCGCGGGTTGCGGTTCCGGGGACTTTCCACGCGGTCGCTCAAAGATATTTTGGCGGCATCGGATGAAAGCTACGTTTTCGATTTCATCGATTCGAACGCGATTTTCGCGCTGGTGGGCGCCGGCAGCTTTACGACGAGCGCATCGGTGATTGCACCATCGGTTCTATTCGACGAAATCGAGCTGGAGCCGATCCACGAGGAGACGCCGAACGCTCCCATCGTGCCGCCTCCGCCGCTGAGTGGAGCGAAGGCCACTTCGGCCGGGTCGTAAGGCACGCCAATGGGCCTGCTCAGCCGCTCTATCTTCCGCGAGGTTGCGAATAACGCACTGCTCGGGACGGTGCTGTTCACGTTCGTACTGTTTTTGCAGCGCGTGGGCAAGCTGTTTGAGATTCTGGTGCGGAGTTCGGCGCCGCCGCCGACGGTCGGGTATCTGTTCGCACTGGCGATTCCATCCACGCTGACCTTTACCGTTCCCTTGGGCGTATTGGTGGGGGTGTTGATCGCGCTGAGCCGCATGTCGAGCGACGGCGAAATCACAGCCATGCGCGCGGCGGGTGTGCCCAGCCGGAAAGTGATTGCGCCGGTGCTGACGTTCGCACTGGTCGCGATGACTATTACCGGTGCGTCGTCGCTGTGGCTGACACCGTTCGCGGAAAAGACGACGTATCGGGTTCTGAATAAGCTGGTGGCCGCCGAGTTGACAGCCGAGGTGCAGCCGCACGTGTTTGAGGAGCAGTTCCCGAATCGCGTGCTGTATATCCAAGATGTTATTCCCGGAGTGCTGACGCGTTGGCGGAATGTTTTCATCGCCGATATCACGCCGCAGGAAGAGCAAAAGAAATCGGACCACGATCGCGGCGAAGGGCCGAGAATTACCGTGGCCGCCGATGCGATTGCGGTGCCGGATGTGAAACGCAATCGCATCCAGCTCTCGATGCAGAATGGCCTCACCTATGAAGTGGGGAAGGAGATCACCGAGTACTACACGACATCGGGTAAAGCGGCCGATCAGATTTTAGAGGCGACCAAGCCGAATGAAGTTCCAGTGAAGCCGTACACGGAGATCGATACGTATCCGCTGTACAAGATCGCCTACCAGGATTCGAAACTGGACGCCGAGAATCTGATTCAGGCACGGATCGAATTGCATCGGCGGCTGGCGCTGCCTCCGGCGTGCGTGCTGCTGGCGTTGATCGGGATTCCACTGGGTATCTCCTCGCGCAAAGGCGGCAAGTCCAGCGCGTTTGTGCTGACGGTGGCGTTGGCGTTCCTCTATTGGATGGGATTGATTGGAGGCAACGCGCTGGCCAAGCAGCAACGGTTGCCGGTGGGAATCGCGATGTGGATTCCGAATACGATATTCGCGATCTTTGGAATTTTTCTGATCACGCGCCTGGAACGGCAGGGCGATAAAGACTGGATCGGCTTGGTTACGGGCTGGGTCCAATCGATGTGGGCCCGCTTGCGAGGCAGCGTGCGGATGGGCGTATCGCCGGTACGCGCGACCAGACGCGGCTGGCGCATCTTTCTGGTTCCGCAGGTGGCGGATACGTACGTGCTCTACGGGTTCCTTTTCTATTTCACGCTGCTGCTGGTCAGCTTCGTGCTGATGACGCACGTGTTCACGTTCTTCGATCTGCTCAGCGATATCGTGAAGAACAATATCGCGATGTCGCGGGTATTCACCTATCTGTTCTTTCTGACGCCTGAATTGATCTATGAAGAAGCGCCGATCAGCGTACTGGTGGCCGTGCTGATCACGTTCGGGATTCTGAGCAAGCACAACGAAGTGACGGCTTTTAAGGCTTGCGGCATTAGCCTCTACCGGCTATCGGTTCCGGTGCTGGTTGCGGCATTTTTGCTGAGCGGCGGGCTCTTCGCGTTCGATCACTACTATGTTCCGGACGCGAATCGAAAGCAGGACGCGATTCGTAAGGAGATCAAGGGGAAGCCGGTGCAGACGTATTTGAATCCGGGGCGGCACTGGGTTTTTGCGCCGGGATCGCACGACGATCCGCGGATTTATTACTACAAGTATCTGGATCCGGTGCAGAAGGTAATGGTGGGTCCACAGGTGTTCGAATTGAATCCGGCGAATTTTCAGGTGCGAAAGCATATTTCCGCGGAGAAGGCCCGCTGGGAGCCGACGCTGAAGGCTTGGATTTTTGAGAACGGCTGGAGCCGGGATTTCACCAAGAAGCAGGATCCGCTGTACAACTTCAGCGGGCAGGCGACGACGTTCCGCGAATTGGAAGAGACGCAGGATTATTTCCTGCAAGAAGTTTTGCAGGATCAGCAGATGAACTTCCAGCAACTGGCGTCGTACATCCGCGATCTGCAGCGCAGCGGCATCGATACCATTACGCTGCAGGTGCGGTTCTACCGGAAGTTCGCGGTGCCGCTGTTCGCGTTGGTGATGGCGCTGATTTCGGTGCCTTTTGCGTTTATCGCGGGAACGCGCGGCGCGACGGCGGGCGTGGCGGTGAGTTTGGGGATCGCGATGGCATACTGGGCGATCGGGAAATTGTTCGAGCAGTTGGGGGACATCAATTTGTTACCGGCGACGCTGGCGGCGTGGTCGCCCGATTTTCTGTTCGCTACTGCTGGGTTGTACTTTTTTACAAGGATGAGGACTTGAAAACACGTTTCTGGTTTCTCGTTTCTGGTTTCTGGTTGGTGTGCTTGGCCGGTTCGTTGTTGGGTGAGATGCGGGCTGGCGCTGCGGCGCGGGTTATTACGCCGGATTTGGCACGGGGTCCGGCATTCATGGCTGGATTCGACAATAATCGGCGAGCTACGGGTGTTCATGACGATTTGTTCGCGCGCTGTCTTGCTTTGCAAACCGGCGAGAGGCCGTTGGTGATTTGCGGCGTGGATTCGATCGGATTGTTTTGGGACGATGTGGTGCGGATTCGGCAGCTGGTGAAAGCGGATGTTGTTGTGGCTGCGCTACACGATCATCAGGCGCCGGACACGATGGGGCTTTGGGGTGCGAATGCGGGGACTAGCGGCATTAACGAGGACTACAACAGCTTCGTGATCGAGCGGACGGCGGAGGCCGCGATGGCCGCGCTTGCGAATCTGCGCCCGGCTACGATCGCGCTTGCGAAGGCCCATCCGGCGGAGTTGGACACGTTCATCCATGACAATCGGCCGCCGGATGTGCATGATGCGGAATTGGTGCTTGCGGCGGTGAATGGCGCCGATGGCAAACCGATCGCGACGCTGATCAATTGGGCGAATCATCCGGAGACGTTGGGATCGCGCAATACGCAGATTACGGCGGATTATCCGGCGGCGATTTACAAGCGGCTGGAGGAACGGCGTGGTGGTGTGGCGGTTTTTGTGAATGGCGCGGTGGGTGGGATGCAATCGCCGTTGGGCGCGAAGATCGCTGGGGTTGCCGACAACAGTTTTGAGAAGGCGGAGCACATTGGAAAGCGGGTGGCGGAGATCGGGGCGGATGCGTTGGAGCACGCGCCGGCTGTTCGCGTGACTCGTGTGGAGTTTCAAGAGCGCGTCGTCGAAATTCCGATCGCGAACAAAGGATTTGAACAAGCAGCAGCGGCCAACATCTATCACGGGCGCAAGCCATCGGTGGCGGGTAAGACGAGCGCGCCAGTTGGATTGATCCGGTTGCTGGATGGCGGTCGGCCGGTGCTCGAAATCGCGCTGATTCCGGGCGAGCTTTATCCGGAGCTGAGCGTGGGCGGGATTCAGAAATACGAAGGGGCGGATTTTCCGGATGCCGCGGCTGAGCCCGCGATCAAAGGCATGATGAAGGCGCCGTATCGGATGCTGTTCGGGCTGGCGGACGATGAGATCGGCTACATCATTCCGAAATCCGAGTGGGACAATGAGGCACCCTGGCTGCAGAATGCGCGCAAGCGATTTTATGGCGAAGTGAACTCGGTGGGGCCGGAGGCGGCGCCGGTAATTGTCAGGGCGTTGAAAGAGCTGCTGGACAATTGAAGAGCGCAACGCGAACGTTCGTGGTTGCGCTCCCTTGCGGTCGCGGTTCGGTA
>DATGIH010000470.1:0-15700 GCA_035295865.1 Bryobacteraceae bacterium
GAAGCTACGCGCCCGTCGATGGTGGAAGGAATCGGGACAAGCTGATTGGGGGCCGGCTCGAGATCCGGCGAGTGGCCGAGCACCAGCTTGAGCTCCTCGAAAGAATGCTCCGGGCGTAAAGTAAGAAAATCTTCCGAACGCGGCTGCGCCTCGCCCTTCACGCTGATCTTCGCCGGGACGTTGTAACCCTTTAACGCGATCTCACGCGTCTTGCCCACTTCCACTCCCAGCGGATACGCTGAAATCACGAGCGGATAATTTCCCACGATAAATCGATAGAAGTTGCCTCCGCTGCCGCTCTCGCGATAATCGGCGATGCGGATGTAGTACGTTCCGGCTTTTTCGAACTTATGCGCGAAGCGGAAGGCGTTCATTCCGCCCTTCTCGCCGAATTTCCGGATAACCGTTTGATCTTCGGCGAGAATCGTTACGATCGGTTCGAGCGACGAGCCGACCAGAGCGGCGCCATCCTGAAACACCAGTTGCTGCCCGGCATCGACGTGAATCTTGAAATAATCGAGATCGCCCGGTTTCGAAATTGCACCGGTGAGAATGGCGGGCAGAAAAGTTTCGACGGCGGTTTCCGGAGTATCGTTCGGTTCTTTATCGACGCTCTCGCCGTAGTACGGCTCAATCAGGAAACGTCCCTCAGGACTAGTTCCGAGCGGCGTCAGCAAGCGAAAAGCGACGGGACCGATTTCGGCATCGGGCGAAACTTCCACTTCGACGGTCACTTGATTGCGAGGCGGCAACGGTCCCAGATCGATGGTGGACGGCGTCCCGTTGGAGCCAAGGCGATTCTCGGGAAGATCGGGCAGCTCTTTCACACGCAGGATTTTTCCGGTGATGCCCGGTTCGCTGAAATAGATCGCGTTCGCTTTCGCTAGGTTCAAGCCTTCGACAGTCAGTTCCACGGTGGTTCCGCGTGAGACGCCAATGGGCGAGACGCTGTTCAACGTCGGAGGCGTAGTGCGGTTGCCGGTTGGATGGTCGCCGCTGGTTGCAGCGATCAGCGAGGCAGCAAAGAACGAAACGGGGATCAGCTTTTTCATGGTGTGCGTCTTTATGGCGTGCCTTGTGGCGTGATGGTTAGGCTGCCGTCGAAACGGCCGATTGCGAAGGTTTTTCCGTTGGGGGCGAACTGCAGTCCGTAGACCCAGTCGGGTTCCGTATACGAGTGAAGCTCGCTCAAATCTTTCGAGCTGAAAACTTTGACCGTGTGGTCGGCGGATGAAGAAACCAACTCCGTGCCGTCCGGCGACCAGGCCAGCCGCAGAATCGCGTCTTCATGCGCGATTTGCGAATGCAGCAGCTTGCCTTCTTTTTCGCCGAGCGCCCAGATGCGGATGCTCTTGTCGAGTCCGGCGGCCGCGACGAGCTTGCCGGTGGGATCGATGGCGAGGGTGTTGATTCCATCTTGCGGGTCCGACAACGTGTAGAGGCGTTCCCCGCTTTCGACGTTCCAGATTTTGACCGAACGGTCGGCTGAGCCGGAGACCAGGCGCTTGCCGTCCGGCGTGAATTCGACGGCGTAGACTGCGTCGATGTGATCTTTATAGGTGCGAACTTCTTTTTCGGATTCGATATCGAAGAGCTTGACGAATTTGTCGTAGCTGGCGGTGGCGACACTTCTTCCATCAGGCGAGAAGGCCACGCCGTAAATGCAATCCGAGTGCCCATGGATGGTGTGGAGCAGCTTGCGCTGCGCAACATCGAAGATCAGGACTTCGCCGGAGCGCGCCGGGAGTCCGCCGGCGGCTGCGAGAAGTTTTCCGTCTTTGGAGAAGGCAACGGCGCGCACCGTGTCGGCGGGTCCAGCGAGCTTGGCTAGCTCTTGCTTGGTTGCAGAATCCACCAGACGGACTTCCTTGTATCCGGCCAGCGCGAGAATCTTGCCATCCGGACTATAGGCGAGGTCGAAGATCTGCGGCTTCACGTGAACTTTTGGATCGAGCTTCGGAAGCGACGTCGTGATTGGCGCAGCCGCCGTCGGGCCGCCGATGGCGCCAGCGTCGATCCAAGCGCGGATAGTTTCGATTTGTTCGGGGCTCAGTTTGCTGCCGTCCATTGGCATGGTGGGCATTTCTTTGCCGGCGACGAGAAGGTAGAGACGGCTCTCGGCGCTTTTGCCGGGGACGACAATTTTGCCGTGGGTCCCACCTTCCTGGAAACCGTCCCATGTTTGCAGGTTGAGGCTGCCCATTTTGACCGCGGCGGCGTGGCATCCGTAGCAGCGGGCCGCGAAGATGGCGCTGACGTCTTTGTAGGTTGGGGCGGCGTGCAAGCTAGCTAGCGTCGGCAGGAGTGCCGACGCGGCACGCACGAGTGTGTGCGCCACTCTCGAACCAGCAAGAATCTTCATGGTTAGTGGTTGAACAGAAATTCTTTGCTCGTGAGCAGCGACCACATCATGTCTTCGAGAGCTTGTTCGCGGCCCGTCTCGCGCGCTTTCGACAAATCCGCCAGCAGTGAGCTTTTTTCGGTCTCCGTCGGATAGCGGCTGAACGCCGTGAGATACACGTGCTCCAGGATTCGTGAGTCCGAGAGGCCGAGTTTCAGAAACAGCGCTACATAGCCATCCGGATTGCTGAGTTTCTTGTTCAGCGTGTCGCCGTTGATCACATGCAGCGCTTGCGCAATCGTCGGATCCACGGATCGCTCGGCGGCATCGCACACACTGCGCGCCGGACGTCCGAACACGGTCAGGAATTGCGATTTCACCTGCGTGTCGGGAAGCTGCAGCGCGCGCGTTCCGGCCGGATATCCGAAGTACGACGTCGGAACGCCCGTGACTTGCGAATATGCGTCCAGAATCACTTCCGCAGGCAGGCGCTTGATGATGTATTTCGAATAGAAAACGTTGTCGTTTTGATTGGTGGCGTTCGCTTCGGCGGATAACTGGTACGCACCGGAATTCATGATGGTGCGGATCAGATGATCGACATCATAATGATGCTCGACGAAATCTTTGGTAAGCGCAGCGATCAAATCTTCATTCGAAGCCGGATTCGTCGCGCGCGTATCGTCCACCGGATTGATGATGCCGCGGCCCATGAAGTTGGCCCACACGCGATTGACCAGCGATCGCGCGAAGTACGGATTCTTGTCGCTGGTGAGCCACTGATCGAAAGCGACGCGCCGGTCGATTGGCGAATCGAGCGGAATGGCTTTTCCATCGAGCGGCGTCGGATCGAGAGGCTTCAGCAGCCGCGGGTGCATGATATCGCCGGATGTCTTGGCGAACACCACATTGTCGCCTGGTTCGCTGCCGTTCTTGATTCCCACGCGCGTGAACAGGTTCACCATCTGGTAATACTGCTTCTGCGTCCACTTTTCGAGCGGATGATTATGGCAGCGCGCGCAGGTGATGCGCTGGCCGAGGAACGCTTCGGTGCTGGTTTCGGCGAGATCGATGGGATCTTTGTGCAGCACGAAATAGTTGAGCGCGCCGTTTTCGCGGCTGCTGCCGGAGCTGGTGAAGATTTCGTTGGCGAACTGGTCCCAGGGTTTGTCCTGCTTCACGCTTTGGCGAATCCAATCGTAGAAGCTCCACATCGCGGTGGAATTGAGGCGCTTCGACGAGACCAGAAGCAAGTCGGACCATTTGTAGGCCCAATAGTCGACGAATTCGTCGCGCTTGATCAATTGGTCGATGAGTTCGGAGCGCTTGTTCGGAGATTTGTCCGCGAGGAACGTCTCCACTTCTTCGGCGCTCGGGAGAATTCCGGCGGCGTCGAGATAGGCGCGGCGTATGAACGTCGAATCGTCGCACTGGCCGGAAGGCGCGATGTTCAGCTTCTTCAGCTTCTCCAGCACTAGATCGTCGATATAGTTGTGGCGCGGAAATTTGCTGAAGGCGTCCGAGGCAAGTTGGTTCGGAAACGGAACTGTCAGCCGCGAATAGAGGACGCGGCTGGAATACCAGAGCGTGACGGCGGCTTCGCCGGGGCCGTTCATCTTGACGTGGCCGTTGTCATCCACGCTCGCCACACCTTCGTTGTTCGAGGAGTATTTCACCCAATGCGTAACGTCTTCCGAGTGTCCGTCCGAATATTTTGCGCGAACGACGAGTTGCTGCTCTGCGCCGGTGGTGAGCGTGGCGGCAGCGGGGAAAACTTCGAGGCCCGTGATATCCGGATCCTTCGGATTCGGCGGTGGCGCGCCCTCGGCGATCCATTCGGACAAAATTCGATATTCGATGGAATCCGTGGTGAAACGCTTTCCGCCGCCGTGCGGGACCACGAACGTGGGTTTCAGCAGCATCAAGCTGGAAGCTGGGTCGGCGAGTGACACGCGGCGTCCCACGGATTGGCGCGTGAGCGTATCGTAATCGACGTCGGGATCGTAACCGCGCAGGGTAAGTTTAAATCCGTTCTTGCCCGCGAGCGCTCCGTGGCACGCGCCTTGGTTACAGCCGACTTTCGTCATCACCGGGATGACGTTGTTGCGGAAGCTCCAGATGAAAGGCGACTTCGCATTCGAAACGTGAACTTTGACGGATGCCTTGTTGTCGGCGCTGATTACGGCGTCCCCGTCCGACACCGGCTTAACGAATCCATTGGCATCTACGGTCGCCACTTGCGGATTCGAGCTGGACCATTTCACTTTTGCGGTCCAGTCTTCCTGGTGATCGTTCACTGTGGCTTCGGCGATGAGCTGTTGCCGCGATTCCGGTGTTGAGAGGTTGACGGACGGTGGGAGAGCCGTCACGGTTTGCGCCACTGAAGAAAAACAAATTAGCCACGGGTAAACGCGGATGAACGCGGATAGCTTCATGCCAGGAGCTCCGAGATGGGTTCGGTTCCGCGATCGACGAGTGGGATGGGACGTCCGCCTGCGCCCGGGAGTTCGGTGCCGAGATCAATGCCCAAGCCGCTGAATACGGTTGCCGCGACTTGGCCCGGTGTTGTCGGGCGATCTTTTGGTGCGCCACCGATTTCATCCGATGCGCCGATCACTTGTCCGCCTTTGATTCCGCCGCCTGCCATAAGAATGGTCCAGCATTGCGGCCAATGATCGCGGCCGCCCGCCGGATTTACTTTCGGGGTTCGGCCAAATTCGCCCGTTGCAACAACCATGGTTTTGTCGAGCAGGCCGCGCTCGCTTAGTTCCACGAGCAGCGAGCTGTACGCCATGTCGAACATCGGCCCCACCAGATCGCGATAGCAACTGATCGGGCTGAACGGCTTCGATCCGTGAATGTCCCAAGTAATTTCGTCGAACACGGTTTCGAACATGTTGATGGTGACGAAGCGGACGCCGGCTTCGACCAGGCGCCGGGCCAGCAGGCAGCTTTGCCCGAAGCGGTTCATGCCGTACTTTTCGCGGACTTCCTGTGGTTCTTTGTGCAGCTCAAACGCCTCGCGCGCTTTGGCGGAGGACATCAGCGTGTAGGCCTGGTGGAACGTGGAATCGAGCAGTCGCGCGTCCTGCGAAGTTTCGAACATGCTGACCGATTTGTCAATCATGTCGCGCCAGTCGCGGCGGCGGTCCACGCGGAGCGCGCTAAGGTAATCCGGCGGCAGCATGTCGGGTACGCGGAAGTTGGGATCGGAGGGATCGGCGTTGAGGACGAATGGGTCGAAACCTTTGCCCAGGAATCCGGCGTTCTGGCCGTGCGGCATGTTGCCGCCCGTGTTGCCGATGGGGCGCGGCATCAACACGAATGGCGGCACGTCGCCGTTCGGACCTTTGAGTTTGCCGAGGACGCTGCCGTAATTGGGATACTCGATGCCGCCCTGGAACAGGCGGCCGGTTTGCATCATCTGATGGCCGGTGTCATGCACGGCGGCCGCGGTGTGGTAGCAGCTTCGGATCAGTGCATACTTGTCGGCGTGCTTCGCCATGCGCGGGAAGTTTTCCGAAATCTGGATGCCCGAGACATTGGTGTTGATGGCTTTGTAGGGGCCGCGAATTTCGACGGGTGCGTTCGGCTTGGGGTCCCAAGTGTCGAGCTGCGACGGGCCGCCCACCAGCATCAGGTGGATGCAGTTGACGTCCTTCTTGTCGTTGGCGACGGCGCCTTGGGCCTGGAGTTCGAAAACCTGCGGGAGTCCAAGGCCGAGAAAGCTCAGGGCGCCGGCATGGAGGAAGTCTCGCCGGCGCAATCCATCGCAGAACTCGACGGGGCGATCAGCGTCTAAACGGAACATGGACAAACCCCTCCCAGTTTCGAAGTTGTCGCCTTAGATTTTATCAGTTACACCTGGATGTTGCAGTCTTAGCCGCGAGCTTCAAGTTCCAGGGGGTTCGGATACGCGTCGGGATCGTGCTCGTCGCTATGCATGCATTTGAAATCTTTTTCAATCAGGATGGACAGCGGTTTGCCGTTGGCGAGGATTTGCTCACCAGAAATTCCGACGCGGTCGGTGGTTACCCATTCGTTCGTAGCGGCGCAGGAGACTTGCACGCGCAGTTCATTGTTCTGGAAAACGGCGCGCGGCGTCGCGATTTTTGAGCAGGATTCCAAAATGTAGGAGAAGCAGGCGGCGGGTCCGAAGGCAATGGTTTCCTCGACGTAGCCGGTTTTGCTGAACTGCGCGACGTCCGCTTGGTTGAGCCTCAGCCGCAGCGAGTTTCCATGCAGGCGAAGTTTCATTGGATTCTCGAAGCTCCTGAATAGATATTAAACCTGTGGTCGCGCACAAATCCGAGCAGGGTCATGTTGAAGCGCTGAGCGGTTTCGACAGCGAGGCTGGATGGCGCGCCGACGGCAGCGAGGATCGGGATGCCACCCATGAGCGCTTTTTGGACCAGTTCGAAACTCGCGCGGCCGCTGACGAGCAGGAGTTTGTCGGAGAGCGGGGTGTGTCCGGCGAGCATCTCGGCGCCGATCAACTTGTCGACGGCGTTGTGGCGGCCCACATCTTCGCGGAGCAGCGCCAGGTTGCCTTGTGAATCGAAAAGCCCGGCGGCGTGCAATCCGCCGGTGTGATCGAAGACGGCCTGTTCACGCCGCAGCGTCTCGGGAAGGCTATGGATTATCGCCGAGTCAATAACCGGGGAATCGCGCGGCAGCACCGGGCAGCCTTGAGTTTCGAGCGCCTCAATTGAGGCTTTGCCGCAGACTCCGCAGCTGGATGTTGTGTAGAAGTGGCGCTGGAGGCGTTCGAAATCCACTTCGACGCCGAGCTCGAGTTCGACGGTCACGGAGTTGCCCGCCCGGCGCGGATTGCTGGCGTTTTCCGTGCGCCGAATCTTCTGAATTTGCTCGTGCCCGGTGAGAATGCCTTCAGTGAACAGGAATCCGGCGGCGAGTTCGAAATCATGCCCCGGAGTCCGCATGGTGAGCGAAATAGTGCGATCGCCGATGCGGATTTCGAGCGGTTCTTCGATGGCGAGAAGATCCTGGACTTGCGAAGAAGACTGCTCCTCGACGCGCCGGACGGGTACCGTCAGGATACTTCCCACTCTATGAGGTTACTCGGTTCTTCAGTTCATCGGTTCTTCGGTTCTGGAGCTTGTGGTTTCCCGCAATGTTCAGGCGCGCAGGCGCAGAACTGAAGAACTGAATAACCGAATAACTGAATAACTTCCGAAGCCTCGTCGCTAGACGAGGTTAGGAATCTTGATGATCTTCTTTTGGATCGCGTACTGCACCAGTTGCGCTTTGTTATGGATGTCCAGCTTGCGCATCAGGTTGAATTTGTGCGCTTCCACGGTTTTCACGCTCAAATTCAGATCGCAGGCGATTTCTTTTACCGAATTGCCCTCGGCCAGCATCTTCAGGACTTCGCGTTCGCGGGTGGTTAAAGTGGCGAAGCGAGGCAGGCGATTCGCGGATTTGATTCTGGAACGGAAATCGTCCACTAACTGCGAAAGCATGCGCGGGCTCAAGTAGCTTCCACCACGGCAGATGTCGCGGACTGCGGCAACGAGCTGGGCGGACGGGCTGTCCTTCAGGACATAGCCGCTGGCGCCGACTTCCATACCCTCGACGAGATAATCCTCGTCGTCGTACATGGTGAGAAACAGCACTTTGGTTTCCGGACGGTTCTTCTTGATTTGGCGAGTAGCTTCGAAGCTGCTGAGACCTGGCATGCCAATGTCCATCAGCACCACATCTGGACGTACTTCTGCGGCCTTTTCCACGGCGTCGCCGCCGTTCGATGCCTCTCCAACCACTTCCATATCCGACTCCGCGGATATTAGCGTTCTGATTCCCTGGCGAAAGAGCGTATGGTCGTCCGCCAACATGATGCGAGTCTTTGCCATAACGTGTGCCCGATTCTGGTCTTCAAAATCCCTTTCTAAGCTTCGGCCTCCCGCCTTGCTGCCGAGAGGGTTCCGCGGGCAAGCAGGAGTTTCGTCCTCCGCGCGGTCCTCCCGATCGGTTTCGCGGCGATCGGTTCGTTCAAGTTCAATGCCGGCGGCTCCTTGGCTACCGGGAGCGTGATTGCAATTTTGGTCCCCCGGCTTCTTCTCTTTCCATCGAGAGATACTTTGCCATTCCGCGGACTGGTGATCCCTCTGACGGAGCCATTCCCCGCATAGCTGTGTACCTCAAACCTGCCGCCTAGCAGGGCAACGCGCTCTCTCATGCCGGAAAGTCCGAACGAATCCTTCCGGGCCAGCGCCTCCTCCACATTAAATCCGACTCCGTTGTCTTCAACGGCCAGTCTCACCCTTCCATCGGCGGAACTCACCGAAATGTTTACGCTAGTGGCGCCTGAATGCTTGGCGATGTTGTTGCAGCACTCCTGAACCAACCGATAGACCATGATTTCTGTATGTTGGGGGAGGCGGCGAAGGCTCCCAACGAGCAGCCGGACCCGGCTGGGATGCAGTCGCCGGAAGCGGTTCACGAGTTGCCGGAGAGCCGCAGCCAAACCAAGTTGTTCCAATACCGCCGGGCTTAAAGCCGCGATCAGCCGGCGCATTTCCAAAATGGTGCGCTCGGTAAGATCGCGGGCTTCCCGCAGCTTGGTGATCCATTCGGATTGTTCGGCGGGCAATGCCTGTTCGAGCAACTCCATCTGCAACCGGATGCAGAGCAGCGATTGACCGGCTTCGTCATGCAGTTCGCGGCTGATGCGGCGCCGCTCCATTTCTTCCACATGCAGCATGTGCTCGGCGAGCTGCCGGATCTGCTCCTCGCTGGCGGCCAAATCTTCCATCAAACGAGCTTTTTCCGCAGCCATCAGACAGCGCTCAGCGGCAGCGGCCAGCAGTTCCTGTTCGCGGGGAAGCCACTCATAGGGCTTCGAGAATCCGAACTGCATTACGCCGGCGGTGCGTCCTTTCGCTGCGAGCGGAATGGACCAACACATCTGGAACTTGTCTTTCCAGCCTGGTTCGAGCAGCACGCGACTGGAGCCGTTACGCGGATCGATTTGGCGGGATTTCGAAAGCAGCGCCACCATGTTCGGGCTGTTGCGAACATCCACCAGCGTGGGCCGTTCCTGACCCTGGGATTCCGCCTTGGCACGCAACACCCAAGCGCTTTTCTTATCGTTCAAAAGATAGAGATGACCGGCATCGGCGTGGCAAACGTGGACCAGAGTCTCAAGGAATCGCCGCAGCAAATCGTCCAGTTTGTGCGATTCCAGCTCGACGCGAAACAGTTCATAAAAAGCCTGCGTTTCCGCTTCCCGGACCTGATAATAGGCATTGTTGAGCGTCAGGATCACGCAAAAATGAAGCTGTTCGCGCACCCACTGGAAGTTCGCGTACTCGTTGGGCAGCAGCTTGCGCAGCATCGGAGTCAGCAGCCGGTCGTACTCTTGCAGAGCTTCGACAATGCTGCTGGGTGGAAGATTCAACTTCGCCAGACGGCGGCCGTTGTATTCCACTTGCTCGATGAATTTGAGCGGCGCTTGCCCGCTTGCTAGGATTTTCGCGGCCGCACCCGGAGTCAGTGACGCCAGCGCCGTCCGAATCTTAGTTTCGAACTGCTTGGGTTCCAGATGGCGCTGCCGGAGTTTTGCCTGGAAACGCCGGTCCAGCGTTTCGACGTGCGGAAGCAGAAAAACGGCGAGGCGCTGCAAATGGACGCGGAGCTGATCGCTCAGGACATCGGCTGCGTCCGCAAGCTCGGGAGATATTTCCGTTAACTGCAACCTAGGTGCTATATCGGCAGCTAGGGGAAAGCCTTTAGGCGGGGGTTTTAGGCGTCCTGGAGCGCTTGACTATTGCGCCGGATGGCGGCTGAACAAATCAACAATCTCTTTCTGATTGTTAGCGTTAGCCACGTCCAAAGGCGTTTGGCCCCGAGAGTTCTTCCGGCTCGCATCCGCTCCCCTGGCAAGGAAAAGCTGCACCACCTCCACTCGACCCAACGATGCAGCATAGGACAGCGGAGTAGCGCCGGATTCCTGATCCCTCACGTCGATTTCGGCGCCCCGATCCAACAATAGCTTTACTACCTCAGGGTTGCCCCCCAAAGCTGCGTTGTGCAGGGGCATTTCGCCGGATTTATTACGCACATCCGTTCGCGCGCCATGCTGGAGCAGGATGGATGCGATGTCTTTCTGGCCTTTCAGACAAGCATCCGCGAGGGGCGTGGATCCTTCGGGCCCAAGCCGGTTTGGATCGGCGCCGGTATTGAGCAGGACCAGCACGATATCCGAATCGCCGTGCAAAATGGCCTCGTGTAAGGCCGCAGGCGCGAAGGCATCTTCGCCCGGGCGCTTGGCGCCGGCTTGGAGTAAGGCTTCGATAGCTTTTGTTTGTCGCGCGTGCAGCGCTTCCTCAAGCGGCGTCGAACCCGCCCCGTCGCGGGCGTTCAGGTCCGCACCGGCCGCGAGCAGAGCTTTCGCCGCCTCAACCTGTCCTTTTGCAGCCGCTTCGTGCAACGGCGTCATGCCAGTTTCCGGATTTCGTGCGTTGAGCTGCGCTCCATGCTTCACCAGAATCTCCACCGCCTCCGCTTGTCCTTTCCAGGCAGCTTCGGCCAGTGGAGTGGCTCCGCTGTGATCTTTGCCGTCCACTTTGGCGCCGTGCGCGAGCAGAAGCTCCAGCATCCCTCGATTGCCTCGATTGGCGGCCAGGTGCAAAGCGGTCGCGCCCCCGCGATCCGAAGCTTGCACGTCGGCGCCGTGCGCAATGAGTACCTCGGCGATCTCCACGTGATTGGTGATGATGGCGTAATGCAGCGGCATGGAACCGGCTTGCGAGTGGCGCGCGTTGACATCGGCCCCGGCTTCGATGAGCAGCATGACCGTAGCTTTGTCGCCCGCCCAAACCGCGTCATGCAACGGCGTGCCGCCCAGCGAATCAATTGCGTTCACCGAAACGCCCTGCTTCAACAGCGCGCGGACGGACTCGATGTCGCCGGAGCGCACGGCTCGATGCAGATCGTCGTTCGAGGCCGCGACGGCGAGTCCTGCCAGGCACACGAGAAACGCCAACCGCATGATTTATTATGATCCCAGCATGCCCGTGGTTGACGACTCGCGCGATCCGCGGGTTTATCTTGCGCTCGAGCGGACTTTCCTCGCTTGGATCCGCACCGGCCTTGCGCTCATGGGCTTCGGATTCGTCGTGGCACGTTTCGGCTTGTTTCTGCGCGAACTCGCTTCCATGCGCGTAGCCTCGCCCGCGGAGATGTCCGGATTATCGGTGCCGATCGGTACGGCACTCATCGTGATTGGTGTTACTGTAAACATCCTGGCGGCGATTCATCACGTCCAATCGATCAAGAAGGTCAACGCGGGAGAACCGATCGTGGGACGTCCCTCAAGGTTGGGACTGGTCGTAGCGTTTGTACTGGCAGCGGCCGGGCTCGCGATGGCGATATATTTGGGAAGCCATGAAATCCGGTGAAGGCATCGTCAGCAAACCAAGCAAATATTCTGTTCCTGAAACATTGGACCGGCTTGAGTCGCTACTCCGCGCCAAAGGCGTTAAGATTTTCGCGCGCATCGATCATGCCGGCGAAGCGGAGAACGCCGGATTGAAAATGCCGCCGACGCAGGTGCTGATCTTCGGAAATCCGAAGGGCGGGACACCATTGATGTTGGCGGCTCCGACTGCGGCAATCGATCTCCCGCTGAAAGCGCTAGCTTGGCAGGATTCCGAGGGTGCTGTTTGGCTGGGCTATAACGATCCGCAGTATTTAAAGCAACGGTTCGGAGTGACGGACGACGTGCTAAAACCAATCGCCGGGCTTTCCGCGCTGATTGAGCAGGCCGCTACTTAATGTAGAGTTTCGCTTCGTCAGTGACGGCGTCCGGTGTGCCCACAGAAAGGCTTACCAACCGGCCGGAGGACACGCCCTTCGGCACTTCGAAGTTCACTTGATACAGTCCCGCGAATCCAGGCGCGAGTCCGGCGAAAGAAACTGGCGCGTTCAGCCCATCCACGGAAACCGTGACATTCGCCACCACATAACTTAAAGGGCTCCCGGGGGCTGCGAAGCCATCCTTTACAGAAGGGCTGACCGCGCCCAAACCAGTAACATACAGCATCAACGTTTCGCCAACTTTGGCGGGACTCTCTTCGGTGAGGGCGGAGAAATCGGCGTGCTGCGCTGCCGCTGGTCCGAGGCCTGGCGCGAATCCTCCGGCGGTAGAGGCGAAAACTCCGGGCGCGGTCTTCGCCAAATACAATGTCACCGGATTCGAAAGGCCCACGTCGCTGCTTACTTGAAATGTCGCATAACCGCCGGACACTTCGTATGGAACTAAAACGTTAATTTGATTCGGACTCACGTAGCTGATGGGGGCGAGCGTTCCGTTCACCGTTACCTGCACTTTGCCGAGCGTGGTGGGAAGCGGCAAACCGAGCGCTCCTTCGTTTGCTGTGCAAAGGCCCGATCCAAAGAGCGAAACGAACTCGCCCGGGGCTACCGGATTCGTGACTGGCGCTAAATTCGCAGCGTTCCAAACTTTCAGCGGATCGAGAAATGGATTCGGGCCGATGTACGAAACACCGAGGCCGGGGATCAGGGTGTAAAACGATCCCGTGCCGACTTGGAGAAAAGCCTGTCCGCTGTCGCCCAGGATTCCGTGGATCGCGCCATTGCTGAGCGTTCCGCCGGCAAACGTGTCGTCGATTGCGGGATTTTGAAGAGTGGCGAGCCGCTGATGCGCGATGGACGTCCCATTGCCGAGCGAGAACACCGATCCCGAGAACGCATCAACCGCGTTCTTCCCACCCGCCGCGTTGTTTTCGAGTCCCGCTGTTACGTACGTGCCCTGATAGTTTCCGCTTGACGCACGAATGCCGATCATCAGATCGAATCCGCTGGGATCTCCCGCTATGAAAATCAAGCCATCCGCCGAGAGAAACAGATCTTTCTGCCCAGCGAGCAACGTAAACAACGACGGTACGGGAGGAAACGAGAGCGTGCCGCTTCCATCCTGGCCGGCGATGTCGTAAGTCACGTTGGTGAGGCTCTGGGTGGTGTTTTTGCTGCCGGCGTTGGCCAGCGCGCCCGTCACTGTGAAATTGCCGAGGCTTCCGTTTCCCGAGCTGTGGAGCGTGAAATATCCGTCGCGAACCAGCGAGACATTGCCTTGCAGAAAATCGATAAACGCGACGCTGTAGGCTCCTTGCAGGCTGGCGTTGGTCATGGAAGATCCAGCGGGGATCGCGATGAGGATATTCCTCACGGATCCCTCAGTGGCGCTCGCTAACAACGAAACTCCGCCGATTCGTCCGAACAAACCGGTGCCGCCGAAATCGGTTTGGGTATGGTCGATAGGGTCGCTGAACGAGACCAATCCGCTGGCGTTGAGACTATACGTACCGAGTTGCGCGGATAACGCGACGGACTTGCCAGTGGAGGAATCCATCTTAGTTCCCGTGAATGAGTAGTTGCCCTGACCGTCGAATGTGATGGTTCCCGAGAGACTGAAGGCTTTTCCGCCCGCGAGCATCACTTCGCGGACGAAATAATCGCCGAACAGGTTGCCGTCACCGCTTGAGTCGGCGGTTTGCGCCGCGATCCCGCGCAGAACGATGCCCAAAATCAATGTCGCGTTTCGGAACCGCATGTCTGGAACGTAACACGTAGCGCACGCACTCGTGCGTGCAGTGTTCGCACTCCTGCGAACACAAGCTGGCGAAGGAAGAACCACGTTCCAGGCGTTCACACGAGTGTGAACGCGGCACGCAAAAGTGCGTGCGCCACATGAGTTACAATTGAGTTTCCCGATGAAATTTGGCGTCGTCGTATTTCCTGGCAGCAATCGCGAGCATGATGCGTGGTTTGCCGTTTCCAAAATTCTGGGCCAAGACGCCGAGTTCATCTGGCACGATTCCACCAATCTCGGCAATGTGGACGCGTTGATCCTCCCGGGCGGATTCTCCTACGGCGATTATCTGCGCTGCGGGGCCATCGCGAAATTTTCGCCGGTGATGCAAAGCGTGCGAAAGTTCGCCGCCGACGGTGGTCTGGTGCTCGGCATCTGCAACGGATTTCAGATTCTAGTGGAAGCTGGTTTGTTGCCCGGCGCGCTGGTTCGCAATCGCGGATTGAAGTTCATTTGCAAAAACGTTCCGCTGCGCGTCGAGACCACCAACTCGCCTTTCACTTGCCGCGCCAGCCAAGGCCAGCGCGTGTTGTTCCCCATCGCCCATGGCGAGGGCTGCTACATCGCCGATGAACGCACGCTCGATCAACTGGAAGCGGAAGACCGCGTGGTGTTGCGGTATCTGGAAAATCCCAACGGATCGATGCGCGACATCGCCGGCATCTTGAATGAAGGCCGCAACGTCATGGGATTGATGCCGCATCCGGAAGACGTCACCGAACCTTTAATGGGCGGCACCGACGGCCTGGTCATCTTTGAATCCATGGTTTCCGCATTGGTGACGGCAAGCTAAAGAATGACACCAGCCGTCATCGAAGCCCATCAGCTCACGGGGCAGGAATACGAGAAGATTGTCTCGCTGCTCGGTCGCGAGCCCACATATACCGAGCTGGGCATCTTCAGCGTCATGTGGAGCGAGCACTGCTCGTACAAAAGCTCGCGCATTCATCTGAAGAAGCTGCCGACGCGTAGCAAGCTGGTGCTGCAAGGACCGGGCGAAAACGCCGGCATCATCGACATCGGCGGCGATTACGCGATCGCGTTCAAGATCGAATCGCACAATCATCCGAGTTTTATTGAGCCGTTTCAAGGCGCGGCGACCGGCGTAGGCGGAATCCTCCGCGACATCTTCACCATGGGTGCGCGGCCCATTGCGGTGATGGACGCGATTCGCTTCGGCCCTCTGAATCACCCGCGCAATCGCCGGATTCTGGAAGGCGTGGTTTCCGGCATCGCACATTACGGCAACTGTTTTGGTGTTCCGACAGTCGGCGGCGAGTGCGTTTTTGAAGAGAGCTACAACGGAAATCCGCTGGTGAACGTGTTCGCGTTGGGCGTCTTCAAGAAAGACGAAGTGTTCTACGGCAAGGCCACCGGCATCGGAAATCCGGTGATTTACGTCGGCGCGAAAACCGGCCGCGACGGGATTCACGGGGCTTCCATGGCGTCCGCCGAATTCACCGAAGAATCAAAGCAGAAGCGTCCGAACGTGCAAGTAGGCGATCCGTTCATGGAAAAGCTGCTGCTGGAAGCGTGCCTGGAAGCCATGAAAACCGGCGCGATCGTCGGCATTCAGGACATGGGCGCGGCCGGGCTCACGTGTTCGACCTGCGAAATGGGGAGCCGCGCGGAGACCGGAGTCGAAATCGATTTGCAGTATGTTCCGCAGCGTGAAACCGGTATGACGCCGTACGAGATCATGCTCTCGGAATCGCAGGAGCGCA
>DATGIH010000471.1:0-4822 GCA_035295865.1 Bryobacteraceae bacterium
ACGACGAACGGCGCGCCTATCTGGAGGGGGTCCGCGCCGATCCGGAGATTCTCGTTGAGGTCACCTCGATGCTGGAGGAAGCCGTGGAGGATGCGGCGCCGCCGCAGTCCAAAGCGGGCACTCGATTCGGCCGGTATGAGATTGTCGAAATGCTGGGACAGGGCGGAATGGGACAGGTTTACTCGGCACGGGACACCGAATTGGACCGCCTGGTCGCGGTCAAATTCCTGTCGCCCGAGATGGCCTCCAGCCGTCTCGCCGTGGAGCGGCTGGTTCGCGAGGCCAAGGCCGCTTCCGCGTTGAACCATCCGAGTATCGTGCACATCTACGATATCGGCCAATGGGAAGGCGCCGACTTCATCGCGATGGAGTACGTAGAAGGCCGCACTGTGCAGCAGATTCTCCGCGAGGGGCCGATGCCTGTCGACGACGCGCTGCGATTTTCCATCCAAGTTGCGGACGCAATGTCCGTCGCGCACGCTGCCAACATCGTGCATCGCGATCTGAAACCGGCGAACGTGATGATTACCGCACGAGGCCTAGTAAAGATCCTGGATTTCGGCGTCGCCAAATTGAACGATCCCGCCGCCCCTCCCCACGCTGCCGAACAGTGGTCGCCATCCGCTGAAACGCAAACCTACGTCGACGTCAATCAAACCGTCGAAGGCATGGTCATAGGCAGCCCGGCTTACATGTCGCCCGAGCAGGCGACGGGTAAACAGGTGGATGCGCGCTCCGACATCTTCGAATTCGGCGTGCTGCTGCATGAAATGCTCACCGGCCAAACTGCGTTCTCAGGAGGAACCAAGCTGGAAGTGCTTTCCGCGATTCTGCGCACGGAGCCGCCGCGGCCGAGCAGTATCAACCCGGCTGTCACTCCCGAACTCGAGTGGGTGATTGCGCGCTGCCTGCGGAAAGATCGGGAACGCCGCTTCCAAAGCATGTCCGAAGTCAAGGTGGCGCTGGAGGATTTGCGCACGGAAACCACGGTCACCGGCTTTCGATCCGGCACCATTCCTACGCAGGCTACAGGGACGACATCCACCGCCGCGGCTGGTGTTCCTCCGCACCGGTTTCGGATGTGGGGTATCGCGATTTTTCTCGGCCTGGCGCTTACCACGCTTGGGGCTCTTATGCTGTTGCGGCCCTGGCGAGCATCTTCGGCATCCAACGCAGTGCCCGAAATCAACCGGATCACCACCGAAAGCGGATTATCGGTGACGCCCGCAATCTCGCCTGACGGAAAACTCCTGGCCTATGCGTCCGACCGCAGCGGCGACGGGAACTTCGATATCTGGCTGCGACAGATCGGCGGTGGAGACGCCGTTCGTCTCACCAAGAATCCGGCCGACGATCTGGAACCCAGTTTCTCTCCCGACGGAACGCGCATCGTCTTCCGCTCCACGCGCGCTGGAGGCGGGCTCTATATCATTCCAACGCTCGGTGGCGAAGAGCGCAGAATCGCCGACGGCGGACGCCAGCCGCAATTTTCTCCGGATGGTTCCAAAGTCGCGTACTGGACTGGGCCCGCCGATCCGCTGCCTTTGCGGAACGGAATCGCGCACGCATTTATCATCGATCTGGCGACCTCGTCGGTTCGCAGATTGCGGCCGGATTTCGCGGCATCCGCGCATCCGGTGTGGAGTCCCGATGGGACGCATCTCGGATTTCTGGGCCTGAAAGACGCGCGCGATATGGACTCCTTCAACTGGTGGGTCACACCCGCGAACGGCGCGTCTGCGGCGATCAAATGCCCGATCATGGGCGACTACTTTTCGGTGGAGCCTTTCGCCTGGCGTGGGGACCGGCTCTATTTCAACAAGAACGATGGCGACCGCGTGACCATCGGCGATGTCGGAATCGATCCGAAGAAGTGGACTCCCATCGGCGATCTCCGCCCGCGCACGGCCGGCACGACCAACGAATATTCGCCATCGGTATCGAAGGACGGCAAGCTCGTCTTTGCCAGCGTCACCGAAAATATGCATTTGTACAGTCTGCCGCTCGACGCAAATCGGGGCGTGAGCCGCGGCGCCGCTGATCGCTTGACGGAGGACGCAGGCATAAACACCGCCCGATCCATTTCGCGCGACGGGCAGCGCGTTGCATTCACTTCCAGCCGCAATGGCGCGGCGCAGGTTTGGGTGAAGGATCTTGCGACAGGCGCGTCGCGCAGCTTGACCACGGGTACCGAAAAAACGGCGCCGGTCATCAGCCCCGACGGTTCATTCGTAGCGTGGACCGAAAACATCGTGGGAAAGAATCAGATTTTTGTAACCCCGTTCGAAGGCGGCGTGGCTCGAGAAATCTGCAACGACTGCGGTACTCCGGTAACGCCAACTCCGGATGGCCGTTATCTCACCTATCGAACGTCGCCCATGTCCTCGGTCGGTCTGTTGGAGGTCTCCAGCGGAAAGAAAACCGATTATCTAAAGAAGGCTCCGCTCGTCTTTGGCGAAAATTCCATATCGCCGGACGGGAAGTGGATCGTGTTCGCCGCGCATCGCGATACCCGCAACTTCACCGTTTATCTCGCGCCTTTCTCTGTCGCTCAGCCCCCCGCGCAATCCCAGTGGATTGAGATCGCTCGCTCACCCGAAACGGATCCGAACGCAGGCTGGTCGCCGGATGGCAATCTGCTTTACTTCAGTTCGGAGCGCGATGGCTACACCTGCCTGTGGGCCCTCCGGCTGGATCCGCAAACAAAACATCCCAAGGGCCAACTGTTCGCCGTTCGCCATTTCCATGCCCCGTCGCAAACCATGGCCGCACCGTCGTTCCACTTTCCGCCGGCACTTGCGCTGGGCAAAATTGTCGTGAGCCTGGCCGAACGCTCCGGCGGCATCTGGATCCTGCAACTGCCGGATTGACTTTGTTGTGATACGATGACACGAAACAAAAAGGAGACGTCGATCATGACGCCAGCATTCTTCGATGGACCCATTTCGAACCAGTTCCGCGACATTTTGGAATCCGAGCCGCGGCTGGACTTATCGCCCTCGCCCAAAGGCGGAACCACCGGTGTCAAATGCAAGAGCGAACCCGTCATCATCTGCCCCAAAGCGGGAACCACCGGCGTCAGGTGCAAATCCGAGCCAAAGATTTGCGGAAAGAAGTTCGGGACCACCGGGACCAAGTGCAAATCCGCGCCGAAGATATGCCCGAAGGCGAGCGACATCGCGTCGAGCGTGCCCGGTTGGTCGCTTCCACCTGCGCTCTGAACCGCGAGCTCAGCGCTATTCTTGCGGCCGACATCCCTCATCAGGAGGATGAGCGCAAGCTCGCGAATTACCTTTACGACCGCTGTTACACCGAGTCTATCTTCGAGCCGCGCGGCGTGCCGGCGGACTCTGGCGATTTAACGCCTGTCCTCGAAGCCGCCAATCAAAGCCGCGCTGGCTGGGACGAAGGCTGGACCATCGATCAACTGCTGGACGCGGGTCAAATCCTCGCGCGCAAAGGCGGCGCCGCACGGTCATTTCTGCCCGGCGAGTATCTCACGCACCGGGGACTCGACACGGGTCCGGCGGCTGGCGGAAAGGCGAGCATTCTTCTTTCGCCCGGGTCCTCGGATCTGCAGCCTGGCTACTATTACGCCTTTTCGGAGACTGCCGGCGAATCGAATGATGCCGCGCCGACGGTTCGCTTTTATTGGAATGTCTCCGCGACGGGCGCGCCGCGGCTGATGGAATCCGTCACCCGGGAGTTGAACCGGTTTCAAGTTCCGTTCCGATTCAAATGCGTCAGCCGCGCGTCAGATTTCCCCAGGCGCGACGCCGCGGTTCTCTATTTACCCGCGCGCTATTATCCGATCGCCGCGCTGATCCTCGAATCCGTTCACGCGGAACTCAAGCCGTGGCTCGGATCGAGCACGCCACTGTTTTCGAAACAACTCGCGCCGGGTCTTGGTTTCGCCGAAGATCCGGGCGAAAGCTTCGGGGAAAATCGCACAAAGATTCTCGCCGCTGCTATGTTTTGTACGCGCGGCAGACCGGTTAAGGAGCGCTTCGCTGAGCTTCGCCGCCAATTTGAGCTGCGCGATCTTTCGCTCGATCAGCCGTGGCTGAATCCGGGATCCTCGGATCGCTACGACTTCCCTTTCCCGTCCGAATGAATCCGGATTATCTGAAGATCGCCGAGAGAATCGGCGCACGGGTCTGCCGCGACGCAATCTGGAGCCGCGACCGCTGCAACTGGACGAGCGACTTTCTGGACGGCGAAACAATCGCGCACGGGGCACTCGGGCCGGATTTATACGACGGCTCCAGCGGCATCGCGCTGTTTCTCTCGCGTCTTGCAACGGCAACCGGCGAGCGTATCTTCCGCGTCACAGCCGAAGCGGCAATCCGCCAGGCTTTGGACAAACTGCCTGTCCCCGGATGCGGCATCTACGAAGGCGGATTGGGCATTCTCTACGCCGCGTCGGAAATCGCGGGACCTTTGGATCGGGAAGCCCTGCTACGCCAAGCCATCCCTGATCGCGAAAAATTGGACATCATCGGCGGAAGCGCGGGAGCGATTCCTGTTTTGCTGAGTTTGGGGCTACGCGAAGCCGCCGCCGCACACGGCGATCTTCTGATCGGCGAAGCCTGCCGCACCAAGCAAGGCTGGAGTTGGAAAACGATTTCCGCGGCGCAAAACCTGACCGGATTCTCTCACGGGTGCTCAGGAATCGCCTGGGCGCTGCTTGAGCTCTACAACGCCACTGGCGAGCCTCGCTTTTGCGATGCGGCGCTCGAAGGGTTGCGGTATGAGCGTCACTGCTTCAATTCCAACGAGCAAAACTGGCCGGATTTCCGTGACGAACAAACTGCGTACCCAA
>DATGIH010000472.1:0-53383 GCA_035295865.1 Bryobacteraceae bacterium
GGATTCGCGATTTTTGCCTTTGGGTCGCTGGGCCTGGTGTATCTCGTCGGTAGCGATTTCTTTCCGGCGGTGGATTCCGGTCAAATCCGGCTGCATGCGCGCGCTCCCGCCGGCACGCGCATCGAGAGCACGGAAATGATCTTCGCCAACATCGAGAACGAAATTCGAAGCGTGATCGCGCCCCACGAACTGGACACCATCCTCGACAATATTGGCCTGCCGAACAGCAGCTTTAACCTCGCCTTCGGAGATTGCCCGTCGATCGGCGTTAGCGACGGTGAAATCCTGATCTCGCTGAAAGAGGATCATACTCCCACGGAGATTTACACCGAACGGCTTCGCAAACGGCTGCATGAGCGTTTTCCGGACGTAACGGTGTTCTTTGAAGCTGCCAACATCACCAATCAGATTTTGAACTTCGGCTTGCCTTCGCCCATCGACGTACAGGTGACCGGGCGTGAAGCTGGACCAAACTATAAGATTGCGCAGCAACTGGCCGAGAAGATCGCTCGAATCCCAGGCGCAGCCGATGTGCATATTCACCAGGTAGTGGATGCTCCTGAGTTACGGATCAATGTGGACCGTACCAAAGCGGGCCAGCTCGGTTTGACCCAACAAAATGTTGCGAACAGTCTGCTGATCTCGCTCGCAGGCAGTGGGCAGGTTGCGCCAAATCAATGGCTGAACTGGGGCAACGGCGTGAATTATCAGGTGATGGTGCAAACGCCGCAATACAAGATCGATTCGGTGGATGCGTTGATGCGCACCCCGATCTCTGGTGGAAATCTCTCCATGGTTTCCAACACGTCCGGATCGATGGCGGGTACCTCGGGAGCGAGCGACGCATCCATGGGCGCCGCTCCCAACCAAGCTTCTGCCGCTTATGGAAATCCGGGCTCGATTCCCGGATCTACTCAGCTTCTTTCGAACCTGGCCACCATCGATCACGGCGTGGCTACCGAAATCGTCAATCACTATAATGTGCAACCTGTATACGATGTCTTTGCCAATGTCGACAGGCGCGATCTGGGCAGCGTGACCTCGGCTGTCGAGAAAATCATGAACCAAACGCACGTTCCAAAATCGACGACGTTGATGTTGCGCGGGCAGTCCAGGACCATGCAGACGTCGTTTTATCGTCTGGGACTTGGCGTAATCGCAGCAATCATTCTGGTATATCTTTTGATGGCTGTGAATTTCCAATCCTGGATGGATCCGCTGATCATCGTAAGCGCTTTGCCCGGCGCGCTGGCCGGAATCCTTTGGATGCTGTTCGTGACCCAAACCACTTTCAGCGTGCCATCGCTGATGGGCGCGATCATGTGCATCGGCGTGGCCACCGCGAATAGTATTTTAATGTTGGTTTTCGCAAACGACGAGCGCATGGATGGGAAAGGGGTGCGTGCGGCGGCGCTCTCCGCGGGATTCACACGCCTGCGGCCAGTGCTGATGACAGCAGCTGCGATGATTCTTGGAATGTTGCCGATGTCCCTCGGCCTCGGCGAAGGTGGTGAACAGAATGCCCCGCTGGGACGCGCCGTGATCGGCGGGCTTTTGCTGGCGACTGTAACGACACTGTTCATTGTGCCGATTGTTTATACGTATCTCCGGAAATCGCCTCCGGTAGATCACGACAAGGAGATTGAGGAGGAAGAGCGGGAGTTGATTCCAGGAGCGGAGTCCTGGCACGATCTCAGCCGTTAAGATTGAAAGAGCGGATGCGACCAGAAACAACCAGTAACGAAGCGGAACTTCGCGCCGAGATCGAAGAGCTGAAGCGCAGGTTGGAACAGAAGCATGCGGGAACCGCCGAGCATGTGAGGCAGCCGGCGCGGCACACCATCCGGAATTTGGTGCTACTCTTCGCCGTGATTCTGATTGCGGCGTTCGTAATCGGATACCTGCCCCGCTATCGGCGAGAGCTCCAACTGGTGGCCGAAGCCGATACGCACAATGAAGCGCTGCCCCAGGTAAGCGTTATGACCGCGGTTCGCGCGGATAGCCGAGGCAATCTGGTTTTGCCCGGCAACATTCAGGCCGTCACCGAAGCGCCGATCCTGGCGCGCGCGGAAGGCTTTCTCAAAACCCGCTATGTGGACATCGGAGATCGCGTAACGGAGGGACAGCTGCTGGCCGAAATTGAAGCTCCCGATATGGATCAGCAGGTGCGGCAGGCGAAAGCGTCCGTCCAACAGGTGCAGGCGGATCTGGAACGGGCGACCGCGGCGCTCGAGCAAGGAAAAGCAAACGAATCGCTCGCCAAAGTCACCGCACAGCGGTGGGACAATCTCGTCAAACGCGGCGTGGTGTCCAAGCAGGAAAACGATCAATACCAGGCGCAATATGTCGCGCAATCGGCGAATGTTCGCGCGCTGGATCACGCCGTGGCCGCCGCCAAAAGCAATGTCGCCGCCGCCGAGGCGAACGTGGCCCGTCTCTCGGAACTGCAGGGCTACCTCAAGGTCCGCGCGCCTTTCGCGGGTGTGATCACGCTACGCAACGTCGATGTGGGAGCGCTGGTGAATTCGGGAAGCACGCTGTTATTTCGAATCGCAAGAACCAACCTGCTGAGAACTTACGTGAATGTTCCGCAATCCAGCGCATCGGATGTCCATGTTGGACAAACCGCTTTCCTAAGCACTTCCGAATCGCCGGACTCGCACATCCCGGGCAAGGTTACGCGGACGTCCAATGCGCTCGATCCGAGCAGCCGTACTTTGCTGGTGGAAGTTCAGGCTGACAACTCCGCCGGAAAATTGATGCCTGGGATGTACGTTCAGGTAGATTTGAACCTGCCGCGAAAGGATCCACCGCTTTTGATCGGCAGCGATACTCTGGTGGTGCGTCCGGAAGGAACGCTCGTGGCTTTGGTGGGCGCGGGGAACAAGGTTCATTTCCAGCCCATCGCGGTCGGCCGCGATTTCGGGGACCGCATCGAAGTGCTCTCTGGTTTGAAATCCGGCGATCGCGCTATCGTAAATCCCAACGATTCTGTGCAAGAGGGCGTGAAGGTCCAACCCATCGCTGCAGCGGTCAAAGCTGGCCGCCATTAGAACTCATTTCATGCGACAGCTCACTCCGAACCGCGACCGCAAGGAAGCGTAACCACCGGCCCAGATGAAATCATTCACTCACTCTTTTTCCATGCTGCTGCTAGGCTGCTTGTCGCTCGCGGCCGACGATTCGGTGTGGCAGCGGCTGACGCGCCCTTATGCGCCTCGCCCAGTGGCGCCTGTGGATTTTACAAATTCGCCTCGTCTTACGCAAGTGCTGCGTGCGGGGAACATCTATCTTTCACTTTCCGATGCAATCGCTTTAGCTATCGAGAATAATCTCGACGTCGAGCTGCAACGCTTCAACATGCCCACCGCCGAATCCGAAGTATTGCGTGCCAAGGGCGGCGGTTTGTTGCGTGGATTTTCTTACAACCTGGCCGAAGCGCCGGTGGGTGTCGGCGGACCCTCCAGCCCACTGGTCACGACGGCGGCTTCCTCCACGCTCGCCGCCGGGTCGGTGCCGACGAATCCATCTGAGCTGGGCGTGCTTGCCGAACAACAGACAAATCTTTCGATCTCAGGGACGCTTCCCCTCTCCACAGGCCCGCCGCTTCCGCAATTCGATCCAGCGATCACGGGCCAACTGAATTTCCTGCACCAAAGCTTGCCGGAGACCAGTCCACGCGTCGCGGGCAGCAACGCACTAACGACGAACACAACGCTCGCCAATGTTGGATATTCGCAAGGCTTCGGACCCGGCACGCAACTCGGCGTCAACTTCGATAATTCCCGGGAAACACTGAACTCCACCAGCAGCGCTTACAATCCCTTCACGACATCGAGCTTCGGATTCACTGTCACTCAGCCCCTGTTGCGCGGTTTCGGTTTGTCGGTGAACCGGCGGTTTATTCGAATCGCGAAGAATGAGCGTAAGATCGCCGACCTCTTGCTGCGGCAGCAACTCATCGCAACCGTGTACGGAATCGTCCGGCTTTACACGGATCTCGTTGCGCTCTACGAAGATGTAAAAGTCAAAGAAGACACGCTGACAGCAGCGCAGCGATTGTATTCCGACACCAAAGCTCAAGTAGAAGAAGGGACACAGGCTCAAATTGAGCTAACGCGCGCCAACGCGCAGGTCTTTGCCATTCGCCAGGATCTGATCAACGCTCGCGGTTTGCTGGAAGAACAGGAAGCCATCGTCAAAAACGTTATTACACGGCGCAGCGCCAATCAGCCGGATATTTTAAACGCGAGAATTGTACCCACCGATTCGCTGAACATGCCTGAGAATGACAACTTACCCACGCTTCAGAGCTTATTGGCGGACGCTTTCGACAAACGGCCGGATCTCAAACAAGCGGGAGTACAAGTGGAAAATTCGCAAATCAGCTTGGAAGGATCGCGGAACGAACTGCTGCCGCAACTGGATCTGGTCGGCTCGGCGCAAAATAGCGGACTAGCGGGGCAGCAAAATCCGATTGGCCCTCTGGCGGATCCGACTTTCACCGGCGGATACGGAACCGCTCTGGAACAGCTGGCCACGCGCAAATATCCCACCTACGGGATCGGCTTGCAATTGAACCTGCCCCTGCGCAATCGAATCGCACAGGCGGATGTGGCGCGCGATGAAATCCAAACCCGCCAGACGGAGATCCGTCTGCAGCAGTTGCGAAATCAAGCCCAGCTCGAGGTGGAAGACGCCTTGGTGGCGATGCGGAAAGCCCGTGCATCTTACGAAGCGGCGCTGCAGACGCAGGCGTTGCAGCAGGAGTCGCTCGAAGCTGAACAATCCAAATTCCAGGTGGGCGCGTCTACCAGCTTTTTCATCATCCAATACGAAAGCTATCTGGCACAGGCTCGTTCTACAGTCGTGGTTGCAAAGGGCGCCTATCTGAAGGCATTGGCCGCCTTGCAACGTGCGGTGGGGAGTATTTTAGACGACCATCAAGTGGCTATCGATCTAGCCATCCGCGGCCGCTCACCTTCGCCGTAACTAGTTAGAAACGCAGGCTGTAAAAAGAATGCAAAGAAATTGTACAATCCTTCCGTTCGCGCGGTTCCGCCTTTATACTCCAAGTAGCACATGCTTCCCAGCATTCAATTCGAACGCGTTCCAGCGCTGCAGCCAATCACGTTCGGCGACGTTATCGAACGCGTGGCGGGCTTCTTCCTGTTGTTGCTTGCGAGTCCAATCTTAATTGGCTCGTCGTTGGTGGTAGCGGTTCTTTCACGGAGATCGCCGTTCGTCGCTCATTTGAGAATTGGCCGGCACAACCGCCCATTCTGGATGCTGAAGCTCCGATCGATGTGGGAGTCCGAGGATTCCGCACTCGGCAAAATGGGATGGGTCGAGTATGTGGTCGCTGAACCAGCCGAAAATGGAAAATCAGCGCAAGATCCAAGAATCACCAGCCGGTTCGCGGCGTTCTGCCGCCGCCACTCGATCGATGAAATCCCACAGTTCTGGCATCTGTTGCACGGCGAGATGTCACTCGTAGGTCCGCGCCCCCTCACACGCATCGAACTGCTTCGCTATTACGGCCCTCACGCTTCTGAACTTGTGTCGGTGAAGCCCGGGCTGACCGGACTTTGGCAAGTTTCAGGACGCAGCAGCATAAAATTCCCGGATCGCGCGGCGCTCGATCTAAAACTGGTGCGCGAGCTCACACCACGAATGTATTTGATCATTCTTGTCCGGACATTTTGGACGCTCGTCGCCGGTCAAGGCGCGTGGTAAGCAGCGCCTGAGAGCGCCATACTGCTTTTCCGGTATCTTTCTAAGCAAACTCCCGCGCAGCTAGTTTCATTTTTTGGCTAAACCCGGCCTCGCGCTACATTTCAATCTCTGTTCTGCCGATGGTTTGGCGAAATGACCACTCTGGAACTCCGTACCGCTACCACTGCGAGTGCAGTAATCCTGTTTGGGCTGAGCACCTTTGCGCAAACATTAGAAAAGCCGCAGGCGGCCGTATCCAAAAAGGAGAGCTCGCTTCTCGCTGCAGTCACGGAAGCTGGTCAATGGAAACCCACGGATCCGCGAACCGCTAAAGCCTACCGGGAACTGGGGGATTACTACTCCGCGGAGAGCCGTTATCCGGAAGCGGAAAAGATTTACCAAAAACGGCTCGAGCTGGAAGAAGATGCGCTGGGCCGCGCGAATCCTCAGATCATCACCGCAGTGCAGGATCTCGCGCGAGTGAACTTCGCGCAGATGAAGTACGCGCGAGCGACGGAGCTTCTGGAACGAGCGCTGCGGATTATGGAGCGCGAACATGGCGAGCAAGATCCCAAGCTCTTGCCCGCCATTGAAGAAGTAGGTAAAGTGCTGCAGGCGGATTCCAAATATCCGGAAGCCGAGAAGTACTTGCGGCGTGCGCTCGCAATTCGAGAGAAGTTCGCCGGCCATGAAAGCGTTGAGTTGGTTTCCGACTTGAGCCAGCTCGCCCGCATGTACGTGCTTCGATCCAATGTGCCCTCGGCGCAAACGTACTACCAACGTGTTTTGAAAATTCAGCAAGCCGCACTTCCGTCCGCCAGCCCGGAACTGCTTCCCACGCTGGATGCACTGACTTCTTTGTCCTTGGAGCAGAAACAGTACGCAGACGCCGAGCCGCTGCTCCGCCAAACGCTTTCGATCCGCGAAGGCGGTTTTGGCCCGATGCATGCCGAAGTAGCCAAGAACTTGGATCGGCTTGGTTGGGTCTACACACAGCAGAAGAATTATGGCGCAGCAGTTCGATGCTACGAGCGTTCTGTTTTTATTTGGACCAAAGAATTGGGCGCAGAAAACCCGGAGCTGGCGAGTAAGTACCAGAAGCTGGCGGAAGTGTACGCCGCGCTCAATCGCCCGGTGGACGCGGAACCTCTGGTCCGCCAGGTACTCTCCACGCGCGAGAGCGAAACTGTGACGAGCTTGAACACGCTGGCTTCCATTTATATCGCGCGTGAAAATCTGACGGAAGCGGAACCACTCTATCGGCTCTCCATCGCGATTCTGGACAAGCGCGGCATTCTCACCTCAAAGCGGCCTGTTTCGGCGGCGTCCGATCCCAGTCTGGATTTGCTCGCCGAAACCGCTACCGACTATGTCGAGTTATTGAAGAAGATGAAGCGTAAAGGTGAAGCTTCGAAGCTCGAAGCTCGAATCCGAGCCATCTCAGGGAAGAACTCCACGAAGAAACGCCCCAGCTGAAGGATTTGCTGAGAACAAAAGCTCAGGAGCGGCACTCTAGCAGAACATGAAGGCTTTGCTGTGTCTCTGCGCCGGGCTCTTATTGGCGCAAGATGCCCCCGTTCCACTTTTAGCGCCAGGTCAACCCGTGAACTGGTGGTTTGTATTCAAGTTCAACGCAGCATCTTTCCCCGAGTGCGGCGGCGGTATCCAAAGAACATGCTTGTTCGGAGGATCGGTGCAACCGTACAGCACGTTCAGTCAACAATTCGTGTATGCGAGCAGTGCAAACGGCGCGCTGCAACCAGGCGGCGGCTGCCTGGGTGATTCCGTCACGGACCCGCTCGGCGCGACTTTCAGCCAAGTCTACGACGGCGGTTTCTACTACGTGATATGGAACGATCAGTTCTATGGAGACCCGTTGGAAACTCAGTTCGCTCCTTGGGGCCATTCCAAAGGCATGTTGGCGTGGAACGATACCGGCAGCGGAATGGTGCTGCAAGTTTCCACGCCCTCTTGGCCGGCGTCCGGAAGCGTGAAGGAACCGCGCAATACCGATGGAAATACGCTAGGATGCGTGAAAGACAACGACGTTTTGGTCAGCCAGCACTTCTTCGCATTGAACCTCAACAAGGCGGATGTCGCTGCTGTCTTGGCTGCGCTTGTGAATGCGAGCGTTGTCACGGATCCGGCAAATCTGCAGATAGTAAAAAACGGCGGGCCGGCCGACATTGAGCAGCTGGTGCGGAGTCTAGGAAGCGAATCGAAGAGCAATGCAGCGACCACCGCGACGCTATCAAGCGGGGTGGTGCTGATCTCGAAACCATCGCACCTGAATGTGCCGCCGTGGCAAATGGTTTCGGCGCTGCTGGGTGGCGTCCCGCTGCGCGTCGCGTCGTGGTGGGCCGATCCTAAGATTCCGACCACGACCGCGTCCACTTCCATCGGATGCTGGGACGCATCGCTCGCAAAACCGGGTGCGGTCGAAATCGCGACCTCGGGAAGCTGGCAGTCGACGACTCTCGGATTCACCGGCGTAAGTGAGCCAGATGGGAATCACGCGAAGATTGGCGTGTCAACTTCTGTTGCGGGAAAGGTTGAAATCCAGGGCAGACCACCCAGCCGTCACTGCAGCGCGAATGACTCCTCGCCGGAGTGCGCCGTCCAGCGAAACGCGTGCCTATTCGGGACGTGCCCTTACGTCATCTTCGGCGATAATAACCAGCAGGGAACACTCTCAGGCCCGGATTGCGACAGCAGCCAAAACGGCCGCGGCGGATTATTCTTTGTTCTGCGGAATCCAGCTCTCTACCATAGCGTGCAGCAATTGCTCGAGGGTCAGACAGCGCTGCAGTAGCGCGTGCTTGTTCCTTGCAATCCAAACCGAACCGCGACCGCAAAGAAGCGCAATCGCAACATCCGTGGTAGCGCTCCCTCGCGGTCGCGGTTCGGAAACGTCAGCCGTTCACTGTTGCACCGGGATCGACATCCCCATTTGCGATTGCGAGCCGCCAATCGAAAGCGTGACGGCAGCATCGCCATTGGGCGTCGAGGACGGCACTCGCAAGTTGATCTGATACAAACCAGCGAGCAAACCGGGCGAAGCACCCACATAGAGAACATCCGAGGCCGCCAAAGTTTTTCCCGCAATCGTCACCGTGATTGGCGTTGCCACTTGATCCGCCGTAGTCGTCAATTGACCGGGCGGCACGGCTTGCATCAGATCGCCGAGGCCGGTGGCATACAGCGTGATCAACTCTCCAGGTTTGGCGGGCCGGCCACCCGGTACGAGCGATGGATCCGCCACAGGAATCGCGGTGCCTGCAATCTGCGCTGAGATTGTATGGGAACCCGGAATAAAAAAGAAAGCCGGGGCAAATGCTTGCAGAGAGTTCAAAGTCGCCACATCGCTCACAAACTGGTTTGGTTTATCCGGATTCAAAATCACCTTCACCATCACCGGCCCAGTGCCCGTGAATTCGGGAGCCTGCGCGTTGATCTGATCCGCCTGCACATACGCGATCGGAATGCGAACGGGCGTCGCGATCCCCGGACCCGACATCTCAATCGCGACGCATGCCAGCACCGTCGGAAACGTCGTGTCGTTGTTTTCCAAATCTCCTAGCCCGACCGTTCGCTTCAACCCGGATACCTGGAAGCCCGAGCCAAACACGCTAATCATCGCCCCCGAAGAGATCGGCGGCTGAAAAGACGCGCCGTTCATCACGGTGCGCAACGTCGGCTTGGCTGCGAGACTGCAAGCCCCCACGGCGGAAATGGTGGTCTCGAACGTGTACACGTGATCGCCCTGCGGCGTGCCGTCCTGATTCGCCGCCACTGCCGCGACATAAACGTGCAACCTTCCGATTTCGGTCTGCGGAGGCGTCCACGGGATGGTCCAATCGAATCCAGCGCCCGCGTTCGTCGTCGGTGCATCCAACTGTTCGGCGAATTGCCGCCCGTTGTTTCCACTGCAGGGCGGCGCCGATCCGAACTTCGATCCGTCATCGCAAACCACCGTGATTCCCGTACCTGCCGTAAACGTTCCCGCTTCGGAGGTCTCGTCGCTCACCGCGCGGATGGTCATCTGGAAGCCCCACCGGCTCGCCGTCGGATGGTGCACGGTGACATGGACCATCTGCTGGACACCCGGATTGTAATCCGTAATCGAGGAAGTTACGCCCCCTAGCGAATCGCTGTTGGCGGCGCCGAAGGTGCTGTGACACGTGCTGCAGTTTGCTCCATTATGATCGGCGGGCGCGCCGGTGTAACCGATGCTGGGCATCGCGCTCTCCGCCTGCACAACGGCTGGCGCCAACGCGAATAGGATAGCTGGGAATATACGATTCATCCGTTTGATGAGACTTCGTCCCAGCTAAAAAGTTACACGTACTTCTAACGCACAAAACACTTAATCCGCTAAACAGGCCAGAGCTTTCTTCGCGGTAGTACTCATAGGAACCTCATTCATTTTCGACTTCGCGAGCCAGCGGAAGCCATTCGGGGCTGCTGAAACAGTCGCGCGAAATACCTGACAGACGAAATTGGTGTTCACAATGGTGTGCCGGAATTCTCCGATTCTTTCGCCCACGCTCGCGCTCGCCAACTGCGCCGGTTCGGGCAGCTCCCAAAATCCCGCCAGACGCGGATTCTCGGGCGTCCTCTGCCAAGCCAGGATCTTGCCCGCTTTCTCCACTACCAACAGTTCCTTTTCCACGCGTTTCGCGCTTGGCTTGGCGGACTTCAGCGGGAGTTCGTTCTCGATTGCGTGTTCGCGTGCCACGCAATGCCGTTGAATCGGGCAATCTCCACAGCGCGGCTGCTTGGGCAGACACACCGTAGCCCCGAGCTCCATCATGGCCTGATTGAATTCACCCGCGCGGCCCGGATGCAGAAGCTGTTCGGCCGTGGCCCGGAGCCGATTTCGCACGGCCAGCGAATCCACATTTCCACGTGCGCCGGTGAGCCGGCTGAGAACGCGCACGACATTGCCGTCCATCACGGCGTGCGGCAGATCGAATGCGATACTCGCGATCGCAGAAGCCGTATAGTCTCCCACGCCAGCCAAACTCAGCAGCGTTGTATAGTCTCGCGGAAAATCCCCGAGTTCGACAACCTTTTGAGCGGCGCGCTGCAGATTTCGAGCGCGCGAATAATAGCCAAGCCCGGCCCAAGCCGCGAGCAGCTCCTGTTCGGGCGCCGCCGCGAGCGCGCGCACATCCGGAAACCGCGCCAGAAATCGCTCGTAGTAAGGAATCACCGCAGCCACGCGCGTTTGCTGCAGCATGATCTCGGAAATCCAGATGCGATATGGATCGCGCGACTTCCGCCACGGAAGATCCCGCTTGTGCTTGCCGTACCACTTCAGGAGCCCGCTTCTGATCTTCCCAATCATCATACGATGACTGATATTATGCATGGGTGAAAGCTTCCCGCGCCGGCCTGGTCATCGTCATCCTGATCGCCCTGGCGCTCGCCTATACGTATTTCGCCCCGCTCCGGTTGGCCACCTGGGTAGCGATTGGGCGCAGCCCGGATTGTTCGTTTCCGGAAGCGCTCAAAGCCCGCGACAATCTGAAGCTCCAGATCGCCTATAACGAGGAGATCCTGAACGCGAGTAAGATGATTCAGCAGGACGCCCCAGCTTACGAGCTGTGGCAAACACCGAAGGGTCGCTATTGGATTCCCGCAGGCAGCCGCTATGTGTTGCCATTCAACCTCGCCGAACAGCGGCGCGGGATTTATGGCTCGGGCGAGTACGGTCCGCATCAAGGCGACATCGTTCTGGATTGTGGGGCCAACGTCGGCGTTACCGTGCATGAAGAGTTGGCTGCGGGCGCCAAGACGGTGGTCGCCATCGAGCCCGCGCCCGAGAATCTGGAATGTCTGCGGCGTAATTACGAGAAAGAAATCGCCGCCGGCCAAGTGATCCTGATTCCGAAAGGCGTCTGGGACAAAGACGACTTCCTCACGCTGCGCGTGGACCCCAAGAATTCCGCCGCCGATTCCTTCGTGCTCCAGCGCGAGGGAGCGGTTGACCTGGAAAAAATCCCACTGACCACCATCGACAAGCTGATGGCGGAACTAAAGCTCGATCGTGTCGATTACATCAAGTTCGATATCGAAGGCGCGGAACCGAAAGCGCTCACCGGTGCTCATGACACGCTGGCGAAATACAAACCGCGGCTCTCCATCGCTTCTTATCACCAACCCGACCATCCCCAGTTGATTCCGAAGATCGTTCACGCCGCCCGGCCGGATTACCAGATGCAATGCGGCCCCTGCTCTGAGACAGAGCACGCCATCCGCCCCGATGTTTTGTATTTCAAGTAAGCACGTAGCGCTGGTACTGCTGCCAATTTTCCTGTGCTCGTGCGCACGTCACTTCCGCGCCCAAGGCATCGTGCTCGCCGTGGATATCCCAAACCGGATGGCCACCATCTCGCATCGAGCAATTCCACACTACATGGAGGCAATGGCGATGCCGTTTCACGTGGATGCCGCCACTGACCTCGCACAGCTTCAACCGGGCTCGCGCATCGATTTTGAGATAAAGGTGACTAAGAAGGCCACGGAGGCGCGGCACATTCAGGTGGTGGAAACCGATCTCGCGGACGTCCCAGTGCCCAAGCCGGAAGAGAAGATCGCAATTGGCCAGGTGATGCCGGATTTTTCGTTGACCGATCAAAATGGCAACGTCGTGCGATTGTCTGAATTTCTCGGACAAGTGGTTGCGATTGACTTCATCTACACGCGCTGTCCCTTGCCTGATGTCTGCCCGCGCCTTTCCGCCAACTTCGCCCGCTTGCAAAAAAGATTCGCCGGGAAACTTACGCTGCTCTCCATCACGCTGGATCCGCAGCACGACACGCCTCAGGTCCTGGCGGATTACGCGCAGCGCTGGCGCGCAAATTCGCAAACCTGGAAGTTCCTGACGGGTCCCGAAGAATCAATCCGTAAAATCGCTGGGCATTTCGGAGTAGTCTTCTGGGCCGAAGAAGGCGCCATCACCCACACGTCGTCGACTGCAATCATCGACCGCGACGGTAAGCTGGCAGCCATGGTAGAAGGCTCCCAATTCACCAGCCAACAATTGAACGACCTGGTGCAAACGGAACTCCACCAATCCCCAAGCCCCAATCCCTAATCCCGAGCCCCCAGCCCCGAGCTCCGTGCTACCATCACCCTTTGCGCGCGTCGGGCGCCTCCGGGTCCGCGGGAAGGGCTGAGCCCACCGATGTTCCACTCGTTTTGATTGTTCCGAGACGAATCTTCTTTCAGCCCGAACGCGGACTGCGGGCAAATCTTGAAAGGAGATCGTCATGCCCACTCCCCTTCCCGCTCCGACGCGCCGGCTTCCCGCCGAAGCCAATCTGGAGCAATTAAAGAAACAAGCCAAGGATTTGCTGGATGAGTTCCGTTCAGGCCAACCCGGCGCCGTCGCTGAGGTGAAGCTCTTCGAGCGCGATCCGGATCCGGCGCGATTTGCACTCAACGACGCGCAGCGGGTCGTGGCGCGCGCTTACGGATACGAAAGTTGGACCAAGCTGAAGGCGTTCGTCGACGGAGCGAATATCAAAAGCCTGGCGGAAGCCGTAAAGACAGGCAACCTCGATCGAGCACGGACGCTGCTCCGCGCAAGGCCAGAACTTTCCGGAATGGATATGTCGGAAAACGACGAACATCGCGCGCTGCACTACGCGGTGTTCCGCCGCGATGCAGCACTGGTCCGGCTTCTGATGGAAGCAGGCGCGGATGCGCACAAGGGCATCTGGCCGCATCGCGACGCTACCACCGCTTTCACTATCGCGAAGGAACGCGGTTACGACGACATTGTCGCGGTGATCGAACGCGTCGAGCGGGAGCGCCGGGAAGCCCTGAGCTGCCCAAATGCTACGGTCTCGCCCATCCAGGATCAAATCCACGCGGCCATCCGCAAGAGCGAAAATTCCGAAGCCATCCGGCTGCTCGAATCGGACGAGTCTTTGATTCGGGCCTGCGACCGCGACGGGCGCTCGGCTTTGCACATCGCCGCCGAAGAGATGAATCTGGAAATGGCGGATTGGCTGTTAAAGCATGGCGCGAATCCGCGTAAACCGGACTCCCGAGGCGATACACCACTCGATCGCGCGGCGCTTGCGGTGGATCCGCGCGACAACTCGCTTGATCAGTTTCCCGCAATGGCCCGGCGGCTGCTGTTCGCAGGTGCGGATTTGACCCTCAATGGCGCGGTGGCTCTCGGTGATGCGGGACGTGTTCGTGAATTGATCGGGAACGATCCAAGCTTGCTCCGTCAACTTCGTGGCGCGCACGGCGGATTGCTCACGCTCGCAGTGAATCATCAACAGCTCGAAATGTTGCGGCTTCTCCTCGATCTTGGCGCCGATCCGGATGAGCGCACGGTTCTCGATCAGGTGGAAGAACCCACGGAAAGCTGGGGGACTCCGCTGTGGTACGCAGCTTTGGTCGGCAGGCGAGACCTCGCGGAACTTTTGCTCGATCGCGGAGCGGATCCGAATGCAAACGTGTACGCCTCCGGATGGCCGCTAGGCCATGCTTATCGCCATAAAGATGGCGTTGTGAAAGACTTGCTGCTCGCTCGCGGCGCCAAGCCGCAGCCCTACATGGTCGCCGCAGCGCACGACACCAGCGAAGCCAAGAGGTTGCTGGACGCCGATCCGAGTGAAGAACTCGCCAGCGAACTAGCCTGGGCCGCTGCCGATCATGGGTGCCCGTCTATCGTGCAGCTCGCAATCGCGAAGCTCAACTGGGCGCCCGGCGATTCACGCTGGCATTGGATTCTGATCCAACCCATCCGCGGCGTCAATCCGGATGGCCGGGATCACGAAGGTTTCTTTCAATGCATGCAGATTCTCCTTCCCCGCGTGGATCTCAAGCAAATCCATCGCATGGGCGCGACCATCCTGCATTTTCTTGCAGCGCGCCAAGGTACCACGCAGGTGCAGCGTGCCCGTTTCGCCGAAATGCTGCTCAACCACGGCGCGCCAATGGATTTCCGGGACGAGTTGCTACGCTCCACGCCGCTCGGCTGGGCCTGCCGTTGGGGGCACAAACCGATGGTGGAGCTGTTGATCGCGCGTGGCGCCCCGGTAGTTGAACCGGATGCCGAGCCATGGGCGCAACCCGCCGCTTGGGCAACCAAGATGGGCCACACGGAGATTGCGAATGTGTTGCAACTGGCCATTTCGAATCGCGCGCCACAGGCGTTAAGCTAAAAGTTTGTTTCGAACCTATGCGCGCACTTCTATCGCTTTTTGTGTTGCCGGCCTTGTGGGCCCAGGTGGATGTCCTCACCGCCAACTATGACAACAATCGCACCAATGCCAATCTCGGCGAATTCGTACTCAACAAAGCCAACGTAAATCCCACGCAATTCGGCAAGCTCTACACGCTGGCCGTGGATGGCGACGTCTACGCCCAGCCGCTCTATAAACGCGGCGTCAACGTGGCGGGTGTGCCGCACAATGTCCTGTTTGTGGCCACCATGAACAATAGCGTGTACGCTTTCGACGCGGACAGTGGATCCAGCACCGCGCCGCTCTGGAAGCACAACCTGGGGCTTGCCGTGGATCCGAACTTATTTTCCACGGTGGCCTCTTCTTACACCGACATCCTGGCCCAAATCGGGATTCTCTCCACCCCTGTCATCGATCCTTCCACCAACACGATCTATGTCGTTCACTTCACCTTCACCAATAGCGGCAACGGGAACGTCTACGCCTACTGGTTACACGCGCTCGATCTTTCAACCGGCGCGGAGAAGTTCAACGGACCGGTGGAGATTCAAGCGAGCGTGACGGGAACCGGCTGGGGAGGCTTGGATGCCCTCGTAAACGGCCAGCTTCCTCTGTATGCCCGGGAACATCTCCAAAGGCCGGGCCTTTTGCTGCTGAACGGCACGGTCTATATTGCTTTCGGATCCATCGGCGATATGCCGCCTTGGCACGGATGGCTGCTCGGCTACGACGCCGCGACACTCAAGCAGACGGCGGTGCTTAACACCACACCGAACGACGGCGGCGCTTCCATCTGGCAGGGCGGTCGAGGCTTAGCGGCCGACTCAGCCGGCAATCTCTACGTTGCCACTGGAAACGGCACCTGGAACGGCACAGACGCGTTTGGAGAATCGGTGCTGCGGATCAAAACCCAGGGAGGCCTCAACGTCGCGGATTATTTTACTCCGGCGGAGTTTTCCACGCTCAACGACAACGACACCGATCTTGGAGCAACGGGCCCAGTGCTGATTCCGGGTTCGAATCTTATCTTCTCGATTGGAAAAGAGGGCGTGCTCTTTCTGATGGATCGAGACAACCTGGGACATCAAGCGACAGGCAACACGCAAGTGCTGCAGGGTTTTGAAGCGGGCAATCCGGCGTTGCCGCTGGCGCAACAGGAAACCAGCTTTCTGATCTTCAACAATGCGTTTTGGGACAATATCGGCGGACAGATTCTCTACTTGTGGCCGCAGGGACAGCCGCCCCGTTCCTATCGAATGGAGAATGGAATATTCGCGGTCACTCCATTTTCCACTGGCTCGAGCACAATCGTTCATCACCAGCCGTTCCCGGGGATGACGTTGTCGGCTTTTGGCAGTCTTTCCGATTCGGGAATCCTGTGGGCCACCGCGGCTGACACATCCGCGCTTCCGGGTCCCGGAACTCTGCACGCCTTCGACGCCATGGATCTTTCCAAGGAGTTGTGGAATTCCGGCATGAATGCGACTCGCGATGCGATGGGTAACTTCACCAAATTCGCGAATCCCACGGTGGCCAACGGCAAAGTGTTTCTGCCGACCGATTCGCGAGAAATCGCAGTCTACGGGTTGCTTCCCGACGTAGCGGGAGTGCATGCTGTGGTAAACGGAGCGAGCTTCGCGAGCGGCGCCGTCGCACCCGGTGAATTGGTCAGCATTTTCGGGACGACGCTCGGTCCCGCCACGCCGGCTGGCGCCGTTGCTTCCCCGAATGGCGCCATTGGAACCACCCTCGGCAACGTCCAGGTCACATTCAATGGGACGGCCGCGCCGCTCCTTTACGCGTGGTCCGGCCAGGTAAACGCGGTGGTTCCGTTCGAAGTAGCCGGACAGACTTCGGTGCAGATGACTGTGACGCAAGCAGGAGGTAGCTCCTACAGCGCAACGTTACCGGTCGCAGCGGTAAATCCGTCGCTCTTCTCCGCCGATTCCTCCGGAACAGGTCAGGGCGCTATCCTGAACGCCAATCTGTCTCAGAATTCCGCTTCCAATCCCGCTCCGATCGGATCGGCTGTAGTTCTTTTCGCCACCGGTACAGGTGTGCTGAAACCCGCAGTTGCCGACGGCGTTCTGGTTCCTTCAGCCAATCCACCAATGATTGCGCAAAAAGTGACGGTGACCATCGGGGGAGTGAACGCGAACGTTCAGTACCAGGGCGCCGCGCCAACTCTTGTTGCCGGGGTAAGCCAGATCAATGTGCAAATACCTGCGGGTATCACTCCCGGGCCGGTGGTACCGGTGACCATCGCAGTGGGCGGCGTACCGTCCGTGAACACTGTCACGCTGGCTGTAAAGTAAGCGCATAACCAGTGCCGTCCGGGTAGACGTTACTCGCGACGAATCGTGTGCGTTCCGGCGTATCATGTAAAGCGTGACGTCGGCACAGCTCAATTCTGAAACATCGTTCCTCGATGGCCTGACAGATCTCCAAAAGCAGTGGTTTCACGACCCGTCGCCTCCTCATCTGTTTGCGGTCGTATCCTGGGGCTGCGCCGCCACAGCTTGGCTCGCGAAGGTCCTCAATTCGCATAAGGATATTTTTTGCGTCCATGCGGCAAATGGCGTTTGGGAAGCCTTTGGGCAAGCCAGCAAGCTGGATGGTCTCGAGTACCTCAGAATTCTGCGCGTCCAGGGCCGCCATTATGCCGTAGCCGGCGATGTGCACGGATTCGACCGAAAGCAAATCGCCGGTCTCAAAGCTCTACTCCCTGGCATGTTCAGCTCCGCGGTTCTGGTTCGTGAACCAATTGCCCGCCTGCGCTCTCAGCTTGCTCTGTTCGATGGAATGGCTGATCAACGTTTCTGGAATATAAGTTATGTAGACACCATGATTGACCGCCTTGGATTAGTTCTGCCCAATCGCGACTACCATACCAAGCTTTTTATCCACGGCGCCTGTCTATTAAACGCCATCACGGAAGAAGCGCAGGATGGCAAGGTTTTTCGCCAAGAGGATCTCACGGCTGATCCCGAGGTTCTCAGGGCGCTGATAAGAGAAGTGACCGCGGGGAAGATTTCGCCGGCTACTGGATGGTGCAGCGACGCTTTGCAAATCCGCGGTGTCAATCCTCACGACTCATCCCGTCGACCCCTGAAGTTCGAAGAATGGCAACTGAACGTGCTTCGCCGAGTTGTGAATCCGGAGGCATGGAAGCTCTACGCCGATCTCGGTTATCCCACACCCGGTTTCCTGTAGGTACTAGCTCTAGGCCGTAAATCAGTGGCTCGAAAGAGCCATTTTGACGATCCATGGACAGTGTTCCGCCTCGTAGAGTAACTAATGTCACGTTTTCAGCATCCTTACATGCGACGGCAGGATTTTGAGTGATCGCTGTTCCACGTCGCCGTCGCAACTCCTCTTCCATGTTGCTATTAGGATACATTTGGCTCATGCCCTCTTCGATCGGCTCGCCGATACGTAATCGATTGGAATCTGGCCCCCGTAGTCTTAATTGGAGGATCTGAGATGGCGGAAGAACATGGTGGGCCGCCAGCCCAGCCAAACAAACCATCGCCGTCTCAGCATGAGACGCATTCCGGTCATCCGAAATCGAAGCAGCGTTCATTGGTCAAGCGCATCATTGTCTGGCTGATCATCCTGTTGATTTTTGCCGGCCTTTTTGTGGTTATTCTGCGCCAGCAGAGCGCTCCCAAAGTGGCGGCGCAGTCCGGGGGCGGCGGCGGAGGCCGGCGGGGCGCCCTGGGTGGCGGACCAGTGACCGTCACGGCGGCAACCGCGAAGAAAGGCGACATCGGAGTTTATCAGGAAGCCATCGGCACAGTCACACCGGTCTACACCAGCTCCATCACTAGCCAAGTCACCGGACAAATCATCGCGGTGCATTACACGGAAGGACAACTGGTCCACAAAGGCGATCCGCTGGTGGATATCGATCCCCGCACTTACGAGGCGAACGTCGCTCAAGCGCAGGGCACTCTGGAAAAAGACACGCACGTACTCGCGCAAGCCAAAATGGATCTCGATCGGTACAAAGCCGCCTGGGAAAAAAACGCCATCGCAAAACAGCAACTGGAGGATCAGGAAAAAACCGTCCTGCAAGACGAAGGAACAGTCAAGGCCGATCAAGGCCAGTTGCAATTCGATCAAGTTCAACTGAGCTACTGCCACATCACGGCCCCGATTACCGGACGTGTCGGCTTGCGATTGGTGGATCCAGGCAATCTCGCGCAAGCCAACAGCACTACCCCGTTGGTAGTCATTACCCAAGAGCAGCCGATCACTGTGATATTCACCGTCGCCGAGGATGTGCTCGGGACGGTGCAAGCGCAATTTCGACATGGCGCGCCGCTGCGCGTGGACGCTTACGACCACACCGCGCAAACCAAAATCGCTACCGGCAAGCTGCAGACCATCGACAATCAGATCGACACCACCACGGGCACGGTCAAAATGCGCGCCATCTTCGATAACAGTAACGGCGCACTGTTTCCCAATCAGTTCGTGAACACCCGGCTGCTGGTGAAAACGCTGCACGGCGTTACCATCATTCCTACATCCGCCATTCAGCACAACGGCGAACAAGCGTTCGTATATGTGATTGAAAACGGCACCGCCATCATGCGGAACATCACGCCGGGACAATCGGACGCGAACATGACCGCCGTGGAAGGGATCAATCCGGGCGATGTGGTGGCCGACAGCAGTTTCGAAAAGCTGCAAGCGAACGCAAAGGTGAATATTGCCAAGAGCGGGCCTCCCGGATCGACCAGCCATTCGCCCGCTAACGCGAAGACGCCCGCTCCATGAGTCCGTCGCGTCCATTCATTCTGCGGCCGGTCGCCACCTCGCTGCTGATGGCCGCGATTCTGCTCGTGGGAATCGTCTCCTACACGCAATTGCCGGTTTCGGCGCTGCCGCAGGTGGATTACCCGACGATCCAGGTGCTGACGTTTTATCCGGGCGCGAGTCCGGATGTGGTCGCAACCACGGTCACCGCACCGCTGGAACGGCAATTCGGGCAAATGCAGGGCCTCACGCAGATGACCAGCACCAGTTCGGGTGCAGTTTCCGTCATCGTTTTGCAATTCAGCCTGAGCCTGAACATTGACGTCGCCGAGGAAGAGGTCCAATCCGCGATCAACGGCGCTGGAAGTTTTTTGCCGAGCGTCCTCCCGGCCCCGCCCATCTATTCCAAAACGAATCCCGCCGATGTGCCGGTGCTAACGCTGGCCATTACGTCGGATAGCATGCCGCTCTCGCAGGTGGAAGATCTGATCGACACGCGGCTCGCGCCAAAACTGTCGCAGCTCAACGGCGTCGGCCTGGTCAGCATCAGCGGCGGCCAGAAGCCGGCGGTTCGCATTCAAGCGAATCCCGCATCGCTCGCTTCCTACGGGATCACGCTGGAGCAGCTCCGCGCCGCGCTGACGCAAACCAGCGTCAATGCAGCCAAGGGGAATTTCGACGGACCGCGCCAGGATTATCAGATCGACGCGAACGACCAACTTCAACGCAGCGAGGATTACCGCAACGTAGTTGTGGCCTATCGCAACGGCGCGCCGGTGGTCCTCAGCAACGTAGCGCGCGTGGTGGATGGCGTCGAAAACAACAACCAAGCCGCTTGGATGAACGAGACGCCCGCCGTCATTGTCAACGTCCAGCGCCAGCCCGGCGCGAACACCATCAGCGTCGTTAAAAGCATCAAGGCCATCCTGCCGCAGCTCGAAGCCAACCTCCCGGCCGCGATCCGGGTCACTCAGATGACGGATCTCACGGTCCCGATCGAGGCGTCCGTCGAGGACGTCGAGTTTGAGCTGATGCTCACCGTCGTGCTGGTCGTGTTCGTGATCTTTATCTTCCTTCGCAGCTTCCGCGCCACCGTGATCCCGGCGGTCGCCGTTCCTATCTCGCTGGTCGGAACGCTCGGCGCAATGTACTTGCTTGGCTACAGCCTGGACAATCTTTCGATGATGGCGCTCACCATCGCCACCGGATTCGTAGTGGACGACGCGATCGTGATGATCGAGAACATTTCGCGCTACCTGGAAGCCGGCGATCCTCCGATGGAGGCCGCGCTCAAAGGCGCGGAGCAGATCGGCTTCACCATCATGTCGCTGACTGTCTCGCTGGTCGCCGTGCTGATTCCGCTGCTCTTTATGGGTGACGTTGTGGGCCGGCTGTTCCGCGAATTCGCCGTGACGCTGGCCGTCACTATCGTGATTTCCGCCGTGGTTTCTCTGACCCTCACCCCCATGATGGCCGCGCGCACTCTGCGTCACGATCCGGAAGAGCAGCAAACGCGTTTCTATCGCGCGTCTGAGCACGCCTTTGAGCGGATGATCGCCTTCTATGGACGGACGCTCAAGTTCGTTCTGCGCTACCAGACCATCACTTTGCTGGTTGCTTTGGGAACTCTGGTGCTTACTGTGTTCCTTTACATCCTGGTCCCCAAGGGATTCTTTCCCATCCAAGACACCGGTGTGATCCAGGGCATATCGCAAGCGCCGGAAACGATATCTTTCAAAGCCATGGTGCAGGAGCACCAGAATCTCGCCAAGCTGATTCTCGCCGACCCTGCGGTGCAAAGTCTCACCTCTTTCATTGGCGCCGACGGCGCCAACACCACGCTCAACAGCGGACGCTTCTCCATCAATCTGAAGCCGCTCAAGGATCGCGACCTGAGTGCGCAGGACGTGATCCGCCGGCTGCAAACCAAGCTAAAGGACGTTCAGGGAATTCAGCTCTTCATGCAGCCGGTACAGAACATCACGGTGGATGATCGCATCAGCCGCACGCAGTATCAGTACACGCTGGAAGACCCATCGCCCGACGAACTGCTGCTTTGGACCAACAAATTTGTCGAACAGTTGAAAAAGGTCAAGGACATCGAAGATGTCGCGACAGATCAACAGACCAACGGACTGGCAGTTTCACTGGTGATCGATCGCGTCACTGCGTCGCGGCTGGGCATCGCGCCCTCCACCGTCGACAACACGCTGTACGACGCCTACGGCCAGCGCCAGATCAGCACCATGTATACGCAGCTCAACCAGTATCACGTCATTCTGGAAACGCTGCCCGATTTTCAACGGGACCCGAGCAAACTCGCGAGCTTGTACATCCAGGCCAACTCCTCGTCCGGCGCATCCGGACCGGGCGCGTCCACCAGCTTCTCGGCATCCAGCTCGTCCTCGGCTGGTTCCAATGCGATCACCTCGGGAGCTGCTTACACGCCGTCATCCGGAGTCCTCTTCGCTCCCGGGAACGCGCTCACGCCCACGAGTAATTCAAACACGACGAATGCAGCGGTTAGCTCCACGCCGGCCAACGCCGTCCCGCTCAGTGCGTTCACCCACTACGAGCGAATCCACTCGCCGCTATCCATTAATCATCAGGGCCAATTCCCATCGGTCACCATTTCCTTTAACCTGGCGCCGCACGCTTCCCTCGGATCCGCGATTTCGAACATCGACGATCTGCAGAAGAAAATGAACATGCCGGCCAGCGTCCAGGCCGGATTCCAGGGCACCGCCGCCGCGTTCAAAAATTCACTCTCCAACGAAGCACTGCTGATTCTCGCCGCGCTGGTCACCGTCTACATCGTGCTCGGAGTGCTGTATGAGAGCTTCATCCATCCCGTCACGATTCTGTCGACGCTGCCATCGGCCGGCGTGGGAGCACTGCTCGCGTTGATGATCTTCCGCCAGGATCTCAGCGTCGTCGCCATCATCGGCATCATCCTGCTGATCGGCATCGTGAAAAAGAACGGCATCATGATCGTCGACTTTGCGTTGGAAGCTGAGCGCAACGACGGAAAAAGTCCGACAGACGCCGTGTATGAAGCGAGTCTCCTGCGCTTCCGCCCCATTATGATGACCACGATGGCGGCGCTGCTCGGCGGAATTCCGCTCGCGCTCGGCACCGGCATTGGATCCGAAATTCGGCGTCCGCTTGGCATCTGCATGGTCGGCGGATTGCTGTTGAGCCAAGTGCTCACGCTTTACACCACGCCAGTCATCTACATCTTCTTCGACAAGTTCTCTCGTCAAAAGAAGAAGCGGCGGGCGCAGCAGCAAGGTCCAGCGCCGAAAGGTCATCCGGCATGAATCCATCCAGCGTATTCATCAACCGGCCTGTTGCGACAACGCTGCTAACCCTCGCAGTGGCGTTAGCGGGAGCTCTCGCATTCACCGTGCTGCCGGTCTCTCCGCTCCCTCAAGTGGATTATCCGACCATCTCGGTCGGTGCTTCGCTTCCCGGCGCGAGCGCTGAAATCATGGCGGCATCGGTAGCCACTCCGCTCGAACGCCAGTTGGGACACATCGCCGGCGTCTCCGAGATGACTTCGACGAGTTCGCTCGGAACCACCGGCATCACAATTCAGTTTGACCTCAGCCGCAACATCGACGGCGCTGCGCGCGACGTGGAGGCCGCGATCAACGCAGCTCGAACATACTTGCCGGCAAATCTGCCTTCCAACCCCACCTACCGCAAGGTGAATCCGGCAGACTCGCCCATCATGGTGATCGGACTCACTTCCGAAATTTACGATCGCGGCAAGCTGTACGACGAAGCGTCCACCATCATCCAGCAGAAGCTTTCCCAGATCCAAGGCGTGGGACAAGTAAACACCGGCGGCGGAGCCCTTCCTTCCGTCCGCGTGGATGTGTACCCGGCGCAGCTCAATCATTACGGACTTACCATCTCCAGCATCCAATCGATGCTGAGCCTGCAGAACTCGCATCAGGCACGCGGCCAGCTTTCCGACGGTATCGTCACCGCCGACATCATAACCAACGATCAGATCCGCTACGCCTCCGACTACCGGCCGTTAATCGTCGGATACAAGAATGGCACCGCCATCCGCCTTTCGGACGTTGCCAACGTTACCGATGGAGTGCAGAATGTCCGGTCCGCGGGCTACCTCAACGGCAAGCCTGCCATTCCGATGACCGTATTTCGCCAGCCGGGCGCTAACATCATCGAGACGGTGGAGCAGATCCGCAAGGAGCTCCCGTCGGTTAAAGCATCGCTGCCGGCCGGCATCGACATGACGATCGTGCTCGACCGCACCACAACAATCCGGGCGTCGGTCAAGGAAGTGGAGCGCACTCTCGTCATCTCGATCTGCCTGGTGGTCGGCGTGGTGTTTCTTTTCTTACGCAACCCGCGCGCGACGTTGATCCCTACGGTCGCAGTGCCGGTTTCGCTGATCGGAACATTCACGGTGATGTACCTGGCTGGATTCAGCCTCGACAATCTCTCTTTGATGGCGCTCACCATTTCGAGCGGATTTGTGGTGGACGACGCGATCGTCGTGATGGAAAATATTTCGCGCCACATTGAAGCTGGCATGGGACCTTTTGAAGCCGCGCTGCAAGGCGCGAAAGAAATCGGATTCACCGTCTTTTCCATCAGCGTCTCGCTGATCGCCGTATTCATCCCTATTTTGCTGATGGGCGGAATCGTCGGACGGCTCTTCCGCGAATTTGCCATTGTGTTATCCACGGCCATCGCCGTCTCGATGGTGGTCTCACTGACGACCACACCCGCCATGTGCGCGCACCTGCTCAAACCGCACAGCGACGAACATAACTATCTGTACCGGTTGGGCGACCGATTTTTCGATTGGGTGCTTTCCATCTATCGCCGGTCGCTCCACTGGGTACTCGACAACTCGGTGCTCATGCTCATCGTGCTGCTGCTGGTGATCGCGCTCAATGTCGCCGTCTTCATCAAAATCCCGAAAGGCTTCTTCCCGCAGCAGGACACCGGTGTCATCTTCGGCGGATTGCAAGGCCCGCAAGACGCGTCGTTCGCGGTAATGGACGATTCAGTCCGCCGCCTCGCAAGAGTCATCAAAGATGATCCCGGCGTCGACAATGTCGTCACTTTCACCGGAGGCCAGGGCAACACCAATGGCGGCTTTATTTTTATGTCGCTCAAGCCGCTGGACCAGCGCAAAGCCAGCGCCGCGCAGATCCTCGCCCGGATGCGCCCCAAAATGCTGGCGATGCCGGTGGCATCGGCTTTCATGCAGCCCGCGCAGGATCTTCGCATCGGCGGACGCGGCAGCAACGCGATGTATCAATACACCATTCAGTCCGACACCGCGCAGGATCTCGCGCACTGGGGCCCGATTCTGTTGCGCGAAATGCGTAAATTGCCCGGCTTCGCCGACGTAAACACCGACCAGCAAAACGGCGGCCTGGATCGGTATCTCACTTACGATCGCAAGAGCGCCGCGCGTTTGGGCGTAACCGTGCAGAGCCTCGACTCCGCCCTGTATAGCGCCTTCGGCCAATCGCAGGTTTCCATCATTTATACGCAGCTTAATCAGTATTACGTGGTACTCGAAGTGGCGCCACAATTTTGGGCTTCGCCCGAGGGATTGAAGTACATCTACCTCAACTCCACCACTGCCGGCCAAGTTCCGCTGAGCGCAGTTGCCCAGGCGCGCAACAACAACATTCCACTTTCTATCAACCACACGGGACTTTTTCCGTCCGTCACCGTATCGTTCAACTTGCAGCCGGGCGTCGCTCTGAGTGATGCGACGCGAGAGGTTGCCGAAATGCAGGAAAAGCTCAACATGCCGCAAACCGTGCGCGGATTCTTCGCTGGAACCGCGCAGGCTTACCAGGCATCGCTCTCCTCCGAGCCCATCCTTATCGCCACAGCCTTGCTGGCCGTGTACATCGTGCTCGGAATTCTCTACGAGAGCTTGATTCATCCGCTCACCATCATCTCGACGCTTCCGTCGGCCAGCGTCGGCGCCATGCTGGCCTTAATGCTTTTCAAAATCGATTTGAACGTAATTTCTATCATCGGAATTGTCTTGCTGATCGGCATCGTGAAGAAGAACGCCATCATGATGATCGATTTTGCGCTGGCCGCCGAGCGCAATGAAGGCATGAGCACTGCCGACGCGATTTTCGAAGCTTGCATGCTGCGATTCCGGCCAATTCTGATGACAACGGTCGCCGCTCTTTTCGGCGCCCTGCCGCTCGCATTCGGCACCGGCATCGGTTCGGAGCTCCGCCGTCCTCTCGGCATCACCATCGTCGGCGGGCTCATCATGAGCCAGCTGCTCACCCTTTACACAACCCCTGTGGTGTACCTGTTCCTGGATCGGTTACGTCTTCGTTTTGGGGGAGAAGAACGCCAGTCGGCCCGGCCTGCGGAGCAACCTGTATGAAATTAACCTCGTCCCTTGTTGCTGCTCTCCTCTGCATCGCGCTAGCGGCATGCATGGTAGGTCCCAAGTACAATCCACCCGCCGCCGCCCCAACTCCACCCAATTACAAAGAACTGAACTCTGCTCCCAACCAGCCCGCTCCTCTTCCGGAACCAAACGCCGACCCCACGCTCGGCGGACTCGGCGACTGGAAACCGGCGGATCCCCAAGACGCGTTGCCGCACGGCAAATGGTGGGAGATGTACAACGATCCGGAACTGAACGCACTGGAAGAGCAGCTCAACATCGATAACCAGAACATCAAGCAGTTCTTTGAAAACTTCATGGCCGCCCGCGCGATTGTCCGAGAAGCGCGCAGCCAGCTTTTTCCCACTGTGACCGTGGGTGCAAATTACACGCGCTCGCGCGGATCCGCCAATCTGGGCAGTAACGTGGGCGCCACCGGAACTACATCCGGCAAAGGCAGCACCGGAATCATCGATTTTCCGCTCGACGCCTCCTGGACGCCCGACTTGTTCGGACGCGTTCGCAACACCATTCGCCAAGCCCAGTTCAACGCGCAGGTGAGCGCGGCCGATCTTGAAAACGAGCGTCTCACGGAACAATCCAGCCTTGCTATATTCTTTTTCGAAATCCGCGGCCAGGATGCGTTGCGCCAAATCCTCGACGCCACCGTCGCGCAGGATCAAAAAGCTCTCGAGCTGACGCGCTCGCAGTACGATCTCGGGCTCACCGATCGCATCACCGTAGTCCAGGCCGAGGCCACGCTGCAGAGTGCGCAGGCCGCGGCTACGAACCTCGGCGTCGCGCGCGCTCAATACGAACACGCCATCGCGCTGCTGGTCGGAAAATCCGCTTCGGAGTTTTCGATCCCCGTGAAGCCGATGCTCGCCTCGCCGCCTCCCATCCCCGTCGGGCTACCGTCGCAGCTCCTCGAACGCCGCCCGGATATTGCGGCTGCGGAACGCACCATGGCTGCCGCAAATGCGCAAATCGGAATCGCGACCGCTGCGTTCTATCCGAATGTCACGATTTCCGCCGCAGCCGGTTTTGAGAGCTCGATGTGGAGCAAAATCTTTAGCTGGCCAAGCCGCTTCTGGTCCGTCGGCCCATCGCTTTCTCAAACGATTTTCGACGCCGGACTCCGCCGCGCGACGGTCAATCAATACACCGCCGTGTATAACGCCGACGTTGCAGCGTACCGGCAATCCGTTTTGACCGCTTTCCAGCAGGTGGAAGACGCGCTTGCTTCGGTGCGCATCCTGACTCAACAAATCCAGCAGCAGCACCAAGCCGTGGAATCCGCGCGCGTCGCGCTCGATCTGGAAATGAAGCGCTATGAAACAGGAATCGATCCCTACATCAACGTGGTCACCGAACAGAACCAACTTCTGAGTGCGCAGCAAGTCTTGGCGGGGATCGAAATCCAGCGGATGAGCCAGTCCGTCTCGTTGATCCAAGCATTAGGCGGCGGCTGGAATCGTTCCGATCTGGCGACGCCGCAGCCGGTTACCGCAAAGCAGTAGCTACCGAACCGCGACCGCGAGGGAGCGCTGACCCTTCATTCGGACCGTCTGCCACTGCTTTTTGTGGCGCTCCAGCCACCAACACGGCGGATTCCAAGCCGACGAAGCAAATTGCGGAAACAGCGAGCGCGAGCAGCGGGCATCGGCAGTTCCGAGATAATCGAACTCGAGCTTATTGCCCTTGAGCGGAGTCTGCAAAAACTGCTGCACCGTCACGGTACCCATCGCCGGGCCACGTATCTCAAAGACGCTCCAATCGATGGCATACGCCGCCGCAGCGCCGATGAGTAGATACTTCGCGACGACTCCCACCGTTCGCAGCATTCCCATGCTCCGACCATAGCGCATTTCACATGTGGCGCACGCACTCTGCGTGCAGCGTCCCCACTCCTGGGGACGCGATTTCTTGCTGACGGCCTGCGTCGCGATTCGCGGTCATTACTGAAAAATAATCCAATCCGTCGGAACCACTGCAAAGAGCCCCTCATCTGATGAAGCGGATCGTTGACTTTATGAACTGCCCATCGATGCGTAACTTTCTTCTAACCTGCATTTTTGTTATTCCTGCCCTGGCTGGACCTTCCACGCCTGGAATTGAGAATTTCCGCCAAGTGGATGCTCACGTATTTCGCGGCGCTCAGCCGAGTGAAGCAGGCATTCAATACCTCGCCACAATCTGTGTCAAGACCGTCATCGACCTGCGCGAATCGGACGCACGCGCGCGCCGGGAAGAACAGCAGGTTACTGCCGCAGGAATGAAATACGTCAACGTCCCGATGACCGGACTCACGCCTCCCACGCAGGCGGAAATCTCGCAGATCCTTGACATCCTGGAAAAAGAAGGTGACGGACCCGTCTTCGTCCACTGCAAACGTGGCGCCGACCGTACGGGCGCAGTCATCGCCTCCTACCGCATCGATCACGATCGTTGGGACAACGCCCGCGCTTTAACCGAGGCCAAGGCTGACGGCATGCGCTTCTCGCAACATCCACGCCAGGATTACATCCGTGGATTCCAAGCCCGATCGCTCGAGGCCGCCGCAACCTCTGCCGCCACCGGTGTGGCACAGTGAGGAAGTGATCCGAAGCTTTCTGCTCTTCCTCGCGGCGGCGTTCCTGGCGCGCGGATCCGATTCCTTAGACCCGGCGTTTGAACGGATCCCTTTCGATCAGTGGATCAACGAACATGCCCGGCCGCCATTCCGTTGGAGCGTGCCGGCGCCTCGGCCGCAGATGTCCTTCCACCAGCGTTTCGTTGCCCAGCTGGAAGCGAAAATGGACGGCCGCGATCTCGAGAGCCGTCGCGACGATGGTGAGTTAATCTTCTTCTTTCAGATCACAGCTCCGGACGGCACGCGCTTCCAGAACCACAACGGCGTCGATCTAAAAAAGCTCGATCCAAATATCAAGTCCGCCGACTTGCAATGCATCCAGCACGCTTTCGTGCTCCCCGGCGACTATCGCCTGGCGGTCGGCGTCCTCGACACGAAAACCGGAGAACATGGCGCGACGCAGTTACAATTTCGAGTTCCGGCCCAGCACAACATGCCTGCCGAATCCTGGCAGGCGCTCCCCGCCGTCGAGTTTATCGGACCAGAGGAAGCGCCCGATAGTTTCTTCCTGCCCGCCATCCAGGGCCATCTCCAATGGGCGGCGCATGTCCATTCGCCCGGACGCCTCAATGTGATCATGAATATCGCGCCATCGCTGCCTACGCGTGGCACGCATCGAACCTATAGCGGGGAACTCGCCGCGCTACTGCCAACGCTCAAAGTTTTCTCAGAAACGGGATCGTCTTCGCTCTCGGAACACGTCGCGCTTCTCGATCTCGCGCGCCGCCGTACGGCTTTCGAGCAGGATCAGGTACACGATCTCGATTGGCCGCGACTGGAATCGTCGCTCGGTGTATCGAACACCGCCTCCATCGACGTTCATTCGCTCCAGGAACGCCATCATGACGCGCAGTTCTTCGTATCGCAGGTGCGCGGCGTGCTGCGTGCGTCGGAAGGCGCTCCTTGCACGCTGGTTGTGATCGCCACGCCGGTGAGCTTCGAGTCCGGCGAGGACATGGAACCCATTTCGCGCGAAGCCCTCCCGGCATGCAGCGTGTTCTACATCCGCTATCACGAACCGCGCGAACGAAACATCGGACCCCACGATCCACGCTTCGAGCGCGCCCGGATGGGCCGCTATGGCGGAGGCCCCATGCGAACCCGTTTTCCCCTGGAAGTTCCCGACCAACTGGAAGGAACACTCAAACCGCTCAGCCCGAAAGTCTACGACGTCGAAACGCCGGACGAAATCGCGAAAGCCATCTCCGACATCGCCAAATCTCTGCACTGATCCTTTCTGCTACCATAAACGCCACTAAACACGGCAGCAAATGTTCCTGACGCCGGCCAATCTCTTTCACTATTTGCTCTACAAGAAATTTGCCGATAGCGAAGACGTCGTCTCCGGCGCATTTACGGTGCGCTCACTCAGCCGGCGCAATCGAAATTTCCACGTCCAGTCCGGCACTCGGGATTATCTGGTGAAGCAAGCCGCAAAATGGGACGCGGACAGCCGCGCCAGCCTGGAGCGCGAAGCCTCAGTCTATTGGCAATCGAGAACGAATCAGAGCCTCGCGCCGTTCGTCGAACTCGCGCCGCGATCCTATGCTTGGGACCCTCCGAATTCGATCCTGATTCTCGAATATCTCACCGAGCACACGGAACTGTACGATCTCGCCGATCGCTTCTCGCCCGATCTAGCGCTCCTCGCCGGAAAGGCCATGCGAAAGTTCCACCACGCAATGCAGTTGGACGAATATCGCGCGCTGTTCCCAGCCGAGCTCCCGCAAGCCCTCTCGATGCACATCGCGAGAGAAGAAGATCTTGCCGATGAGAGCGCCGGACGACGCGAACTTGTTCGCACCGTGCGCAAATTTCCGGAATTCGCGCGCTCTCTCGATCAACTAACCGAGGAATGGAAGCCATCGACGGTCATCCAGGGCGATTGGAAACTGGACAATTGTCTCATCCCCGCCGGGCGCGACCGCATCCGCATCGTGGATTGGGAATTTGCAGCCTGGGGCGACCCGCTTTGGGACCTCGCCACGCTCCTGCAGTCGTACTGGAATTTCTGGATCTGCTCGCCGCAGCAATATCCGCTCGAAGAAATCCAGCCCGCCCTGCGCGCGGTTCTCGAAGGCTACCACCTGGATGAAATTGCCGAAAAAGCGATCCGCTTCGCTGCCGCACGCATGCTTCAAACCGCGTTCGAGCGTCTCGAAAAGGCTGAACAGATTTCCGCGGAAGCAGTCCGGCTTGTCCAAGGCAGCCTGAACATTCTCACCCGCCCGGACTGGGCCGCGCACCAACTCCTAGGAGATTGATGACTCGATTCGTTCCGCTCTTCCTCATCGCGTCTTGCGCCCTCGTAGCGCAACCGCCCAAGCCTATCCACTCGCAGGCATCTTCCTCCATCGACTTCACGCCTTCGGCCAACGGCGATGTCGTCGAGATCCGAAACGTCACGTACGACATCACGGGAACCAACGTGCCCGGCCGGCCTCCCAACGATCGCCTGCTGCTGCGCAAAATCACGCGCACCAAGGAAGTCCTCGGCGACATCGGCGTCGATGCCAACCTGACACTCGAAACATGGCGATTGGGCGACGATGTTCGCAACAAGCCGTTGTATACCCTGACGGTCTCAGGCGACGACGGAAACGTGCGCGACAATGCAATCTTCGTCGTCTCGCGCGGCCTGGAAGAAGTGGAGTGGTGGTCAGTCTACAAACTGGGCAGCGGCGAGCACCTCTTCGATACTTACGTTCCACTCACCAGCTTTTCCATATCCCGCGAAACCGTGACCACGCGTTACGTTGGTTTGGATGTTCCCCCAGACAACGAACCTGACTCCCGCCTGAAGCAGCCAAACGTAATCGGAGTGCTGACCTATGCATCGGAATCCAAAATCATCCGCGAAGTATTGCTAACCTGCGACGACCGGCAACAAGCCAAACTCCTGAGATCGTACTCCGACGTTACGCGAACTCTCACCGTCAGCGAGGGTGCCGCCCAATCCCTGACGCTAACGTTTCGTCAAAACTATCCATCTCCTCCAAAACCAGTCGAACTCCAAATCCCCCTAAAGGGCGATGACCTCGATCTCGCCAACGCACACCTCCCCGCAAAGCTCCAGGCAGCCGCGTGGCGAAGATGAATATGTCAACATGAGGGCAAAGGCCACCCACGGGAACTAGAAACCAGAAACGAGAAACGAGAAACGTCTTTGGAATTTGTAGAACAGTTAAAGCACTCAGTCGACATCGCTCGAACGATTGAAAGCTACGGCGTCAAACTGAAGCGCATGGGCAACACGGGCCGCTATCTCGGCCTCTGCCCTTTCCACACCGAGAAAACGCCATCCTTCAACGTCAACACGACGATGCAGCGCTACAAGTGCTTCGGATGCGGCGTAGGCGGCGACGTGCTCACTTTCGTGATGGAGCTCGACCGCATCAGCTTTTATGAAGCGCTCAAGCAACTCGCCGAAACCAATGGCATCCCGATGCCGAAGCGCGAATTCACGGATCCCGATGCGAAGCTGCGCGGGCAGCTTTTCGAGATGCACGAGATCGCCGCAAGCACTTTTCAAGCCAATCTGAGATCGCAGGCCGGTACTGAAGCTCGAAACTACCTCGCTCGGCGCGGCGTCTCACCCGAGCAGATAGAAGAATTCGGATTAGGCTTCTCGGACCCAGCGGGCCAGCAATTGGTTCGCCGTTTTGAATCACGTTTCTCAGCCGACGTTCTCGAAGTGTCGGGCGTCGCAATGAAGCGTCAGGACGGCAGCGGATTCTTTGATCGCTTTCGTGGAAGATTGATGTTCCCGATTCACAATGAATCCGGCAAAGTGATCGGCTTCGGCGGCCGCGCCTTGAAATCCGGGGAAGAACCGAAATATCTCAACTCTCCCGAGACCGCGCTCTATCGTAAGAGCTACGTCCTCTACAATCTTCACCGCGCCAAGGACGCGATTCACAAATCCGACTACTCGATCTTAGTTGAAGGCTACATGGACGTGATCGGTGTCTACTCAGCCGGAGTCCGCAACGTGGTTGCAAGCTGCGGCACCGCTCTCACCAATCACCAGGTGCGCGCCCTCAAGCGCCACTCGGGACGGATCGTCGTCAATTTCGATCCGGATACCGCCGGCGGGGCCGCGGCTGAAAAGTCCATCCAGATGCTGCTCGATGAGGGATTGCATGTACGCGTCCTCGAACTCGACGGCGAGCTCGATCCCGACGAGTACATCAAACAGAACGGCGCCGACACGTATCGAAATCGTCTGGAAAAAGCTCCGGTCTACTTCCACTGGCTAGCCGACCGCGCGCGCAAAAAGTTCGACATGCGTACCGTCGAAGGACGGCTGGCTGGTTTCAAGTTCGTCGCGCCCTCCATCCAGCGGATTTCCGATCGCTTGGAACGATTCGCCGTAGCGAACGATGTGGCTGACTATTTGGGCGTCGACGAGAAACTGGTGCGCGACCATTTCGCGAAAGGCTCCGAAGAACGCCGGCAGACCGTCCGCGCCGCGGTGGTCCCTCCCTATGAACGTCTGCTGCTCAATTCATTGCTCGTGAGCCAGGCTGCGCGAGACGCCGTGATCCCGGAATTGAGCGCGATGACGGTCGCGGATCGCTTTGTTACAAAAGACGTATTTCGGGCTTTGTTTGAGCTACATAGGAAGAGTACGGGGTTCCGTTTTTCCGACCTCGAAGGGTGCCTTTCGGACGCCGGCCGCGATCTATTGTCCACCGTAGTATTTGCCGATGAAGTCTTAGAGGAGGGGAAGGCTGCGGAACAGGCGTTGGCCTGTCTGCGGAGCCTCAAGGCACAAGATCCAAAATCGGAGGTGGCCGCGCTGCGCGCACAAATTAAAGCGGCCGAACGGAACGGGAATCTATCGGAAGCCATTCGGCTGGCCGAAGAGCTGGATCGCCGGTCCCGACGCGAGACACACCAATGAGGAATCTGATGGTGTTACTGAACCGCGACCGCAAGGAAGCGCTACCACGAAACTGATGTTGTACACTAAATGGAATCAGGGCTGCGAAACGCTGAGTTAATGGGGTATTAGTGGCTACCGATGAAAAGTACGGGCGGCTAAAACAACTCATGGAAGTGGGCAAGGAAAAAGGTTTCGTTCTGTATGACGAGGTGAACGAGTTGTTGGCCGAGGATTTCCCATCCTCCGGCCGCGAGTTCGAAGATCTTCTCTCCGATCTCGATAGCGCCGGCGTCGAGATCCTGGAAGAACCCAAACTCGATTTCGAGAAAAAGTCAGAAGAGCCCGACGATCTCGGCGATCTCGAACTAGCCCAGGATACCGGCGACAAAACCAACGACCCGGTTCGCATGTATCTGCGCGAAATGGGCACCGTTCCCCTACTCACGCGCGAAGGCGAAATTGAGCTCGCCAAACGCAACGAGCGCGGACAGTGGGCCGTCCGCAAAGCCCTCTCCCGCTCCGCCCTGGTGATTCGCGAAATCATCCAACTGGGTGAGGATCTGCGGCAGCACGTCAATTCCGTGAAGGACATTCTGGTTCTCCCGGAATTCGTCATCACCGACGAGGACTTCACCGCCCAACACGACGAGTTGGTTGCCAAGATCGACGAAATCGAAAAGTATTACAAGAAAACCCAGCAGCATCGTCAGAAGCTGCAGGCGGTCTCGCGGCAGATGAAGCCGAAGCAGCATCGCAGTCTGCGTTATGCTCTGGCGCGGAACATGGTCGAGATTTCGCGCGTCATCCGCAATATCGCCTTCAGCGGCACCGTTCGTCGAACACTGGCCGGACGTCTGCGCCGCGCCGTAGACGAACTCAAGCCGCTCGAACGAGAGATCGCACGCATCCAGCGCAAACTCGAAGAACCGGCGCCGCATGGCGCATCGCCGGCGCGGGATCTGCGTAAGGAACTCCGGCAATCCAGCCAGCGCATCCAACAACTGGAAGAAGAATGCGGTGCCAGTTCCACCGAACTCCGCCGCACGCTCCAGATCGTCGAGCGCGGCGAACAGGAAGCGGAAACCGCCAAGAAGCAACTGATCGAGGCTAACCTGCGCCTGGTTGTTTCTATCGCAAAACGCTACACCAATCGCGGCTTGCAATTTCTGGATCTTATCCAGGAAGGCAACATCGGCCTTATGAAGGCCGTCGACAAGTTCGATTATCGCCGCGGCTACAAATTTTCCACCTACGCCACCTGGTGGGTCCGGCAAGCCATCACTCGCGCCATTGCAGATCAGGCGCGCACCATCCGCATTCCGGTGCACATGATTGAGACCATCAACAAGCTGGTCCGCACGCAGCGCCAATTGCAGCAGGAACTCGGCCGCGAACCTACTACCGAAGAACTTTCGGTAAAGATGGAGTTACCCGTCGGCAAAGTGCGCAAAGTTCTGCGCATCGCCCAGGAGCCGATTTCGCTCGAAACTCCCGTCGGTGAGGAAGAAGAGTCGCACCTTGGCGATTTCATCGTGGATCGCCGAGTAGTTTCTCCGTCGGAAGCGGTCATTAACCTGAACCTGCGCGAACAGACCGCGGAAGTTCTAAAGACGCTGAGCCCGCGCGAGGAAAAAATCATCAAGATGCGATTTGGCCTGCAGGACGGCAGCGAACATACACTCGAAGAAGTCGGCCAGCACTTCGCAGTCACGCGCGAACGCATCCGCCAGATCGAAGCCAAGGCCCTCCGCAAACTGCGCCATCCCAGCCGTAGCCATCGTCTACGCGCGTTCCTCGACACCAGCCTTCACGAATAGATCTTCTTCACCTGCTCCACGATCGATCCCGGAACCAGGTGCTGCCAAGGTTTGCCCTGAGCGATCCGTTCGCGTACCTCTGTGGACGAAACATGGTTGTGATCGCCCGCTATTTCCATCAGATGGATGCGCTCGCGAAATTCGGGCGACGGTATAAATTCGCCGCCACGCGCCGCCACCAGCAGCTCGAACTCCCGAAGCATCTCCTCAACCACGCCGGCGCGGCCATAATCCCAATGCAGCACCCGTTCCGCCGCATCCCGTCCGCACAGGAAGGATAGCCTCGTAGCGGGACCAAACTCCGCCCGGCACTCCCGCGCGATATCGATCAAAAGTCCCTGCTCGGTCACCGCAACGGATCCCGAATTCATGGCCTCCAGCATCGCGACGCGCTGCTCCAAGGTAGCCCCCGAATACTCCTTGTGCGGATAGACGCGCGGAACCACATAGAGCACTTGGTCAACATAATCGCCGGCGCTCTCCGCTAACGCCAAGTGCGCGATAGTAGGGGGGTTAAAGGCGCCCGCCAGTACTCCGAGGCGCGCCGGGCTAGTACGCGAGCGATTAAAGAACTGCACCTACCTACAGTATAGATACCAGTGCAAGGATGCCCTTTAAGTGCAGTGATTTAGCAACGTAAGGCCCGTACTTAGGGTGAGGTAGGGTGTGTGCCCGACAGATCCGGAAGCGCTTTCGGCCTACAGTTAGTATATGTTGTGCTGGATCTGTCCCGATTGCGGCCGCGATTGTTCGCCAGCCGTACGGGAATGCCCTGCCTGCGCACAACAAAAGCAAGCTCAAGCTAGGGTCACGCAGACTGGCACCGAAGACATTACACAAGGCGTGCTGTCCATGATGGAATCGCTTCGAGCAGCTCCATCGGTGCCACTTCTTACGGCCGCGCCCGAGCAGTATCTGCTCTTTGGTCTGACCAATGGTGAGCCCTCCGCCGTATCGCAATCGGCGGTCATGCTCGAAGAGGAACCAGCCGTTCCTGCAAGGGAAACGATTGACGGTGTGGTTCGTGGACTGGTGGAATCGGTCGAAGTTCCGAAAGAGCCGCCGGCCATCGTGGCGCTGGCGCCGGCGCCCGAATCTCAAACTCCTATCGCGGTGCAACCGCCCGTCGCTATAACGGCGAACGGAGCAAAACCGAATCCATTTTTGGCTCGCGCCGCCAAAATCGCCGAACTTCGAATTCCTGTCCGAACCCCTGTCGCGCCGGCCGCGCCGGTCCCGAACCGGGTTCCTGCCATAGAGCCCCCGGCTCCGGCGGTACCCGCCCAGAGCGAACCGGTTACGCCGGCGGTTTCACAAGTAAAATTCGTGGAATTAGCGGTTCCGGCAGCGCCACCGCTCAAGACCGCTCCTCGTGTACCGTCTCCCAAACTAAAGAGTGCAGCGCCACCGGATAAAACCCCGCCTGCTTTCGCGCAGCCGGAGCCATTCCGGGTTCGCAGGGTGCACTTCATCGGTCACTACCCAACTTCCGCTAAACTATCGCCGCGCTTTGCGTCCCTCGTATCCATCGCCGGACCTTCTTTGCGGCCGATCGCGTTCTCCGATTTACGAATCGCGGAATCCGTGCCGTTCGACGCCGGAAGAGTGGTGGCTCCGAAACTGAAACGGACGGACGAGCCGTTCCACGCCGCAGCGGCGTTAATCGAACAAGCCGGTGCGGTTTCGAGAGCGCTTGAATTGGAAGCCGAATCCCTGCTCGACGAGATCAAGTCCGGCCTGGATGCGGTGGAATCGAAGATTCAAGCCATCGTGGCGGCGTTTCAAATGCAGCCGAAGCTCGCTTTGCTGGCCGCGCCCGGCGCCATCGTCACCGCGCCCGCTCCGCCGGATTTGCAATGGATGAAAACACCGCGCCCCAAGCTCGCGGCGCACAAACCTTCCGACCGGAAATGCGATACTGCAATCGCGCCCCCGCAAAAACCGCCGCTCGCCGGTCCCTGCTTGACGCCCGACCTCGAAAACTATCTCGAACCATTGCCATTAAACCGGGCCCGGAAGAAAAATGGAATTGGCCTGCCGGCCTGGATTGTCAGTCTGGTCATCGCTACCAGCTTGTTCCTGGTATTCGGCATTGGGATGCAGTACGTGTCCGCGAACCGCGAGGTGAAAGCGGCCGTTGTCCCGGCAACCGCTCCGGCGCCCGCGTCCGTCCCCACTGCGCCTATTTTCGAACAGCACCCCTTCGCGCGTTTCGTCGAAGTCACGGGGCTCAGAGTTGTGGCCGACACCAATCACCGGTCCCAGGTGCAATATATCGTCGTCAATCATTCCGCCACACAGCTTTCCGGCATGACGATCCAGATTGCAGTGCGATCTTCGGTGGAGCCGGCCAGTTCCAAGCCCTTGTTCACGGTCTCAGCCGTGGTCCCGTCGTTGGGGCCACATCAGTCCAAGGAAATCCGCACGGACCTGGATTCTGAACTGCGCAACACGGCGATTCCGGACTGGGAGTATCTGCGAACCGAAGTTCACATCGGAACCCAGAATTGAGATTTCCTGGCCGCAGATGAACGCGGATGCACGCAGATAAGACAGTATTCTCCGCGTTTTTCTGCGTCCATTCGCGGCCAAATATGTTTTTAACAATTCCATGCTAGAATGTTGTCAGTGATCGCGGACTTCGACAGAACACGCGTCGAACGGTTCAAACAGGCGACCGAGGAAAAGTTGCGTGATGTGCGCTGTCCCGAGCACCGTCAGCCGCCCCGCCTTCGTTTCCAGGGAACGTCGTTGCGCGACATCACCATCTCGCTCAGCGGTTGTTGCCAGAAGGTAATGGCCCTAGCCAATTCCCGGATCGGGAATGCGCCCCAGAATCCGCCGGACGCCCTCTTCAAAGACGTCCGGACGGGTCAGCAAGCTTAGGATCAGGAAAGCCTCTCTTTCGAAATCGAAGAAAAATCCGGGCTGCACCAGGACGTTGTCTTGTTCCAGCAGGCTGAGCACCCAATTTTCTTCCGTATGGATGCGGGGCCCCTCCAGCACCGCGTACCATCCGCCTTCCACATCCAGCACGCGCCACGGCGAACTGGCGCCGATTGTGGCGCGCAAGAACTCTAAGTTCCTGCGCACACGCTGCTGAATCTCCCGCTGGATTCCTTCGCGCAAGTCCAGCAAGGCCGCAGCCGCCCATTGTACCGGGGCCCCAACGGACAAATACGTATCGGCGATCAGCTCCAACCGCTCAAAAGCTTGGGCGCGCAAAGTTTCTGGCCCGTTCACCACAATCCAGCCCAACTTCAATTGCGGCAACCCCGCGACCTTCGAGAGTCCGCTGAAGGAAAACGACAGAACATCTTCGCGTTCGGTCAACGAACGAACCCGCTCGGGATCTTCTTCTAAGCCATAATCCGAAAATACCTCGTCCGACAAAATCGCCAGATCGCGCTCCTTGCAGAACGCGGCGAGTTGCGTCAACTCGGGCTTCTTCAAGAACGACCCGGTCGGATTATTTGGATTCACAATCACGATTGCGCGCGTGCGCGGAGTAACTCTCGCCGCCATCGCCTCGAAGTCAATCGACCAGCGTCCGTGATAAATCAGCGGATACTGCACGATTCGCACCGAATCGAGCGCCGCAAGGAAATCGAACAGCGGATACGACGGGCGCGGAGCTAAAATTTCATCGCCCGGATCCGCCAGCAGCTTGAAAAGAAAACCGTACGCCTCACTCGTGCTCGCCGTGAGCAGAATCCGGCCCATCGGAACGCGATTCGAATAATATTGGGACACGGCCTCGCGCGCGGCCACGATTCCGGCCGGCGCCGGCTCGTAGCGCAACCATCGCGCATCGGCGAACGACTCCACAATTTGATCGGAACCGTATGACAAGCCGGCCGCAGTGGGATTCGATTCGGTGAGATCCAGAATCTGGACGCCGGCGGATCGCTTCCCTTCCAGCATCCGCGCCAGTTTGTTAGGAACGGCGGCCCAATCGAGCCGGGAAGAAAACATGCAGGACAGAGACCGGTTAAGCGGCGGGACGAACCGTTGCTAAGCGCAACACGATCGCTTGCATTGTCGCTTCCTTGCGGGCCGATTCCGGCCACGACGCGACAACTTCCAGGCGGTACTCGAGAAAACGAATCTCCCAGTCGTGCAGCGCCCGGTTGGTGTGGATGGAGCGGTAACCCGCTAAACCGTTTCTCGATTTTGCCAGCTTCATAATTTTTTCTCCGACCAGCCCATCCACTTGTGTAATGATGCCGCATCCGAGTTGAAATTGTATCTGAACTCTAGTACTGCATGGTACTAAATCGGGTGTGATGGTACAAAGGAAGAATGAAACTATCAGCCCGGTCGCTGTTTTTGCCCCTCATTTTCGCCTGCGGTGCGGTCAGCCTCATGGCGCAAGCCACCCCCGCTAAGGTGGTGCCCGGATTCCGTGGTCTGTTCTTAAAACAACTCGACGACGTCCAGAGCAAAGTGGTCGGCTTGGCCGAAGCCGTTCCGCAAGAAAAGTACACTTGGCGCCCAGCGGAAGGCGTCCGCTCCATCGCCGAAGTTTTCGGTCACATCGCCAGCGCCAATTACGGCCTGCCGACTTTCATAGGCGTCAAACCGCCCGCAACCTTCAACCGGGCAATCGCAAAAGAAACCGACAAAGCGAAGTTGGTGGAAGCGTTGAAGGCTTCCTTTGAGCATTTGCGGAAGATCGTAGAAGACATGCCGGACGCCGATTTGGAAAAACCGACGAAGCTTTTCGGCCAGGACACCACCTACGAAGGCGTCCTGTTCTTGACCGCGAACCATATGCATGAGCATTTGGGCCAGTCCATCGCTTACGCACGCAGCAACGGCGTGACACCGCCTTGGTCCAAGAAGGGAGAGTAGCGCGAAAAAAAAAACGAACGGGCTGAAGCGCATGCTTACGAGCCCGTTCGCGGAGGATGGGGGACAAACTCAGTTGGAATCGGAGGGAGGGTGACTCTTATCCGCGCTGCTGCGCGTGTGGCTGGTGGATGCCTTTCGTTTGTGGGTGGATTTGGAATGGGCCTTGCCATTTCCGCTTTTCTTTTCGCTCGCGAACGAAACGGAAGTAGCGCCCAGTAAGAAGAGTGTCAGAATGCCCGATAGGAAAATCTTCATGCTAACGAGTGCGCCCAAGCCCGGAAAATTCGCAGCCGTGCCAAAATAAAAACCGAAGGATTTTCGAATGTCATCCACTAATGCCCCGCCCCATTCCGCCGTGGAGAATCTGCCAGCCGTCCCGCTGACTATCGAAGGGGCCAGTGTCCTACACCAAATGTTCCGGGTCCGCTGGGCTGACTGGAAATGCGTTCCCGTCGCGCAGCGCACAGAAATTGTCCACGAAGCCGCCACGCTCTTGGCTGAGATGGAACGCAACCCCTCCGGCCAGAGCGCGGCGTTCTCGTTGTTAGGCCACAAGGGCGACCTGATCCTGGTTCACTTCCGGCCGTCCTTCGAGGAACTGGGGCAAGTAGAGCGTCATTTGGCCCAACTTCGGCTCGCGGACTATCTGGAGCCTACCCATTCTTACCTCTCCGTGGTCGAACTGGGGCTCTACGAATCCAGTCAGAAGACCTACAACTCATTGGCCGCGCGTGGGATCGCACCCTTCACACCCGAGTGGCAATCTGAAATCGACGAAGTGCTGGCCCGGTCGCGCGAAGCCATGCGGCCCCGTCTGTTCCCCGATATTCCGCCGCACAAGTACATTTGCTTCTATCCGATGGACCGCAAACGCGGAGAAGAGAAGAACTGGTACCAGCTCCCAATGGCCGAACGCCAGCGCCAGATGCATGAACACGGCATGATCGGCCGCCGCTACGCCGGCGAAGTGAAGCAAATCATCTCCGGATCGATTGGCTTCGATGACTGGGAATGGGGAGTTGACCTCTTTGCGGACGATCCGCTGGTCTTCAAGAAGCTGATTTACGAGATGCGCTTCGACGAAGTCAGCGCCGTCTACGCGCTATTCGGTTCGTTCTACGTGGGAATCCGCTGTCCGGCGTCCGGGCTGGATCAACTTCTGGCATCCTAATTGCTTATTCGGGTGTATGCATGGTAAGGCGCGGGACTATTCCAGCACTCCTCTGAATGTCTATTGGGAAATGACCCAAGCCTGCGCGCTGGCTTGCCGCCATTGCCGCGCCACCGCTGTTCCAGAACCCCATCCGCAGGAGTTGAACTTCGAGCAAGGCGTCGCCCTGCTCCATCAGATTCTCGAGTTCGGCGATCCGCTGCCGCAACTGATCCTCACCGGCGGCGATCCGTTGCAGCGGCGCGATCTGTTCCCATTAATCGACGAAGCGCGCCGGTTGGGCATCGGAGTCTCCATCACGCCCGCCGCAACACCAGCTTTCACGCGCGATGTACTGGTTCGTCTGAAGGAACACTCGGTCGAAGGGCTCGGCCTCAGTCTCGATGGTTCCACCGCGGAGAGGCACGATTCCATTCGTGGAGTTCCGGGCACGTTCGATCGAACCATGCAAGCCATCCGCTGGGCGCAGGAACTCGACATGCCGCTGCAAGTGAACACGCTCGCGTCGGCCGAAACCGCTGCCGATGTCCCCGCAATTTACGAACTGCTCAAGCCGTACGCCGTCTCGCGCTGGAGCTTGTTCTTCCTGATCTCGGTCGGCCGCGGCAAGGTCTTGCAGCCGCTCTCTCCCGAAGATGGTGAAAAGCTGATGGGCTGGATTTACGAAACCACCAGCCAAGCGCCGTTCACCGTCGCAACTACCGAGGCGCCATCGTATCGGCGCGTCGCCATCGAACGGATGCGCAGCGAGGGCCTGCACGGCGATCAGATCAAGCGCAGCCCTGCAGCTCGCGGTTTTGGTATCCGCGACGGCCACGGCATCATGTTTATCTCAAATACCGGCGATATTTGCCCGGCCGGATTCCTGCCGCTCGTGACTGGCAACGTCTTGAAGGACCGTCTCGCCGATGTCTATCGCAACGCGCCCGTTTTCCAGTCGCTGCACGATCCCACGCAATTCGAGGGTCGCTGCGGACAGTGCGAATATCACGCACTCTGCGGCGGATCGCGCGCCCGCGCTTACGAGGCAACCGGAAACCCGCTCGCATCCGACCCATTCTGTGAATATCAGCCAGGAAATCGCGCCATAATGAGTCAATGACTCGCTGGTTCTTGTTCCTTGTCCTGACAACCTCATTGCTTCCAGCCCAAGATTGGGCCCGCGCCACACTCGAAAAGTCCCCCCGCCATCGCGAATGGGTGACCGTCAAACATGACGGCCGCTCTGTCGAAACATTCGTCGTCTACCCGGAATCGAAATCCAAAACTCCGGTCGTCCTGATCATCCACGAAATTTTCGGGATGACCGATTGGGTGCAGGATCTGGCCGACCAAGTCGCCGCCGCCGGATACATCGCCATTGCGCCCGATCTGCTTTCCGGCATGGCGCCGAATGGAGGCCGCACGCCGGACTTTCCCGCAGGCGGCGTGGGACCCGCGATCGGAAAACTGGATCCGAATCAAATCACGGCTGATTTGAACGCGGTCGCCGATTACGGATTGTCTCTTCCGGCCGCAACCAGAAAGCTCTTTGTCGCCGGATTCTGCTATGGCGGCAGCCAGACATTCCGGTTCGCCACCAATCGTGGCGACTTGGCTGCGGCTTTCGTTTTCTACGGCGGGCCTCCGAACAAAGAAGATATGGCTCGAATCAAGGCTCCGGTGTACGGATTCTACGCGGAAAATGACGCGCGCATCGGCGCCACCATTCCCGATACGATCGCCAATATGAAAGCCGCGGGTAAAATTTATGAGCCGGTGACTTACGCAGGCGCAGGCCATGGATTCATGCGCGCCGGCGAAGATCCCACCGGCAGCGAAGCCAATCGCAAAGCGCGTGCCGACGCTTGGGATCGCTGGAAGCAGCTTCTGAGCAAGTAGCCGTGTTTCGTTTAACGGCCTGCCTGTTCGTTTCGCTCGCAGCTTACGCAGAAGATCTTCCGCTGGGCAAGATCATCGATGAGGTGAAGTGCGCCGCCGAACCGTCGCAGAGTTACGCGCTTTACCTTCCGTCCAATTATTCGGCCTCTCGAACCTGGCCGTTGATCCTGGCATTCGCGCCGATGGCGCATGGGCGATTTCCGGTGGAACGCCTGCACGAAGCCGCTGAAAAGTACGGCTATATTGTGGCGGGATCCAACAACTCGCATAACGGCGACTGGAAATCCAGCATGGCGGCGATTCGTGCCATGCCCGCCGACATCACATCGCGATTTTCAATCGATGTGAAGCGCGTCTATACAGCCGGCTTTTCGGGCGGCGCTCGCGTGGCCATGCACGTTGCCGAATCCAGCGGAAAAATCGCCGGCGTGATCGCATGCAGCGCCGGATTCCCAGACGGCCATGCGCGCAAATCTGCGCCATTTCCGATATACGCGACTGTAGGGACCGAAGACTTTAACTACCGCGAAATGCGCGAGCTGGACCGCATGCTGACCACGCCTCACCGCCTGGTAATTTTCGAAGGCTCGCACGATTGGCTCCCGGCCAGCCTAGCCGATGATGCGCTCGCGTGGCTCGAGTTCCAGACCTTGAATTCCGGAGCGCAGCCACGCCCCGAGTGGGAGTCCAAAACGGAAACCAAAGCAGATCTCAAGAAAGAGTTGGCGCTAGAACGCCGCGAAGAACAAATGACCATGGATCTTGCGCGCCTCGAAGTCGCCCTCGGCAACCAAGCCACCCGGAACGGCGCGCTAACTGAATTGCATGACCGGCTTTCCGATCTCTCCCGGCGCGCGAACGCCAAAGAAGATTCCGAAGAGCGTAGGATGGCCCGCCGTGTACTGCGCGGAACCTTCGCCCGATCCTTCGAGCAGATTAAGGACCCGGATTATCAGAGACTGCTGAACGAGATCCGGCGGTAACGTACTAGATGGCCGGCAAGTGGTAGCGGTCAACCAGAGCATCCGCATCTACGGAGCTTTCAAACTCTTTGCTGCGAAGATCATTCGCCAATCGCCGCAATTGACGCACGTACTCAGCGGATTTCTTGCGCGCCGCGTCATCCAAACTTGCCCCTGCGTCATCGATTTCTGCGATTCGTTCTTTTTCGAACTGATCCACTGCGGCCGACAGTTTGGCGCGCGCCTCAATCGCCGCCGGACCGCGCGCGGCGAAGAACGCCCTATTATCCGCCAGCAGAGCCGTCAGATCGCCATGCGTTTTGGCCGCGGCAGCGCGCCAGGATTCGAGCGCTGAATTCGCCGGTTCGGCCGGACGTTGATACGCGCTAGGCTTGGACGCGGCAGGCGAATCGTAGATCGCATTGAAGACGAATTTGTAAGTCCCGTGCGATTGGCCGCGCCATTGCGGACGGAATCCGAAAAGATAAACCCGGCCGTCGCCCGAGAAGACCTCGAGCGCGGCGGCTTTTCCCTGGATTCGCTCCGGATGCAGTAGATATCCGCTAGCCAACGGGTTGCGTTCCTTCGGGTACGACGCCAGAATCGCGCCGTGAAATCCGCTCTTGGTTTCGAACACTGGCCCGCGCTCGAACATCACAATCGGATCCCGCTGCAATCCCCACAATGCCGGATGATTCGCATCACGCAACTCGACGCGCAGCAGCGAGCCCGAGCAATAAAATTGATCGTCGTTCAATCCTTCCAGAATGTTCGTGACCGGCAGATTGAGATTCGAGATCGTCCAAAGTGATGCGTTATTGAATGCGATCAATGTGCCGCCCGCGCGCACAAAGGACCGCAAAGCCTCGGCCCCGGTCTCGCCGATGCCGCCTGCGTACTCGCCCGAAATCGTTCCGGGAGCAAAACCATTCGCCATTTGACGCGGCCCCGCGTCCGGCAGGATGATGGCATCCAGCCGATCGCGCAGATGTCCCGCTTGAATATCGTTATTGCGCAGCGATATCGGCGCGAATCCGTAGTTTTCGAGAATCCAGCGCGTCCAGCCTTCGTCGATGTTCCCGGTCCAGGACCGATAGAGGCCAACGCGTGGTTTTTTGGTGGCGACCACGTCCGCCGGCGCCTTGGCAATCGCCTTCGCGTCAAGGGAGTGCTTGCGCACGATCTCCGTCACGCGACCGCGCTCCAGGTTCGAAATGAGAATCGCACCAGGCTCGATCTCGGTTTTCGAAAAATTGACCTGTCCACCCGACGACAGAATATCGTTGACGGCTGCAAAACTTGCGTTCGCATGGCGACTCAGCACGAATACAGCCCCCGTTCCATCCATCGTGCTATCCGGAAGCGCAGCCCGATCAATCGGCTTCAGCGAAGCCCGTTGCGCTTCCGTCAAAGGTTCGGAGATCACCGCCGTCTCCACTCCCATCTGCATCGGCAAAGTCCAACCCGCAACATCGTAGGGGCGTACAGGCGGCCCATTGGGAGTCTGCCGCAGATCCGGATATTGCTGCACTTCAAATAGCTCCTTCACCAACGGCGAAAACGGCTGATCCATCAAAATGACCCACGCATTCTTATATTCGCGGCTGTTGGCGACAAACGACTGTTGCGCCTGATGCACTTCGATTCCGTTGATCAGCAGCTTCTCCACCAAGGTAGCGGCCGTGGGAAGATCGTGCTGCTCGCGTGGAATAACGTATGCGTAAGGCGGCTCCTTGCGGAATCGCTCGATGTTGTCGCGCGCAGCTTGATAGCGATTGTAGAGCAGTGTCTCGCGATACTTCGCCGCCGTATCGAGCACCGCCATCGATGCGCCCTCCATGTAGCGCACCGCGTCCGCGAGACGCCACCAGCCGCCCTTCCACGGACTGCTGTAAAACACCTCGGACATTAACTGCTGGCGGTCCTTCGGAAACTCATCCACCGTATAAAAGTGAGGTGTTGCGTAGCGATAAAGCGCGGTCTCGGTGAAGAACGAGATGCTGTTGCGAAAGATATGCGTGAAATCGAGAAATCCGGGATACCAGTTGTCGAAGCCTACGCGATGCACCGCGCCCGGCATCTGGTTTTCGTCTAAGTACGCAGCCATGTTGATGCCGAGCACGTTGAGCCAGCGCGCCATCAACGGATTGATGTTCGACGAAATCGGCTCAGTGAACGGTGGAATGAAAATGCGCGTGGGAAACGGCGCCGTCTGATGATGGCAGTAGAAAATCACCGGAGCCCACTCGATTTCGGCGCGCGTGACGTCGCGCGATTCCAGCATGTTGTTCATATAGCCGTCGCGATTGTTGTCGTGGCCGACGTACTCCTGATACAAATCGGGCAGAGGGCTCACTTCGTATGGCGTTCCGACATTCTTGCGATACCAGGACACCACTTCGTTCTGCCCGTCTGGATTCAAAGTCGGCCAAAGCATCAGGATCACGTTGTCGAGAATCGCGTCGATGGTGGGGTCGCCTTTCGTCGAAACCAGTTTGTAAGCAAGCAGTATGGATTGCTGAGCGCCCGCAACTTCGGTGGAGTGAAGCCCGCCATCAATGTGGACGATTGCCTTTCCCTCGTGCGCTAGTGCTTTCGCTTGGGCGTCCGTGAGGCCTCGCCCTTGCGCGAGACGGCGCGAAATGTCTTTGTATTTATCCAGCGCGGCGAGATTCTGCGGCGAGGAGATTAGGGCGATCTCCCAATCCAAACCGCGCGTGGTTTTGCCGACCGAGATCAACTTGATGCGGTCCGAAACAGCGGCGAGCTTGTGGAAATAGTCGCGCGATTCGTCGTAATTTGCCAGGTAGAAATCGTCGCCGGGTTTGTGACCCAACACCGACTCCGGCGTCGGGATGGTTTGCGCCGCAGCAGCCAGCGACAGAAGCAAGAAGAGCGTTGAGTTCCGAGGCATCTTCATGATGTTACCGTTTCTCGTCTGGGGCCTTGACCGCCTCGTAGGACAAGAGCATAATCTGGCAAGGATGCGCGCTCATTGCACGCCTTATTGGATTGGCGCTTGCAGCATTTTTCTTAGCTGCACAGCCCAGGGTGATCCGATCGCGCCGTTGGCCTTTACGATTCAGGTGCAGTCCCCAAAAGTGATTCAAGGCGCGGACAACCCAATCACCGCTTTTCTTTACAACTTTGCGCCGGTTGGCTCCCCGGCGACGATTGCACAAGTCACTGCTGCGGTCGGTTTTGGAACGCCTGCAAGTCTCGGTGGTTACCTCGGTCCCGTGAATGCCACCGGCGGGGCCAGCTTTCTCACGCTGCCCTTCCCGCTGAACACTGTGAATTTCACGCCGGGAAATTATCCGTTCCAGGTAACCACGGTTAACAAATCCACGGGCGGATCTTCCACCCAAACCGGCCAATTCGACGTACTCGCGCACGCGAAGCCAGCGCTGTTCGTTCAGGGGCAAATTATTCCCCTCACGACACCGGCCACGATTTCGTTTGTGGCGCCCGCCTTCGCAGAGGCGGGACCAACCGGAACCGAAGCTGCGGGTGGTGCCTACGATCCAACCATGCTCGGCGATCCGCCGCCCAGCGTTCCTACCGCCAAGCTAGATCTGGATGCCATTACATCGTTCGGGAGCCCCTACATCACCGCCACGCTGGCACCGTTTGTGGACTTGCCCTCGGACAACAATCCGGCGGAAGGGCTGCCGTTTCAAATCAACTTCCTTGTGCCCTCGCTGGGCGATTGCAACACAACGTTCCTTCTCTATTATTCGGATGAACAGGATCTCCCGGGAGCCGATCTCCCAGGCGCGGAATTGGCCGCGTTCAACGTGAATATCGATGTTACGGGTACTACGGCTTACTGGACGATCACGACCGACACCGTTCCTGAACCCAAGTTCGCAGCATTGATTGCGCTTGCGATCATCGCATTGGTGCATTTTTCGCGGAAAAGCCTCCGGACTTGGGATGTTGTGCGAAAATGTATACAAGCGCATACCGATGAGTGAAACGCTTTCAATTCGCATCGATTCAGGGACAAAGCAGCGGTTGGATGCGCTCGCAAAACGCTCAAAGCGGTCAAAGTCCTTTCTAGCTTCTGAAGCGATCGCCGCCTATGTTCTTTCTGAGGAATGGCAGCTCGGCGAGATCCAGGGAGGGATCACAGAATTGGACCTTGGACAACGAGTCAGCCACGAAAAGGTCGCGAAATGGCTTAAATCCTGGGGAAAGCCCGGTGAAACAAAAGCCCCAAGATGAAAGTGGTTTGGTCGCGCCGCGCGTTGCGGCACTTGACAGCCATACGCCAGCACATTGAAAAGGACTCGGAGCAGAGCGCCGCGCTTGTAGCAACCCGCATTCTCAGCGCGATTGAGCTCCTTCAAACGCATCCGGAAATTGGCCGGGCTGGCCGCGTAGTCGGAACGCGCGAACTTGTCGTGCCTGAGACTTCCTATGTCATTCCCTACCGCGTCCGGGAGGGACAGGTGGAACTAATCGCTGTCTTCCATGGACGGCAAAAGTGGCCGCGAAAGCTTTAGCGCGACTTACTTGTGCGCGTACTCAGTGAAAACATAGTCTTTCGTTTTCACCCCCGTATGGCACGCGAAGCCGCATTTGGCATCGTTGCCTTGCGGTGGTTTGCTTGCCAGCGTTCCTGGCGCAAAAGTGTCCGACGCTGAATCGTATTCGAAAACGGCGTACCCCCAACCGCCGCTGTCCGCGAAACGCTTGCTGTCTTTCACCATGAAATCCACGTCGTGCTGGGTGCCTGGCACCGTGGCAGCAGGAAACGTCTCCAGCTTTTTCGGATTCCAATGTACCTTCGCCATTTTTGACCCATCGGGAAATGGCTTGCCGTTCGCGGGAATGCCGGATTGGTACGCTTTGATCATCACCGGATTCGCGAGAATCGCGGCAACCAGCGGCCCGTCTTGGCTGATGGAGACGAGTTGCCACGATTCGTATCCTTTGAATTCAGCGAACGATAGGCCATTCGGAACCTTCAGCGCGTATTTGTCCTGCGCCGCGATCAGCAGCGCCGCTGTGCCTAGCAGGGCGAGAATGGACATCCGTCTCATGCGCCGGCCTTCGCCGCTGAGGTGATGAAAGCGAGGAGGTCGGCGTTAATGGTTTCCGCATGTGTGGTTGGCATGCCGTGGGGTAAACCCTTATAGCTCTTGAACGTCGAGTTTTTTAGCAGCTTGGCGGATAACGGACCGGCGGCGACATAAGGCACAATCTGGTCGTCCTCGCTATGCATGACCAGCACTGGAACATTGATCTTCTTGAGATCTTCGGTGAAATCCGTTTGCGAGAAGGCCACGATGCCGTCGTAATGCGCCTTCGCGCCGCCCATCATGCCTTGGCGCCACCAATTTTCGATGACAGCTTCGGAGGACTTTGCGCCAGGGCGATTGTAACCGTAAAAAGGTCCTGCCGCCAGGTCCCGATAAAAGATGGAGCGATTGGCGGCCAGTTGCGCTTGCAGATCATCGAAGACTTCCTTGGGAAGACCATTCGGATTGGCCGGCGTTTTCAGCATGAGCGGAGGCACCGCGCTGATGATTGCTGCTTTGCTGACGCGGCTTTCCCCATGCCGTCCCAAATAGTGAATCACCTCACCACCGCCTGTGGAATGACCCACGTGGATAGCGTTCTTCAAATCGAGATGTGACGTGACTGCGGCGAGGTCGTCAGCGTAATGGTCCATGTCGTGGCCGTCGGCGGTTTGTGTCGACCGGCCGTGTCCGCGGCGATCGTGCGCAATCACGCGATAGCCGTGATTTAAGAAAAACAACATCTGGTTGTCCCAGTCGTCGGCGCTGAGAGGCCATCCGTGGCTGAAAACAATCGGTTGCCCCTTTCCCCAGTCCTTGTAGTAGATCTCGATGCCGTCTTTCGTGGTGATTGTTGGCATGACTTCCTCCCGAGTTCAAGTGTGCGGCAGAGACGGAAAAAACGCGTGCCCAGATGGAGTGTTCCTTTGCTACCACGAAGGTGTTAAGCGCCGAATACCTCATGTAGGTAGACTGTTTCCGATGGATATGCTTCCCAAATTGCCTCTGCGGGCGGGGACTCCGGAGCAATTCGCGCCGCTGCGAGCGTTCTTGGGTCAAGCGGGAGATTGCCAGGAAACTCTGGATTTTCTGCTGCGTTTGTTTCGCGATGGAAATTCCGTGGACCGCGAGGCGGTTGAGCGTTGGATTCCGAATGCAGTTCAGCGGTCGTTCGAAGCATTGGGACTTTTAGGTGCCGATTCGGCGGGATGTTATTGCCCCGTGGCGCTCTATCCTGTCCGCGGGATCTGGATTGCTTCGGATCGTTGGAAAAATCGGCAAGGCGATTCCGTTCCGATGGAGCAGGATTTCGTGATTCCGGCAACTCACAGGCTCACTCGCGAATTCCTCGACCTTCTGCCGGAGAGTTCGTGCAACAAATTACTGGAACTGTGTTCGGGCGCGGCGGCCGCCGCTCTGCTCGGCGCCAAGAGTTACGCCCGGGAATCATGGGCCGCGGACGTTTCCGAAAGAGCAACACAATTCGGCGAATTCAATCGCCTTTTGAACGATCTGAACAATGCCACGGTTCTGCAAGGCAACCTGTACGAACCGGTGACCGGCCTGGTGTTCGATCGAATTGTGGCGCATCCGCCGTATGTTCCGACACTGGAGGCATGCGCGGTTCACGCCGATGGCGGCGAGGATGGCGAGTTCATCACGCGCGCGATCGTGGAAGGCTTGCCTCGCTATCTCGCGCCTGGAGGACGATTCTACTGCACAACGATGGGACTCGATCGCGATGGCGAGCCTTACGAGCAAAGGGTTCGGCAGTGGCTCGGTGCAGCGGAATCCGAATTCGATGTGCTATTCCTCGGCGGGTCGTCGCAGGGTCCGGCGCAGTTTGCCTATCGCACGGCGCGCACCAAACGCGGCAATTGGGATCTGATGGACCGCTGGCGGGCGCACTTGGAAAAACTGAAGATCACTCGCTTGGTGTCCGGATCGTTGGTGATTCAGCGCAGGGAATGCACAAGAACCGTATTCACGATTCGGAGGCAGAAGGGCGAAAACGGCGGAGCCTCCGAAGCCGAGTGGCTGCTCGATTGGGAGAGGCGCCGTGCTGAGCCGGGCGCTGCGGAACGGTTGCTGCAGTCACGGTTGGTAGCTTCGACAGGTGTCGAAGTGCACACCATCCACGCGAAACGCAGTGACGTGTTCGTCCCGACCAAGTTTACGCTAAAAACCCGGCATCCTTTTCATGTGGAATACGAATGTCCGGCGTGGGTTGCGAAGTTAGTGCAGCACTGCGATGGGAAGATCGCAGCGCAAGATCTTTTGGAAGCAGGAAGGCTCGGCCAATGGATTGCCGACAGCGTTTCGGATGAGCAGGTCGCGCATACCTTGGCACACCTGGTCTCCGTCGGAATTCTGCGCGACCCTGTGACATACTGGTACCCAGAAGTTTAAGCACGTTCGCTCAAGAATTCTGAACAGGAGGAATCACAATGGCAGACGAACAGAAACCAAACGGTGAACTTTCAGAGGAAGAGTTGGCGAGTGTATCGGGTGGCGACGAGTCGCCAAAAGAAACTGTGACCTTCGAGTACGGCGCACTCCAAGTCCGTTATTCCCAGCAGAGTCCTGACGGAAAAATTAAGTAAGTTGTTTAATCGGCCCGCAAAGCCACGACAGGATCCACCTTCGTTGCCTTGCGGGCCGGCAGATAACTTGCGAGCGCCGCGGCGAAAACCAGTCCCGCGGACACTCCGAGGTACGTGATCGGATCGGACGGGCTCACTTCATAGAGGATCGATTTCATCAGCCGTGTGAGCCTCAGCGCCGCAATTAAACCAAAGGCAACACCCGCGGCTGACAGAAGCAATCCATAACGCACAAACATTTTTGTAAGGTTCTCGAGCGGAGCGCCTAGCGCGAGCCGGATTCCGATTTCGCGGGTTCGTTGCGAAACCGAGTATGAGATAACGCCGTAGATTCCGATCAAGCCCAAAAGCAGCGCCATCGCGCCCGCCATCGCGAGCAGCACGAGTGAGAAGGAAGTGCGGGCGAGCGACTTTTTATAAACTGAGCCGAGAGTCTTCACATCCGCAACGGGCAGCGTGGAATTGACGCGGGCTACGGATTTTTGAATATCTTCAAGCAACGCGAGAGATCCGGCGCGTGGCGTGCGGATCAGGAAGCCCACGTTCCGGAAAAAGTATGCCGGGGAGGATTCGAAATTTTTCTGAAATAGCGGCCAGTAGACAATACCGGGCGCTTTCTGATCCACGCCTACGTCGCGCAAGTCGGCCACTACGCCGATCACTTCCCGCCAGTCGTCCTTCAGCGTGGGACGAACGCGTTTTCCGATGGCCGAGCGCGGATCGCGCCACAACTCGCGCGCCATGTTCTCCGATACCAGAGCCACGGGCGTTTGGTTGTACGTCTCGGCCCAGGTCAAATCGCGGCCCGCGATCAGACGGGCCCCGATGGTGGAGAAATAGCCAGGCGATACGAATTTTAGGGTCCGGATGGGTGGAACGGTGCGCGCGTGATCGGGGTGATCCTCGGCGTAAACCGGATCGCCCTGCCCGCCCTCCATGGGAAGGTTGCTCGCGATCGCAACAGAGGAAACGCCGGCGATCGATTCGAGCTTCCGTAGCATCTCCTGTTCCATCCGAAGCGCGCGTTCGGGTTCGGGCGCCTGCGACTCGGGAATCGAAACATGGAATGTCTCCAGATGCTCGGCGTGCGAGAAGCCCGGATCGACGCTCCGCAGGGCTTGGAACGTGCGGATCATCAAGCCGGAGCCCACCAGCAGCACGACGGCAAGTGCCACCTGCACGATCACCAGTAGACTGCGCGCGCGATGGTGCTCCTTGCTCTGACTGACGGATCGCGTGCCGCTGCTCAATGCGGCCGAGATTCCCGGGCGCGCGTATTTAAACACCGGAATCAAACCGAAGAGTAAGCCGGCCGCCAGCGAAATGGAAAGCGCGAATAAGACTACGAACGGGTCAATCGAAACTTCTTGGATGCGCGGCAGATTTTCCACTCGGGCAGCCGCCAGCACTCGCACCGCGCCATACGCAAGCGCCAGACC
>DATGIH010000473.1:0-5661 GCA_035295865.1 Bryobacteraceae bacterium
GGTCCGGATGGCCGTGCTCGAGCGGGTGCTGACCAACTAAAATGCGAAAGCTTATCATCCGCAACGGCCGCGTCGTCGATCCGGCGACGAAGACCGACGCTGTGCGCGACGTATTAATCGAAGATGGCAAGATCGCGAACATCGGCGAGAAGCTGCACGTCACGGGCGCGGAGAAATTCGACGCAGCAGGCTTAATCGTCACACCCGGTTTCATCGACATGCACGTGCATCTCCGCGAACCGGGCTTTGAGTACGCCGAAAATATCGAATCCGGATCGCGCGCGGCTGCAGCCGGCGGATTTACGTCCATCTGCTGCATGCCGAACACAGCGCCGGTCAACGACAACGCCACCGTCACCAGCTACATCATCGAGCGCGCGGAGAAACATGCGGTGGTGAATGTGTTTCCGATCGGCGCCATCACCAAGAACAGCGCGGGCGAGGAACTGGCCGCCATCGGATCCATGGTGCAAGCTGGCGTCGTCGCCATTTCCGACGACGGCCGCCCGGTGATGAACGCGCGCGTGATGCGCCGCGCCATGGAAACAGCGAGATCGTTCGGGATTCCGGTGATCGATCATTGCGAGGATCTGCACCTCAGCGCCGGCGGCGACATGCACGAGGGCATCGAGAGCGTGCGTCTGGGGCTGCGTGGAATTCCTGCCGCATCCGAAGATGTCATGGTGGCGCGCGATATTTTACTCGCGCAACTCACCGGCGCGCGCTTCCACGTCGCGCACATTTCGTCGCGGCACTCGGTGGAAATGGTGGCGTTCGCCAAAAACCGGGGTCTCGCGGTGACATCCGAAGCGACGCCGCATCACTTTGCTTTATCGGACGCCAAGATGGCGCCCTACGACAGCAATTACAAGATGAAACCGCCGTTGCGCTCGGAATGCGACATGGGCGGCGTAACGCAAGGCCTGATATCCGGCGCGATCGACGTCATCGCCACCGATCACGCCCCGCACGCCGGCAGCGAAAAGATGCAGGAGTTCGAAAAGTGCCCGTTCGGCATTATTGGCCTGGAAACCGCCATCGGATTGTCGCTCGAACAGTTGGTGCATCCGGGTAAAATCTCGCTCGCTCGCATGGTGGAGCTGTTCACCACGGCGCCCGCGCGCGTGTTGAATTTGAATCGCGGAACTTTGGCCGTGGGCGCGCCCGGCGATGTCACGATCCTCGATACGGAACGCGCCTGGACCTACGACGTCAACAAATCGGCGTCGAAAAGCCGGAACTCTCCATTCGACCGGCACACATTCCGAGGCGGCCCAGTAGCGACCATCGTGGATGGCCGCATCGTGTGGACTGCGGTCTCTTGACACCTTGACCAATCCCTACAGAAATCGCCGGATTGAAAGCGCCACGCCGCGACGTTTCGGCTGCCTGACCATCGCGGTTCTGCTCATCGCGCTCTTTATTCTCGCGCGCGTCGCCTGTTCCTGGATCATCGACTACGAATGGTGGAAAGAAATGTCGCAGCTTTCCACCTGGTTCAGCATGCTCGCCTACAGCGTCATTCCAATCGCTGCCGCCACGCTGCTGGGTTTCGTCATTTTTTGGATTGCGCACGCCCGCGCGCTGAAACACGCGGGAACCGGTCTCGGCAAGTATCCGTTGTACGCCAAACTCTCGACGCTGGTCATCTTCCTTCTCGCGCTGCTGGTTTCCTTCGCCAGCCTGGACACCTGGACCGTCGTTCGCTATTTCGGTGGCAAAGATCTCGGCGGGGCCGCCACAGCCTGGCACGATCCGGCCTTCGGAAATTCGCTCGCGTTCTATCTTTTCAAAGTTCCGTTTTATTCCGATCTGCTGACCTTGGTTCTCGCGCTGATCGTCATCGCCGCGCTGATTTATTGGGTCGCCGGACGAGTTTGGGAGATTCGTGCCCGCGTGGGCGAGTGGCGAAACGTCCAGGAGATCGACCTGAGCCACTTCGGATTGTCCGGCAGCTTCAACTCAGCGTTCTTTCGCGGACTGGGCGCGGTGTTCCTGCTCGCGCTGGCTGTGCGCTTTTTCCTCGGCCGCTACAACATGCTGCTGGATGAGCATGGAACTTTCCTGGTCGGCGTGGATTATGTCGATCAGAACATCGCCATCCCGCTGGTGTGGGTGGTGATCGTCAGCTGCGTGCTTTCCGCCATCGCGCTGCTCGCGAATAAATGGCGGCTGGCTTTGTTAGTGGTGCTGGCGTTTATCATCCGGACGATCGTCCCGCCGATTGTGACCGCGACCTACGCGCGCCCCAACGAAATCTCGCTGCAACGTCCGTTCATCGCACGCCACATCGCGGCCACGCGCGCTGCATATGGAATCGATCAGCGCATCGACGAAATCGAATTCCAGGCGCAACCGGAACAGCACATCGATCTCACCAAACACAAACCACTCCTCGACAACGTGCGGCTCTGGGATTGGCACGCCTTCCATGACACGCTCCCGCAGTTGCAGCCCTATCGTCTTTATACCTACGCGCAGACCGATGTCGATCGTTATTCCATCGACGGCCAAATGCGGCAAGTCTTGATCTCGCCCCGCGAGCTCGATCTCACGCAAATCAGCAACGGCTGGATCAACACGCATTTCATTTACACCCATGGCTACGGCGTGGTGATGGCAGAAGCGAATCAAGTTTCCTCCAATGGACTCCCGGTGCTTGGCATCCGCGACACGCCGCCCGAAATCAGCCTTCCGGGTCTGAAGTTAACGCGGCCTGAGATCTACTACGGCGAAAACGTGCACGACCCCGTGTTCGTGCGCACCGCGCAACCCGAATTCAATTACCCAGCCGGCGAACACAATGTTGAGAATCGCTACGACGGCACCGGCGGATTCCCGATTTCTTCGCTCCTCTTGCGTCTCGCCGCAGCGGTTTCGAACGGCGATTGGAACGTGCTGCTCACCAGTTACCTGACTCCCGAGAGCCGCATGATGATCCGCCGCAACGTGCACAACCGTCTGGATGCGCTAGCGGATTTTCTTTCCTGGGACCCTGACCCGTATCAAGTGCTGACTAAAGATGGGCGCCTGGTTTGGATCGTGGACGGATACATGACATCGCGCGTCCATCCCTATTCGCGCGAAATTCGTCTCGACGGAATCGGACCCATCAACTACATTCGCAATTCGGTGAAGGCCACCGTGGACGCCTACAACGGAACCGTCCACTTTTACGTTTTCGATCCCGAAGACCCGCTGCTTCAGGCCTATCGAAATCTTTTCCCCGCTCTGTTCGAGCCCGCATCGGCAATGCCGGCGGAACTGCGTGAGCACGCGCGCTATCCGCAAACCATCTTCGAGGCGCAAGCGGAAATCTATCGCCTGTTCCACATGCGCGATCCCGACACGTTCTACAACAAGTCGGACGCCTGGGACGTCGCAAAATTCACGGGAGAGCAAAACACACAGGCCGCCCCGGTAGCGCCCACATACGTAGTCGCCACTTTGCCGGGAGAATCGAAGCCGGAATTTCTGCTGATGATTCCGTTCACGCCGCGCAACCGCGACAATCTCATCGGATTAATGATGGCTCGTTGCGACGGCGAGCACTTGGGCGAGAAAGTGGTGCTCTTGCTTTCCAAACAAGAAATCATCTACGGCCCCATGCAAGTGGAAGCGCGCATCAATCAGGATCAAAACATCTCGAAGGATCTCACGCTGTGGAACCAGCAAGGCTCGCAAGTGCTGCGCGGCCAGATGCTGGTGCTGCCCATTGAGCACACGTTCCTCTATGTAGAACCGATTTATCTGCAGGCGTCGCAGGCCAAGATGCCGCAGCTCAAGAAAATCGCACTGGCGATGGGCAACACGCTGGTCTACGCGGATACTTACCAACAAGCGCTCGAGCAACTGGCGGGTCAAAATTATCCCGCGCCGGAAGCATCGGCCCAGCCAGCCACGCGTACAACGCCGGGAAGTCCCGCTCCCGCGGCAGCTCCTTCAGATAACCGAATCGCGGAAATCCGCCGCCACCTGCAGCGCTACCGCGAACTTGTATCGCAAGGCAAGCTGTCGGAAGCCGGCAAAGAATTGGAAGCGATCCAGGCGCTGGTGGGCCAATAGTCACTTCGCCAACAAGAAGGGCTCCTTCGTTCCAACATACTCCACCGGCACTTCGGTGACGAACGTTTTCAACCACTCCGCGCAGTATTCCATTCCCGGCTGTTCGCTCGGAATATGCCCCAACAAAATCAGCGCCTTCTTCTTCCCCTGCGACACGGCATCCGATACATATTCGATCGTCTCCCACTCCGGTACCTCGCCGATCGCCAACACTTCCACATCGTCACGCTGCAAAAGCTTCCGATGCATGTCGGTCCCACCCGCGCCCGGCGCAAGCGCGACTTTTGTCACCTTCATTTCCGGATTCGCCACATAACGCAATACATGGATACCCAACCGTTGCTTCATCTGATCCGCCAAATCGCTAACCGTGATCTCCGGCATTACAAATAAGTTCGCTTGCGCCGCGCTTTGAAATTTCTGCCATTCCAAAGCCCGCACCACACCGAACAGGATTCCATCCGGCTTCATGCGATGCCAGTAATCGTGAAATCGCCACACAACCAAGTTGTGTTCTTTGATAAACCGTTCTTTGTCCGCCCACACCCGATCGTGCTCCTTGTCGAAAACCTCTGTCTTATCCTGATGGCTATAAAACGTCGGTTCGTGCGTGATGATGAGATTCTTCCCCGCGGCTGCGGCGCGCTCCAGCACGTCGTAAGTCGCCATCATTGTCGTCGCGATTCCAGTGACCCGCGTATTCGGGTTTCCGGCCTTGAACGTATCCACCGTTTGCGCACTCCACGGAATGCCGACACGCGCCTGAATGCGCTCGATCACCTGCCGCGCGGTCAAACCTGGGCTCTCTTGCGCTGAAAGGGTCGCGACAAAAGCCAGGAACACAAAAGGAACTCGATGTTTCATCACAACCATGCTACTTCACCCCCGGATGCTAACCTAAAATTGCATGGCCCTTTCCGATTCTTTCTTCGGCCAAAAGTTTGCCGTCACCGAGCATGATCTCGAATCCTACATCTCAGAAGCCTTGTCTGCGGGCGGCGATTATGCGGATCTCTACTTCGAATACCTCGCCACCAGCAACCTGAGCATCGACGAATCCATCGTAAAAAGCGCCGTGCAAGGAGTCTCGCTCGGAGTCGGCGTACGCGTGATTGCCGGCGAACGCACCGGCTACGCCTACAGCGGCGATCTCAGCCCGGAGAAAATCCGCAGAGCGGCAAAAGTCGCCGCCTGCATCGCAAAGGGTCCGAGCCAAGTTGAAAAAACCGGCTTCGATGAATCGCGCAAGCGGAATCTTTACCCGCTGATCACGGCTCCGCACGAAACCAGCCTGGCCGACCGCGTCGAACTGGTGAAGCGCGCGGACCGCGCTGCACGCGCCTACGACTCGCGCGTATTTCAGGTCCAAGCCAGTTACATCGATAGCCTTCGCCAAGTTCTCGTAGCCACCAGTGATGGAGTTCTCAGCTTCGATCGTCAACCTTTGGCGCGACTGGGCGTCAGCGTACTGGCTCGCGATGGCGATGGCACTCCGCAAAAGGGCTATGCCGGAGGCGGCGGACGCGTTGCCCTGGATTTCTTCCTCACCGAAAAAACACCCGAACATTTTGCGAACGAGGCCGCCCGGCAAGCCAT
>DATGIH010000474.1:0-2194 GCA_035295865.1 Bryobacteraceae bacterium
GCCGATCCCGAAAATCCTCGCAACCTTTACGCCGCAATTTGGCATCCCGCCGATTGGCGCGGCGGCGAAGACGATCCAAAATCGCGCGACGCCTGGCTTTTCAAATCCGCTGATGAAGGCACCACGTGGTCGCCTCTTCCCGACAAAGGTTTGCCCGGAGGCGCATGGGGCCGCGTCGGAATCGCCGTCGCGCCCGGCGATCGTGGTCGTCGCATTTTCGCCATCATCAACGCCGGCCTTTTCCGCTCCGACGACGCCGGCCTTTCCTGGCGCCAAATCACCAAAGATCCGCGTATCCTCGGCTCCACGTATTTCAGCCGTGTGTTCGTCGATCCGCGCAGCGCCGATGTCGTCTACGTCATGCAAACTTCCGCCTACCGCTCCACCGACGGCGGCAAAACTTTTATCTCCTTTAAAGGTGCGCCCGGTGGCGACGACTACCACGCCATGTGGATCGATCCGCAAAATCCTTCGCACATTGTCTTCGGCGTTGATCAGGGCGCGGTTGTCAGTTACAACGGCGGCCAATCCTGGACTTCGTGGTTCAATCAACCCACCGGCCAGTTCTATCACGTCATCACCGACAATCAATTTCCCTACGTCGCCTACGCCGCGCAGCAGGACAGCGGCACCGCCGCCGTTCCCAGTCGCAGCGATTACGGCGAAATCACGTTTCGCGATTGGTGGTCCATCGCCGGTTTCGAATACAGCTTCATCGCGCCCGATCCGCTCCATCCCAACATCGTTTATTCCGGCGGATGGTATGGCAGCGTCGTCCGCTTCGATAAAAACTCCGGCCAGTTCACGCACGTCTTCGCGCGCAGCAAAAGACATCGCACCTCCCAGATGCCGCCCGTCGTTTTTTCGCCGCAGGATCCCCACACGCTTTATTTCGCCACGCAATTCGTTTTAAAAACCGTCGACGAAGGACAAACGTGGCAGGAGATCAGCCCGGACCTTACTGTGCGCCCCGAGCCGCCCGCGAAATCCGAATTGCGCCGTCGCCGCGAATCGCAGTTGCAGGCGCGTGCCCGAAATATTCGCTACTCACCCAATTCGCGCGGGCCCGCCGCTGCAACGGAATTGGAAAACACCCTCTCCACCGAATACGGCGACGATGACGACGAAGATCCCGCCGCCAAGCGCCCGCCCGCTATCACCGCGCTCGTTCCATCGCCCGTGCAATCCGGAGTTCTCTGGGCTGGCACCACCAACGGTCTCGTCTACCGCACCGAAGACGCCGCCAACTGGGCCAACGTCTCGCCCGCCGAATTCACTGCCGACACGCAAATTATTTCCATGGAAGCTTCGCGCTTTGACGCCGCCACCGCCTATCTCGTCGCCGAAATCCGCAAGGATTCCACGCCCTGGGTCTTTCGCACGCGCGACGCCGGAAAATCCTGGCAAAAAATCACCCGCGGCCTCGAAGCAACTTGGGTCGCGCGCGCCGTTCGCGAAGATTCCGTTCGCAAAGGTCTTCTTTACGCTGCGACATCCAAGGCAGTCTGTGTCTCCTTCAACGACGGCGACGATTGGCAATCGCTTCAGCTGAATTTGCCGGCCTCCGATATGCGCGATCTCGCTGTCCACGGCAACGATCTTGTCCTCGCCACGTATGGCCGCGCTCTCTGGATTCTCGATGACGTTTCTCCGCTCCGCCAGGCGCGCCCGGAATTGACAAGCGCCGGCCCTTCGCTCCTCCATCCCGCACACGCCATTCGCGTCCGCTGGGACAATGACGCCGAAACGCCGCGCCCGCCCGAAGTTCCTGCCGGCCAGAATCCACCCGACGGCGCTATCCTTTATTACTATCTTCCGTCCGCTCCCGCGGCCGAACTCACGCTCGAAATCCGCGACGAAAATAAAAATCTCGTCCGCCGCTTCACCAGCGCCCCTCCTCCTCCCGACACTTCGCTCAAGAACGCTCCGGACTATTGGTTCGCCCCACCCGCATCGCTGCCCAAAAATCCCGGCCTCAACCGCTTCGTCTGGGATCTGCGTTACGATGCGCCGCCCATCCTCGCCTACAGCTATTACGGCGAGCCGCTGCAATATGTCGAATACACGCTCACCATCAATTCCATCGCTGGCCAGACTCCGTTGAAGCAGATGCTCGGTCCTCTCGCCGTTCCGGGCAAATACGAAGTCACTTTGATTGACGGCGCCAGCCGCTCCACGCAATCGCTCATCGTGC
>DATGIH010000475.1:0-2730 GCA_035295865.1 Bryobacteraceae bacterium
CCCAACTTCTGCGGCGGCGCGCCATCGGTGTCGCGAAGATAGGCGAGCGAAGCGGTGCCGGCGGCGGATCCCCAATCTTCGAAGCTGACCTTGGAACCATCGTCCGCGATGCCTTTCAGATTCGCGTAGTCCAGCCAAGAAAGATTGCGATCGGCCTTGTCTCCAGCGCTGCGAAATTGTATTTCGGACCGCCAACTTTCCTTGGTGAACAAAACACGACCGTCGTGAGAAATATCGTGCAGGCGCAACTCACCGGGCAAAGTGAGGACGACGCGCCTCTCCCCTTTGCGATTGATGGCGCGGATGGTGTTCGACCAACCAACATCCACCGACGCCGCGACCCACACTTCTTCTCCGGAGGGCGTCCAGGCCAGGCCCTCGATGCTCTCCAGAGTTTCGCTGGAAGCGATCTTCTTGCCTTTGCGATCGAAGATGATCACCTCGCCGCCATCTCCAAACATGGTGATGTTTTCGCAGACGGCGATCAGCGAACCGTCGGGCGAAACACGCGCATAGTTCAGCGGACGGCTGCTTTCGTAAATTAACGTGCCACGCGGAAATTCCAGACGATGTTTGCCGGAAACGAGGCGAACGATGGCCATTTCCGACCCGTTCCGCGTCCAGTCCGCTGCCAGTACATCATTTTCCAGCGGGCGCGGAGTTCCTCCGGTGATGGGAACCTGCGCGAGAGTGCCAAAGCAAATACCGATGTAGCGGAAGTTGCAGCTCAGGGAGACCGCGAGATCGGATGCGGAGACGGCGAACAGCGAGGTGTTATTGAGATTCAAAGCTCGCGCTTCGGGTATGTCCGGGTCGGCGGAGTAGATCTGCACTGGGGAGCCATTCCAGGTAGCGCCGTAATAAACGGTGCGTTCGTCTGGAGCGAAACGCGCGTTATAGACGAATCCGCGTTCGAAAGTGAGTTGGCGGAAGACCGGTCCGGGCGCGTTGATCGCGGAGCGATAGACCGCGGCGAGCGCGATGACTCCAAGCAGCAGCGCGGCGGCCAATGCCCACGGCAGGACTCTTTTCCAACTTGATTGCGGTTGGGACCCCTGCGATTCGCCTGCTGCGCCAGCCACGAGTCCTTCTTCCAGAATCCAGCGCAGTTCCAGGGCTACGTCGCGCACAGATTGGTAGCGCGAGTCCGGAGATTTCGCGAGGCAAGTTTTGACCACGTGCTCGACCACCGGTGGCGTCAGTACCTTGGTCTCGCGCATGGGTGGCGGTTCTTTTTCCAGAATCGCGCTGGCCACGGAAAGTTGCGACTTTGCTTCGAACGGACGTTTGCCGGTGATGGTCTCGTACAGCACGCATCCCAGCGCAAAAATGTCCGAGCGCGCGTCGGCTTCTTTGCCTTCGATCTGTTCCGGGGACATGTATTGAATCGTGCCCACGACCTGCCCCGCGCCGGTCAGTGAAGAAAGCGGGCTCGAGCCGGTGATCGTCTCCGCCGCCGATAGCAAAGGCGCGTCGGTGGTGGTTCCACCGGCGCCCGGCGGAGAGCTGGCAGCCTTCGCCAGACCAAAATCCATCAGCTTTACGCCGGATTTGGTCAGCATCACGTTGCCCGGCTTCAAGTCGCGATGCACGATGCCCGCGCGATGTGCCACATCGAGCGCTTCGCAAATCTCGCCGCCGATTTGCAGCGCTTCCCGCAGAGGGACTGGTCCGCGGCGAACACGCTGCGCCAGCGTTTCGCCTTCCAGGAACTCCATCACCAGATAGTGAATGCCGTCCTGCGAGCCGATGTCGTGCAGGGTGCAGATGCGCGCGTGATTCAGCGAGGAGATCGAGCGCGCTTCGCGTTCGAACCGTTCTTTGAGTCCGGGAGAAGAGGAAAGCCGCGGGGGGAGGATTTTGATGGCCACCACACGGTCGAGCCGCGTGTCGGTGGCGCGATAAACTTCGCCCATTCCGCCGGCGCCAAGCGGGGCGGTGATTGCATAGGGTCCAAGGCGAGTGCCGGAGGCGAGGCTCATTTTCGGCTGGCATTATAGCGAGAAGCTCGTTCACGCGGGAGATGCGGATGCGAAAGACACACCCACAGGAAAGTGCCGACGCGGCTGCCGTGAATTTGCCGGCGTTGGTGCGCTAACTACTTCAGCGGAGCTTTGCCGTTGAAACGGGCGCTGGAGCCCAGTTCTTCCTCGATGCGCAGCAACTGGTTGTACTTGGCGATACGGTCGGTGCGCGAAGCGGAGCCGGTCTTGATTTGGCCGGCTGCGGTGGCCACCGCCAAATCGGCGATAAAGGTGTCTTCGGTTTCGCCGGAGCGGTGGGAGATGATGGAGTTGTATCCTGCCTTGCGCGCCAGTTCGATGGCGTCGATGGTTTCCGTCACGCAGCCGATCTGATTCAGCTTGATCAGAATCGCATTGGCGATGCCTTCGTTGATGCCGCGGGAAAGCCGCTGGGTGTTGGTGACGAACAAGTCGTCGCCGACCAACTGGATTTTCTTCTTCGAGTTCTTGCTGCCCACCGATTCGGTCAGAGCTTTCCACCCGGCCCAGTCGTCTTCCGCCAATCCATCTTCGATCGACACGATTGGGTATTTCTCAACCCACGAAGTCCAATATGCCGCCATCTCCTGCGAAGAATGCGACGATTTGTCGGACTTCTTGAACACGTATTTGCCGGAAGCCTTGTCGTAAAACTCGCTGGCCGCCGGGTCGAGGGCAATGGCCACCTGCTCGCCGGGCTTGTAGCCGGCCGCGCCGATCGCCTCCA
>DATGIH010000476.1:0-35018 GCA_035295865.1 Bryobacteraceae bacterium
ACGACACGATTCTGGTAGTGGCTCCGGATGCGCCAACGGCGGCGCAGTTACGCGAGAAGCTGCTCCACTTCATCCGGCGCGCCTAGCCGCTCGGCAGTCAGGGCGCGTGTCTGGGTAGCGAGATTCTCCAGGCCAACTAAGGTGTGATCCAGGTGCAGGCCAATCACGAAATGGCCGCGCTCCTCGTGGCAGTAGCAGACCTCGCCCAGACCCAGCCAATCATCGCAAACCACCTTGATCGCCGCGTTGACAGGAATCGGCCGATCCATGACCAGCCGCATCCCCTGCGGAGAAAGCTGGATTGCATTGGCAAGCGAGCTGTAACCGGCCGCCCCTAGTACTGTGAGGTTCACAGTTTCATACGCACGAATGCGGGGCTCGCGCCGGCGATCCATAAGAACCTTATCGGTCAGTGTTGCTCTGGTTTGACTCTATTTTGCCGCCTTCGTTTCCCGTAAGCGCTTTGAAACAGTGGAAGTTCCTAGGCGTCCATGAAGTGTTTGGAGTACCAACCGATTGAGGACCATGGCGTCATCGGAAATCTACGCACCGCGGCGTTGATTGCCAAAGACGGCACGCTCGACTGGTTTTGCTTTCCCCGCTTTGACTCGCCCAGCGTCTTTGCTTCGATCCTGGATGCCGGCAAGGGCGGTTATTTCCGCATCGGTCCTACTATCGGCGAAGTTTCCCGAAAGCAGTTCTATTGGCCGGACAGTAATGTTCTCGTGACCCGATTCCTGGCTTCCGAAGGCGTAGGCGAAATCGTCGATTACATGCCGCTTGAGGGCTTTGACGGAATCATCCGGACCGTCAAAGTCATGCGGGGGACCATGCGATTTCGCATGGAGTGCTATCCCGCTTTCAACTACGCGCGCGACCGTCACACCGTGGAAAAAGTCGCCGGCGGCGTGCGCTTTCATTCGCGAAATTTGCACCTCGGCTTAGGTTCCGAGGCGCCGCTTCGGCGAGATCACGGCGGCGTGGCCGCGGAGTTCACGCTCAAAGAGGGCCAGAGCGAAAGCTTCCAGCTGCAGGGTTTGACACGCCACGATAGCGACGAAAAAATCAACTGGTTGAAAAATGAGCGCGAGCCGCTGTTCCACCAAACCATCGATTACTGGCGCAATTGGATCGCAAAGTGCACTTATCACGGCCGCTGGCGCGAAATGGTGCACCGCTCTGCGCTGGTTTTGAAACTCCTGACCTACGGACCTACGGGCGCCATCATCGCGGCGCCTACTTGCAGTTTGCCCGAAAGCCTGGGAGGGCCGCGCAACTGGGATTATCGCTATTCCTGGATCCGCGACGCCGCATTCACTGTCTACAGCCTGCTGCGCATCGGTTTCAAAGAAGAAGCGGCGCAATTTGTTTCCTTTCTGGACGCGCGCTGCCATGAGATGGAGCCCGATGGATCGTTGCAAGTGGTCTACGGCATCGATGGGCGCCACGATCTGCCGGAAGAAACCCTGAACCTTTCCGGCTACAAGGGATCGCATCCCGTTCGCATCGGCAACGCCGCTGTCAATCAACTGCAACTCGACATCAATGGCGAACTCCTGGATTCCATGTACCTGTTCAACAAACATGGATCGCCCATTTCCTACGATCTGTGGGTCTATCTTCGAAGGCTCGCAAACTGGGTTTCGAAACATTGGGAGGAGCGGGATCACGCCATCTGGGAGGTGCGCGGCGGAGCGCGGAACTTTGTTTATTCGAAGGTGATGTGCTGGGTGGCGCTCGACCGCGCCCTGCGGATGGCCAGCAAACGGGGATTTCCGGCGGATTGGCGCCGCTGGATGCGGACGCGCGACCAAATTTACGAAACAGTAATGCAGCGCGGCTGGAACAACAAGCGAAAATCGTTCGTGCAGCGCTATAAAGGCACGGCACTGGATGCGTCGTTACTCCGGATGCCCCTGGTGTTCTTCACCGGCCCCAACGATCCGCGCATGCTTTCTACCATCGATGCGATCAACAAGCCGCCGAGCGCGGGAGGCCTGGTTTCCGACGGCTTGGTTTTTCGCTATGACGTGGAGCGCACGCCCGATGGATTGAAAGGTACGGAAGGAACCTTCAACTTGTGCAGTTTCTGGCTGGTGGAAGCGTTGACGCGCGCCGGCCGAACCGATCCGGCGCGGTTGCAGGAAGCGCGCCTCTTATTTGAACAGATGCTCGGGTACGCCAATCACCTGGGACTCTACGCCGAGCAGCTGGGTCATCGCGGCGAAGCGCTCGGCAATTTCCCCCAGGCGCTGACGCACCTGGCCTTGATCAGCGCGGCCTACAATCTGGATCGCTATCTGGATGGCGATGGGATTACGCGTGATGAAGAAGGCCCAGGACTCTGACGTACCATCCGCGTTCGTGGTAGCGCTCCCTCGCGGTCGCGGTTCAGCAGAAACAATCTGCCGCGAAAAGCGTCTTCCCCACGGAGGGGTGAGGAACCTTTGACCGATTCCAAGAGAGCATACCGGATCAAGAGCGCAGTGCGGGGAGTCCTGACCGCTGAAAATGGATCGTTGCTGACTGAAATACCGGCGGGCGTGGTGTTATCCCTCACGTCGCTGGTTCCTAACGCGAGTGGCATGATCGAGGGGACATCCGGCGACAAACGCGTCCTGGTGTTTTTGCACGATCTGGAAGAAAAAGCCGAACTCATCAACGTGCGGATTCCTCCCGCCAGCGTCCGCATTGCTTCCGCAGTTTCTCAGCGCTAATCCCACCATTGAGCCCGCGCGGTTCATTTGTGCTATATTTCCCGCACATGACACTGCGATCTGGTGTTTACATTGTTCCCACCGAACGGTGGTACATCGAACGAACCGTCTGGCTGATTGCCGGAGTGGTTCTCCTCGCCAGCACGGCGATGGCATTGTTATTGAACCCGCTATGGATCTTGGGAGTCACCGCTACGGGACTCGTCTCCATCAACGTCGCGTTTACTGGCTTTTGCCCAGTGGGAAATGTGCTGCGCTTGCTTGGCTTCACACCCATGCTCGGATCAAAAGCTCACACACGCTGGAATCTCTACTTCATGCAAACCGACCAGTGGTATCTCGAACGCCGTATCTACCTGGCGGTCGGAATCAACATCTCGGTAGCATCGATGCTCGTGCTGCTTTTTAGCCCGTGGGTGACGCTGTTCACCATCTTCGTCGGCGGTGCGATGGTTTGGTTCGCCGCCACCGGATTCTGCGTCATGGCGAACGGCTTGTATTGGCTCGGCGCGGAACCTCGTCTCAACCCGGACGCCATGCCATCCGGACGCTGCAGCGAGTGCGCGATGTCGGGCGTATGCGTCAGCGATCACGCCAAGCACTTCTTGCCCAAACAAGGCGCACCCATACCACAGAGCTCTCCGGAACCGACGCGGTTGCTGGTAGTCTGACCGCGTTATCCGAGATATTCTACGTGCACGTAGGTCCCGGTTCGCTCGTTATAGGCTAAGTACCAGCCTGGATGATCCGGGTCCTCGTAAATCACGATCGGATCGCCCGCCCAATTCCAATCGGCGACGTAGTCCAGATCATACGGCGCGACGCTCCAATAAAAATTGTTGAACCAGAATCGGCTCGGACCGCCACCTTCGAGATGAAAGATGTGCCCTGGACCGAAGCCGCCACTGAAGCGCCCATGCTCCCACGGATGATCCAAGTGGTAATGAGCATCACCGCGGCCGGAATCATGGCCAACCCATTCTCCGTTCTGGTGGACGTGTGGCGCGTTCGGATGACCTGGCTGGTCTTGAAAGTGAGCCGCGCGATGGTCCTCCCTTTGTGCGTGTTCCTGGCGCCCCTGCTGCTGTTGAGGTGCTGCGTGCTCCTGACGCGGAGCCTGTGCCGGCGCCGCATGCGGTGGCGGACCATGCGGTGGAACGAATCCTCCGTGTGGCGGAGCTTCCCGTTCCCGCGCCTGGCCATATGCGGCTGCCGTTCCAAATCCCGCGAATACGACAGCAACGAATAGCGTTCCGAGCCGAGTTGATTTGCTCATGTTTCCTCCAACTAACTGTTGGACGCAAATCCAGCCGGAGCATGACAACCGCTGATAAAGATTGGTTATTTCGAACTAAACAAAAGCCAAACGGCCAGTCCGAGGACGCCCGGGAGCATGATTTCAGCCCATTCCTGGGCCCACAGAATCCAGCGATTCAGCGAACGCGCTTCCTCGCGCGATTCCTTGCGAAGAGATGTCGTCAGGCGGGATCGCAGTCCAGACGGTAATCCGCGAATCGCTCGGACAATCTCTTCCTTGCCCTTGCGGTCCGCGATGAGGATGGTGGCGGAATTGATGCCGTTCGTGGATTGCTCCAGCCTTTTCCGGAGCGAAGGCGGCACATCGTCTACCGACCGGTACACTTCGGTTTTGTTCCCAATGGAGATAAAGATGGTCGAACTTTTCAACGTCACTCGCGACATGGCGACCTTCAACCTCCAGCCCGAATCGAGGCGGTTTCCGATTGCTTCGGCGGCTTTTGCGGCGAACTCTCGTTCCCCGCATGTTCTAATATTACCTGAATGAAGGCCAGAGCGGCTTTGGAAAGCGCTTTGTCTCGACGATAGATCAACGCCACTTTCCGGTGCATCGGTTCCGGCCCCAAAGGCACGGCTGACAGCTTACCACTAGCCACTTCCTCGCGGCAATGGGATGCTGCCAGAAACGAGAAACCGAGCCCGGCCATCACGAAACGCTTGATCATTTCGGTGGAGTCCAGTTCCATGGAGATTTGGATTTCGCCCTCCACCGGCTCGAGCCAGGCATTGAGCCGCGAGCGCGTGGTTCCAGACATCGGCAGCAATAACGGGTGCCCGGCGACATCCTCCGGCAACGCGAATTTCTTGCTCGCAAGCGGATGTTTTCCCGGTAGCAGAAGGATGATCTCGTCCGAATGAATCTTGGCGACTTGGAGCTTCTTTTCCTGGATGGGCAACTGCGTGATTCCGAAATCGGCCAGGTTATCCAGCACCGCATCCACCACGCGCGCTCCATAAGAGCGGTCCACCGACAACTGCACGTTGGGGAATTTCTTCTTGTACTCGGAGAAGACCGCCGGCAGCACGTAAATGCAAGTGGCCTCGTTCGCCGCAATCACCAGCTCGCCGCGTGGAACGCGTTCCAGTTCGTTGATGGTGTCCTGCGCTCGGCGCCGCAGATCGAGGATCTGCTCGGCGTAACCGGCGAAGATTTTGCCGGCTGCGGTTAAGGCGATCTTAGTCCCGAGACGCTCGAAGAGCGTCGTATTGAGCTCCTGTTCAAGCTGTCGCACCTGGGCGCTGATGGCAGGCTGGGTACGATAACACGTCTGCGCCGCTTTCGAAAAACTTTTCAAGCGGACAATTTCAAGGAACGTATGCAGCTGATCGAGATCCATCGGGATGCCCGGGGGGGAACGCTCGAATCGATTGTAACAAGTCGGCTCGCTCGGTTATTTGCTAGTTCGGTGATTCGGCTCCGTGGTGTGGGCTTTCAGCCATGTCGCCAGCTTCTCGAACCGGAATTGGTTTGCGCCGTACAGGCCCGCGATGAACTCGTAGGTTTCGTTTGGATCCGGAGTCAGGCGGACGCCGTTGATTGCCAGGAATGTGTACATGGCTGCGAATGCCACGCGCTTGTTGCCATCGAGGAACGCGTGATTTTGCGCGAGGCTTTCCCAAAGCGCCGCGGCTTCCTCAAGCAGACTTGCGTAATAGCCGGTTTGCGGACGGAAAAGGGCGGCCTCCAACAGTCCCGGGTCGCGCAGGCCGTGGGTGCCGCCGTAGCGTTCGATTTGATTGGAATGGATGGCCAGAACTTCGGCCATCGTCAGACATCAAGATAAAACGGTAACCTTCAAAGATACTGGGCATTCGACACTGTCATTGCATCCATTACATTACCCGTATTCAAGGTGCCCGCCGGTTCAAAAAGCATGACCTGAACCTCTTCCGCCGCAACAGGCCGATGCTCTACTCCTCGCGGCACGATTACGAATTCGCCTTCCCCCAGTTGCATGGATTTCTCGCTGCCCGCATCTTTGTAGTCCATCCGGAAACTCCCGCCGACCACCAGGAATAGTTCATCCTCCGATTCATGGTGGTGCCAGACGAACTCGCCCTGGAACTTGACCAGCTTCACTTGCTGACCGTTCAGCTCGCCGACGATCTTGGGCGACCAATGATCGCTAAAGCAAGAGAGCTTCTGCGCCAAATTGACCTTGTGCATGATCCCAAAGTAGCGCAGAAGCCTGGCCGCTTACCGGTGCCAATAGCCGCGGAAGTAGCGATGGCCGTACCAGCGCGCTGGAACCCAATAAGGACGCGCATAGTAGTAAGGGCGCGCATAGTAGCGCGGCGCATAGTAAGCGACTACGGGAGGCGGGGGCGGAGGAGGCGGGGGAGGCGCGGCATAATAGCCGAATCCGAATCCGCCAACACCAACCACCACGCGAGTTCCCGCGAACATAGAACCAGCCGCCAAAAGTACCAGTGCAAGTAATTTTGTTTTCATTGTTCTGTGCTCCTCATGCAGAGCCCGGGATGCAAACATTTTTCCAAACAGGAAATGGCTTGAAATCAGTAGGCTAGCGCGCAGGGCCTTGGCCGATCTTCACCACCGCTGGTGGTTCTTGGCCAGTTGCTTCAATTCGTCTGCTTCGCGGCCGATCGCTTCGCGGGATTCCCGATCACCGACCCGCAAGGCGTTCGATTCCACGCTGAGAAGCATGGACCGCAGCGAGCCGGCAAGAATGAGAGCGGCGGTGCCAAGGTCCGGTGCGATAGAGGCGGGGGTCAGCGCAATGGCTTCCGAGCAAAGTTGCAGGCCAGCAGCCGCTGCGCGCGCTGCTCTTAGCGGCGATTGAATCGCTCTCTGCAACGCGATTGCTTCGCCCGGGGTTCCGCGGCTTGCCATGTAATCGGCGAACGCGACGATGTCCTCGTCCGCCGCGCGATCCAGCTTCGCCGACTCTGCGCGCGCTTGCGCAAGCAGCGCTTCGATCTTCGCCGGATCACCTGCAAAATCTTTGCGCGTGCGCACGATTTCGAGCACCTTGACGAAAAGGCTCAAACCCAAACTGGCCGAAACGGCAGCCACGGAAACGCCGGCTGGGACGGATTCGCGTCCAGCCAGCCGGTCGCGAAAATCCTCGAGCGTCGATTTCCAGACCGATTCCGCCATATGGATTTCAGGACAATCCGACGACGCGGCCCGTTTCCGGATCCAGATCGACGTCGTAATATCCGGGACGCGTGGGCAATCCCGGCATCGTGCTCATGGCGCCGAGCAAGGGATAGAGAAAGCCCGCGCCCACGCTGGCGCGTATGTCGCGCACCGGCACGATAAACCCCGTGGGAGCCCCTTTCAGATTCGGATCGTGACTCAAGCTGAGATGCGTCTTCGCCATGCATATCGGAAGCTTGTCGAAACCATTTCGTGTGTACAGCTCGATTTTTTTCTCAGCTTCCGCGGAATATTCTACGCCCGCGCCACCGTACATTTCTCGCACAATCGTCTCGATCTTCTGCTTGATGCCGGCTTCCAGCGGATAGAGGAATTTGAAGTGGGCCGGTTTCGTGCACGCCGCGATCACCGCTTTACCCAATTCCACGGCGCCTCGCCCGCCCTCCGCCCAGTGATTCGACATCACCGCATCCTCAGCGCCGGCTGCAACGGAGGCCCGGCGAACCAGTTCGATTTCAGCGGCCGTATCGTCGGAGAAACGATTCACCGCCACAACAACTGGAATCCCGAAGGCACGGGCATTCTGAATCATCTTGACCAGATTCGGTAAGCCTTTTTCGAGCAGTTCCAGATTTTCTTCCGTATAGGCCGGATCGAGCGGCTGCCCCGCGACTACCTTCGGACCACCGCCGTGCATCTTCAACGCGCGGATGGTGGCCACCAACACAACACAGTTCGGAACCAGCCCACTGGTGCGGCATTTGATATTGAAGAATTTCTCCATGCCGATGTCGGCGCCAAATCCGGCTTCGGTCAGAACGTATCCATCGGCGCCCACCAGCTTCAGCGCGATCTTATCCGCGACAATGGACGAATTTCCGTGCGCGATGTTAGCGAACGGCCCGGCGTGCACAAAGGCCGGAGTGCCTTCGAGCGTCTGCATCAAGTTCGGCAGAATGGCGTCCTTCATCAGCACTGCCAGCGCGCCGCTGACGCCCAGGTCGTCGGCCGTGACGGGAGACCCGGCGCGGTTGGTTCCAATCACCATGCGGCCCAGACGGTCGCGCATATCGGCGAGATCGGTAGTCAGCGCAAGCACGGCCATGATTTCGCTCGCCACCGTGATGTCGAAACCGGTGACGCGCGTGCGGCCCTTCTCTTCAGGACCTTGCCCGATCGTGATCTGGCGCAGCATGCGATCGCAGGTATCCACCACGCGCCGCCAGGTGATGCTCGCAGGATCGATATCCAGGCGCGCGAATTTGCTGCGCTCTTCCGGCGTAAGTTGATCCGGGCCGGTTTTCGAAATCCCCAGATTTCGCAATCGTCTCAGCATGACAGGCGAGAATCGCCGGGTGCCGTCCTTGGCTGGCGGACAAAGCCGGTTGAACAACGCTTCATCGCTCTGGCTTTCTTCGTGGAACATTCGCGTGTCGATTGCGGCCGCCAGAAGATTATTCGCCGCAGTGATCGCGTGAATATCGCCCGTCAGATGGAGATTGAAATCCTCCATCGGGATGATTTGGCTGTATCCGCCGCCTGCCGCGCCGCCCTTGATTCCGAAAGTCGGACCCTGGCTCGGCTGCCGGATACAGGTGAACACGCGCTGGCCGAGGTGCGCGCCCAACGCCTGGCTAAGTCCGACGGTCGTGGTCGATTTGCCTTCGCCCAAAGGCGTCGGCGTGATCGCCGTCACAACAATGTAGTTGCCATTGGGGGCATCTTTCAGACGATTCGCAATCGAGAGATGCACCTTTGCTTTGGAGCGCCCGTAGGGCTCCAACTCGTCCGGAAGAATGCCCGCCTGCGCCGCGATTTTGTCGATCGGGATGGGCGTGGCCGCTTGCGCGATTTCGAGATCCGTCGGGATGCGATTTGCCAAAAATAACGGTATCACAGGGCGCGGATACGGCTAGACGCTAATCACCGGGCAAGGCGCATCCCGCACGATCGCATAAGCATTGCTGCGCAGACGTCCGAGCGGCTTTTGAATCACGCCCCGTCCGGCAACGATTAAGTCCGCTCGCTGCCCGAGCGCTACTTCTCGCACCACATGTCCCGTGCGGCCGGCTTGGACGGTGACAACCAAGTTCGTATCGGCTTGTTGTTGCAGCGTCCTGATCCGCTCCCGCGCAACGTTGAAAATGAAATCGCGCATCGGATCGTCCTCGCCGGCAAACTGCGTTTCTTCGTAGCCCTGGATCGCATGCACCAGCTGAACGTTGGCGTGTTCCTGGCGGGCAAGGTCGAGTGTCCAGCGTACCAGCGGCAGGTCTTTGGACGGATCGCCGCTGATCGCACAGACGATTTCCTGCCAACTGTTTTCGGATGGAACATCAAAGTCGGCAGGATGAGTCACGGTCCACACGGGACACTCGGCATCGTGCAAGATCTTTGCCGTGACCGAGCCGAGCAGCAAGCCGCGCAACGGTCCATAGCCGTGCGTAGGCATCATGATCAAGTCGACATGCTTCTGATGGGCGACTCTTGCGATAATCCCCGCTGCGTCGCCGGATTGTACGCAGGGCTCCACCGCGATGTCTCGCAGTTCCTGGTCCTGAAACGCTTGCAATTCGCGGCGGCGAGTCTCCAGGAGTTCCGGCCAATCCATCCATTCGCAGATCGCGGCCTCTCCGCTCGCTCCATACCACGTGGGGGGGACTTCGACGACATGCAGTAACGACAGTTGCGATTGGCAACGCTTGGCCAGCGCCTTTACGAAGGGCGCCGCGTCACGGCTTTGTTGCGACAGATCGACAGGAAAGAGAATACGTGAGAAGGAAATCATGGTGAGCTCCTTTCTGTGTATTCGCGGGCACGTCGACACCCAAAAAAAAGGAGGGCGCTTTCGCACCCTCCTCTCCGATAACGGCCGGACTCGTTGGCTCTACTTCACCGGCGCGTGAATCGGGATATTACGCAGTGCCGGTTTCACCTCCGGGACTGGTATTACTACTTCCAGCACTCCGTTGGTCAGCTCGGCTTTGATCAGCTCCGGTTTTGCACCTTTGGGCAGCGGGATGGAGCGATAGAATTTGCCATAGCTGCGTTCGGTCCGGAAGAAGCCTTCCGCCTTGGTTTCTTTCACCAGTTTCTTCTCGCCTTCGATCACCAGGGCCTCATCGATCACTTCCACCTTCACTTCTTCTTTCGGAATTCCGGGCAGTTCGGCGGTTACGATGAAGTTGCCGTTCTTGTGCTTCACTTCGAGCGGCGGCGCCCAGAGTTCGAATTCGGGCGGATTGACGAAGTTTGCAAAATTCCGGTCCATTTCGTCAGTGAATCGTTTCATCAACCCAAATGGATTGGTTCCGAAAAGACCGAACGGGAGTGTGGGGAAGTAAGCTTCCGGACGGTGTGTCACCACTCCGCCGTTTTCTTTAACCATGATTTCGGGCATAAGAATCCTCCTTGTTGCTTTGGATTCCGCTGATATCTGAATCCGAAAGTATGCTGCACGGGAGGTTCCGAATAGCCGGGCCGTGCGGAGAATCAGTTGTAAGGACGCACCACGGATGTGACCGTTTTCACGCACCCACGCCTGCGTGAAAAGCCTCCACTTGCGGTTGGTGCTTGACGGTAAAATTCACGGATCGCGCGAGCGCGCAAACATGGTGAGCCTTGTCGTGCATGGTAATCGCTTCGGAAATCCGTGCAACATCCGTGATGCTCATTTTCGGATGCAGCGTGACCGACGTGAACTCGCCCGAACCATCCGGATGCTCCGCCATTTCGCCCTCGGCCTGATCGCTGTACTCTACGACCACGATTCCGGCGTCGGCGCACAAGTGCAGCACCCAAAGCATGTGGCATGCCGAGAGCGCGCCCAGCAGAAGCTCTTCGGGATTGTACCGGGTTGCATCGCCGCGAAAAGCCGGATCGGACGACCCCGGAATCGGCATAGCTTTCTTCTCGCCGCCGATCTCATGATTCCGGCTGTACGCCCGGTATTGACTGGTCCCTGTGCCGAGGTTGCCAGTCCAAGTGGTCGTAGTCTGGTAGCGGTGCGTCTTTGGCATGTTCCTATTTTGCGACGATTGTGGGGCGGCCCCTTCAGGCCGCCGCCGCGTTTCTACGCGGCGCGCCGGCTTGAAAGCCTGCGGCAGCCGGGATCGGCTGCCCCACGACGGGAATGTGGTAATTTCGTGAGTAGCACGGAGGCCCCATGAATCGGCGCAACTTCCTTCGCAGTGCCGCAGCCGGAACCATCGCGCTGCATTCGTTTCCGCATCACCTCTTTGCCGGAGGAACCAAGAAATCCGGCACCGACCGCATCAAACTGGGCCCGCGCGGCATCGAACTGAGCCGTCTTGCGATGGGCACCGGCACCGATGGCGTGGGCGGGAGTTCCAACCAGACTCGTAAGCTGGGACTCACCGGATTAGCGAATCTGTTCGACGCCGCCTACGATCAAGGCGTCACTTTTTGGGATTCCGCCGATCAGTACGGCACGCATCCGCATGTCAAGGAAGCGTTGAAGCGCGCCAAGCGCGAGCGCGTCACCATCTTGAGCAAGACGCATGCATCGACGGAAAAAGAAATGCGCGCCGACCTGGACCGTTTCCGCCGCGAGCTGGGCACCGATTATATCGATATTCTCCTGCTGCATTGCATGATGGATGACGACTGGCCGGAGCGCAAGAAGGGCGCGATGGCCGTGATCTCCGAAGCGCAGGAGAAGGGAATTGTCCGCACCAAGGGCACTTCCTGCCACACCCTCGGAGCTTTGAAGGCGGCCGCCAGGAATCCCTGGGTGGAAGTGGATCTGGCGCGTATCAATCCCGCGCAGGCGCAGATGGATGCCGATCCGGCTACGGTCATCTCGGTTTTGAAGCAAATGAAAGCCGCGGGTAAGGGCGTTATCGGGATGAAGATTTTAGGAGCGGGTGCGTTGCGAAATCGCGTGGACGAGAGTCTACAATTTGCATTGTCGCTCGATTGCGTGGATTGTTTTACCATCGGAAGCGAGAGCCGCGCCGAAATGGAAGACTTGCTGCGGAAAATTCCAGCAGCTAGCGTGCGCGGCTGATACTTTAATTACCAGGGGAGGAAACATGTTGAAGCTGACTCAAATGGTCCTGTGCTCCGTGGCCGGGATCGCGATCGCGGCAAGCGCCCAGGGCGCTAGCATTCTGCATCCGGAAATGACCGTCGCGGCCGACGCTGGAACTTACGCGAAACCTGCCGGCAGCATGGGCGAGAAACCCGCCGAAGCCTGGACCGCGACAACCGTGGCCGCGGGCGTCGACAAGAAACCGCAGCCTGGAAAGATCGTCACGGAAGTCGGCGAAATCATCGATCTCTCGTGCTATTTGCAACTCGGCAAGCACGGTGAGAAACACAAAGCGTGCGGAAGCAAGTGCATTACAAACAACCAGCCCATCGGGCTCCTCACCAAAAACGGCGACGTTTACATGCTGATGGAAGAAGAGCACGATCCGCGGCGCGACGGCCAGACGACGTTCCGGCAAGCGGCGGTCGAAAACTTTGCCAAGATCATCGAAGTCACCGGCACCGAAGCAACGGTTGGCGGATACAAAGCGATCTTCGTACAGGGCTACGTGAAGAAGTAGAGACCGCGATCTTTTGAAAACGCGCTCCGCTCTACTCATCCTGCTGGCGATGGCCGCCGGCTGCAATCGCGATCACAAGAAAGTGATCGCCGTCATCCCGAAAGGGAATTCCGACCTGTTCTGGCAGTCCGTGCATGGCGGCGCGGTAAAGGCCGCGCGCGAAAACAACGTGGATATCGTCTGGGACGGTCCGGCTACCGAAACCGACTACGGCGTTCAGCTTCAAAAAGTGGACGCCATGCTGAGCCGCCGGGTGGACGCCATTGCTCTTGCCCCCATCGACAAGCAAGCTCTGGTGAGCGTAGTGAATCGCGCGGCGGAGCGCAAGGTTCCCGTTGTCATTTTCGACTCCGGAATCGATACCGACAAATTCATCGCTCAGGTGGCCACCGACAACTACAAAGCCGGTCAAATGGCCGCTGAACGGATGGGCAAAATTCTGGATGGCAAAGGCACGGTAGTGATCGTGGCCGTGAAGCCCGGCGCGGCATCCACGGAAGCGCGCGAAAAAGGCTTCGAGGACGTCATCCACCAAAAGTTTCCCGGCATCCAGATTTTGGATAAGCGCTTCGGCATGGCGCTGGTTTCTCAATCGCTGCTGGTGACGGAAAACATGCTTACTGCGCACCCGGACGTAAGCGGGATTTTCGCCTCCAACGAATCCACTACCATCGGCGCGACGCAGGCGCTGCGCAGCCGTCCACGCAAAGTAAAGTTGGTTGGCTTCGACTGGAGCCCCACCCTGCTGGACGACCTCCAATCCGGATTGATCGATTCGCTGATGATCCAGGATCCGTTCCAGATGGGTTATCTGGCCGTGCAAAGCGCCGTAAAGCATCTGCAAGGGCAGCCGGTCACGCGAATTGTGGAAATGGAGCCGCGGCTAATCAGCCGCGAAAACTTGACCGATGCGGCGATTCAGGCGCAGTTGCACCCTGATTTGCAAAAATATCTGGAGTAGGGACTAGCTGACCGCGAAGCTGCTAGTGATCTTCGAGAAGATCGTGCTTACGGAGGGCATCAGGCTAGTTGGAAAAATCCCGGCGACCACTACGACCAGCGTCGCTGCCAAGAGCGCATATTCGACCATATCCTGGCCGTCTTCCTCCCGCCACAGCTTCTTGAATAGTGCACGCATAATCGTTGCCTTCCTACAATCCATCTTGCAGCCGTTGCGCGGGTATGGCAACCGAGAAATAGCCGTAGGTCCCCTGGCAAACACTCTTAGGCGAATAGTACTAAAAGTTCACTGCGCGATCCGGTAATAACATCGCAGAACGTCCCCGGTTTGCGGGACGACGCCGGATATGAACGCGATTCCATTGCCACTGAGCGTATAATCCACACCGGAAGACATATGGATGCCGTTCCGATAGACGGCCAGACTGGATGTCGGATTGGGCGCTTGGGCTAGCGTAAAGGCGTTATTGACGCTGTTGATCGCGCCGGACGGAATCTCGCCATCGATAAATCCTACCCCGGTTATCCCGGCCAGACGGTAGTTCGCCAGCAAGGTATCGCCGGCCCGCGGCACGGCCCCAACCTGGAACGTAACAGCGTTGCTGGCGACGATATAGTCCAAATTCTGGCTCAGCAGTAATCCATTCCGATAGAGCGCCAAACTGGTGGACGGATTCGGCGTATTCGCCAACGTGAAGGCGGCATTGACGCCGTCCAGCGTGCCGCCGGGAATCTCGGCGTCCACAAAGATGGGGTTGCCGCCACCGCCTGTGCCACAGGCGCCCGAAGAACCGTCAACATGCATACAGTCCGACAGATTTCCAACGGCGCCGTCGATCGCGCCCGATACGTTGATCACCGCGGTGCGCGCGGCGGAGTAGGCTGTGCCCTGGGTGGGACGTAAATTCAACGCAGCTTGCAATCCCTGCACATCGCTGATCAGGACGTTCGCCGTCTGCGATTGCGGCCCAACCGTGCTGACAGCGCCGGGGCTCAGACGCACGTCGCGTACGCGTAAGGGCGTGACGCTTGGAAACACCACCCATACTTCGTTGAACTGGGTGTGGCCGTTGCTGTTGTATTGAACCGCGTAGGTGGCCGGGGTGTTCGCCGTGGTGGTGGGAACCAATTGCACAAACAAGTTGCCGTTGCTGATGTTAAGCCGTGTCACCTGGCCTGCGATGTTCGAGGTATCTCCGGCTTCAAAGCTCTGCCATGTTATGGTCACCAGCCCATTGAACCGATTCCCATCCGCCGTAAACAGGATGTCTTGAATGGTTGTCAGGCTGGGCTGGGCTGCCATTTGCGCGCCCATGATCAGGGCTACGCAGAATAGCCACCGTCTGAAACTGAACATGCTGCCTCCAAGGAAGGACTATCGGAATTACGCAAACAAATTTCGGCTTCAGGTTAGCTCACGCGTTTTCGGCGCTAGTGTCCTGCTCCGAGGGCGCCTGGCAGCAAGTTTTTCAAATGGATGGCTTTGCGAGCCCCAAATATTAGTGGAAGGTTTGTGACTCGGCTTCGATGCGCTCCGCGCCAAAATAAGGCTGAAGAGCTTCCGGGATCAGAATACTGCCGTCTCGCTGCTGGTAGTTTTCAACAATGGCAACCCAGGTCCGGCCGATGGGGAGCCCGCTACCATTCAACGTGTGTACATACTCCGCCTTGCCCTTTGCGGATTTGGCCCGGATAGATGCGCGCCGGGCCTGGTAAGCCTCGCAATTGGAGCAGGAGGAAATCTCTTTATACGCGTTCTGACCTGGAAGCCAGACTTCCACATCGTACGTCTTGGCAGCGGATGATCCCATGTCCCCGGTGCACAAAACCACCGTGCGGAACGGCAGTCCCAGCCGCTTCAGAATGTCCTCGGCGTTCGCCGTCATCTTCTCCAGTTCGTCGTAGCTCTGCTCGGCGCGCGCGAACTTCACCATTTCCACTTTGTGGAACTGATGCACGCGAATGATTCCGCGCACGTCGCGTCCATAAGACCCGGCTTCGCTCCGGAAGCACGGGGTGTAGGCGCACAAAGAAATCGGCAAAGCGCCGGCTTCCAGCGTTTCGTCACGAAACAGATTGGTCACCGGAACTTCCGCCGTTGGCGCGAGCCACAAGTCGTGCTCTTCCACTTTGAACAGATCCGCTTTGAACTTCGGAAGCTGGCCGGTTCCGTAGAGACTAGCCGAGTTGATCATGCAAGGCGGAAACACCTCGGTGTACCCGTGTTCGCGCGTTTGCACGTCCAGCATGAAGTTCATCAGCGCGCGTTCCAGCCTTGCGCCCGCGCCCCAGTACACAGCGAAGCGCGCCCCGGTTATTTTAGCGGCTCGCTCCAGATCGAGGATCTTCAAATCGGCGCCCAAATCCCAATGCGGTTTAGGTTGGAAATCAAACTCGCGCGGCTGGCCCCAGCGCCGGACCTCGACGTTATCGTCCGATGATTTTCCCACCGGCACAGACTCATGCGGAATATTCGGAATCCCCGCGAGCATGGTGCGGAACGATTCATCCAGTTCCTTCACACGTTCATCCAGAGCCGCCATGCGCTCATCCATCGCACGGCCCTTTTGCTGCAACTCCGCGGTATCGGCGCCCTGCTGCCGCAGTTTCCCAATCTCCACGCTCGCGGACTTTTTCTGCGCCTTTAGCTGCTCAGACTCAGTGATCGCCGCCCGTCTTTCGACATCAAGGGCGCGAAACTGCGCTACATCCAACTGGAATCCGCGAGTAGCCAAACGTTCCGCGATGGAATCCAGATTTGCTCGAAATTGAGACAAGTCATGCATGGCAGTTTCTTATTCGCGTTTATCCGCGTTCATTCGCGGCCAAAAAGATTTACCGCGCCGAGATCGGCACCCAGGTCTGCCCCACAGGCTTACCCGTGTAATCCGCGCGCGGCCGGATCAACCGGTTGTTCCGATACTGCTCCAGCACGTGCGCCGTCCATCCCGACATGCGGCTAACGGCGAAGATAGGCGTGAAGAGATCGATCGGAATGCCCAGCGAATAGTAAGTGGACGCGGAGTAAAAGTCCACGTTCGCGTTGAGGCCCTTGGTCTCCTTGATGGTCTCTTCGATTTTCTTCGATGTCAGATAAAGATCCAAGTGGCCGGTTCGCTTTCCCAGCTCTTCCGACATCGCGCGCAGATGCGTCGCGCGTGGATCTTCGGTGTGATAAACGCGATGCCCGAAGCCAGGGACTTTCTTCTTTTCCACCAGCATTCCCTTCACGTGATCGAGCGCCTTGTCGCCTGCGGCCAGCAGCATCTTAATCACGTCTTCATTTGCGCCGCCATGCAGCGGGCCTTTCAACGCGCCGATCGCCGAAGTCACCGCGGAATGAATATCGGACAGTGTCGCGGCTGTCACGCGTGCAGCAAATGTGGAAGCATTCAACTCATGATCGGCATGCAGGATCAGCGCAATGTCGAAAACATGCTCCATGACGTCGTCCGGCTTCTTGCCGGTGAGCGTGTAGAGAAAATTCGCCGCGAAGCCAAGACTGGGATCTCCCTCCACCACCGGCTTCCCGTTGCGCAAACGATCGAACGTCGTGACGATGGTCGCGGTCTGCGCCATCAGGCGCGCCGCTTTCTCTTCGCTCGCCGGGATGGAGTTGTCGCGCGCCTTCGCATCGTACAGCCCCAACATCGAAACGGCGGTGCGCAGCACATCCATCGGAGGCATCTTGCCGACATTTCCCAGAAAGCTGATCACTTCCGCGGGAATCGGCCGGTAGCGAACCAAGTCGGCTTTTAACGCATCCAGCTCGGATTGTTTAGGAAGGTGGCCGTGCCAGAGCAGATAGATGACTTCCTCGAAGGTGGCATTTTCAGCCAGCGTGTGGATGTTAAAGCCCTGGTAGCTGAGGATTCCGCGATCCCCGTCAATGAAACAGATCTCAGACTCGGCGGCAACAATTCCTTCGAGTCCCGCTTGTGTAACCGGCATGTCTTTCCCCTGTCCTAAGCGACTGCTTCATCGTGATTCGGAAGAAGCGCGCTTGTGGAATGAAACTTCAGTTTACAGGATTTAATTGCTGTGTGGCGCGCGCTGTGGAGCAGCCAATCTTGGCTGCAGCCTGCGAACGCAGAAGAGCCGCCCCGCTACAAGCTAATATCAAAACATGCATCGATTCGTCCTGCACAACGACGACATCCTCGACGTTCGCCAGAAAACGCTATCCGCCGGCCAAGTTGGCCTGCTCAGCGGATGGGGCGTGTTCAGCACCATCCGGATCGCGGATGGAGTGCTCTTCGCCTTCGAGCGTCATTGGCAGCGCATGCAGCACGACGCGCAGCGCATGCATGTACCGTTTCCCTCCGACCCCTCTCAATTAAAGAGCGCATTGCTCCGGCTGGCGGAAGCCAATCACGCCCACAATGCCACTCTGCGCGTCGACATCGTGCGAAATCGCGGCGGGATGTGGGAAGGTCCCGATCAACCGCGTGCCTACGACGTGGTCGCTTTCACCAGCGATATCAATCCCTGGGGTGAAAGCGCGCGGCTCGGATTAAAGGCGCACGGCCGCCATGCGCAAAACGAATTCGCGGGCGCGAAGATTCTCTCGTGGGCGCAGAACCTGACTTGGTACGAAGAGGCGCATCAAAAAGGATTCGACGAAGTGGTTCTGCTCAACGAGCGCGGAGAAGTGAGCGAGTGTACCTCCGCTAACATTTTCGCTTCGACGGGCGGGGAAGTGCTCACTCCGCCGCTTAGCTCCGGATGCCTGCCCGGCGTCTCTCGCGAACTGTTGCTCGGCGAAATTCGCGCACCGGGAATCACAGTGATCGAGAAAACGCTTTTCCCTCAGGATCTGGAACGCGCCGGACAAGTGTTCATCACTTCAACGACGCGCGATCTCATGCCGGTCACGCATATCGAAGGCTTGAAAGTGAAAAGTGAAGGATTAGATCTGGTGGAGCAACTCGCGCAAGCCTTTGCCGCGTATCGAAACGAGTATGTGAAACGCAACTCGCCCAAGAATCGGGAAAAGATTACGGTCTAGGGATTTGGACGGGACAGAAACCGGTTCCTTCGCTGCCCGGACGGGAGCGTTGGCCAGGGCCCAGTAACTGCCCCCCGCGATCGGCACAAAAAAATGGTTCCAAGTGACCCAGCGAACAGCCCGTTCTCCGACTGGCATGCAACAGTCAGAACTTAGCATGCGGCGTAGTTGAGACGTTGTCCCTTTGCTCCCCGCTACCGCTTTTGCACGGTCTCGGATCGATGCTCCAGAACCTATCTGCATTTCTACCCGCTAGAAGCCCGCGTCTCGAAACAGACTTTCGCTCGCCCGCATCGACTGTTCTCTTTCGAGAACCACCGCAGCGAGGTCAACGCTCCTGCCCTATCTCTTCAACGCAACTCTGGACTCTTCTTCCAGCCCGTTCGGTCTTGAACTCCCATCCTCGATTGCGCTCTCACGCCCTCGGGGTATGTTCTGCGTCCAAAACCCGTTGCCGTTATCCAAGCCCACAGCTCTCAAACTTCCGTCCAACTTCCGCTCCCCTTCAGGACTTTCATCCTTCCGGATCGTAGCGCTCTGTCGGTGGCTAGGTCTGAGAAACTTACCTTTGTCTCCGGCCCGTTTTCCCTTCGCTCCCCGCAAGCGTTAATTAGTGTTATTAACTACCCGCTTACGGATCATCGTTCCAGGTTCGCTACCGTCTACCAGGCTTACTGCTCTCTGAACCTCTTGGAACCATGTCCATGTTGCGCTGAAACGCGTTTTTAGTCAACGATGAAATCGCGGTTACAATCCGTTTTCCAAAGCTTTTATTTTTCCTGGATTGAGTAAGTTACAGGAGCGCGACTGTGAACAACATGTGGATAAAACAGCAGTCGCGAAGACTGTTTCAGAAGGAGCCATCGGAACTGAAAATCGGCTTATTTTTGCAGCGCCAGGATCATCCCGGTATCGGTGGCCACCCAAACATGCTCGCTATCGGCCGCCGCGAGCATCGCGCGCTGCGCCACGGCCTTGTAATCCGCGGGAACCTCATTCCATGTCGTCAAGTCGTTGCTGCGCAACATTCGCAGTTTTCCTGGGATCGGCACTTGATTCGTAGCGCCAGGAGGTTGCACCGCAGCCAACACCGTTGATCCATCGGGAAGTTGAACGACATCCGTCACCGCGCGGTCGCGCTCGGCGAACACGGCATCCATGCTGGTCTGGAATTTCACTTTGTACAAGCGCGATGGCACCGAATAATAGTTGTGATATTCAAAGAGCGCCAGTGCGGTTCCGTCCTTCGACATGACCACCTGGCTCATTCGCCCGTAAAACGAAGACGCGGAGGATTCCCAGGTTGCACCGCCGTCCTTGGTTTCAAGGACCACCAAAGTGGATTGCCGCTCGCGATGCAGGCGCGCTTCCGACGGATCGAGCCATGCTGGAGTTTCGTCCGTACCCGCTGGCTTCGCACTGCCAGCGATAATTCCGTGCTCTCCTTGAAAGGCAATGCACTCGTAGACGGTGTCCGGAGGATTTGTCGGCGGGCGCGCCGCTGCATCCAACTTCGACCAGTGCTTGCCGCCATCGCCGGTTTCGTAGACGGCTTTCGGAAAGCCGATCGCGTAGCCGTGCTGCGGATTCAAAAAATAGACTTCCAGAATCCCTTTCTTGAGACCGTCCACTTTTTTCCATGTTCTGGCTCCATCCACGGTCGACCAAACACCGCGCTCGGTGGCCATCCAGCCAAGCGCGTCATTAAGAAAAAAGAGCGATATCGGCTGTTCGTCAAAATCCGATAGGTTCCAGTTCTTGCCGCCGTCGTCGGATTTAACCACAGTTCCTTTGGAATGGCCTTTTCGATCCTCGATGACGCCCACGGCCACGCATCGTGTGATGGAAGGACACGCGAGGTCCTGGATGCTCAGTGTGGAACCGGACTTGTCGTAAAAGAACTGAATCTTCCACCGGTCCGCGGCCGTGAGTGAAAGGGGAAGAAGTAGGACAAGGCCCAGCCTTGTCAAGTTGCTAAATGCCTTTACCACGATCCGGACTGGACGACAGAACTAAATCCCGATCGCCCGGCCTCTGCTCCGTTCTCGACAAAATCAGCAGGCACCCAATCTGCTCGCCCACGGTGGTAAGAAGTTCCATTTCCATCCCCGAATGCGGATGCGGATCGCGATGCTGCACGTTGATCACGCCCTCGATTCCGCGCCGCGAAATGATGGGGCCGGATAAAAAAGCTTCGTAGGTATCTTCGGGAAGATCGCTGAAGAATTTGAAGCGCGGATCATGATACGCCTCGCGCGAAATAGCCAGCAACCGTTTTTCGCGCGCCACCCATCCGGTCAATCCTTCCGAAAGCGCAAGCTTTACGCGCCCTACCGTCTGCGAATGCGGACGATTGGATGCACGCAACACCAATTCACGGTCGTCGAGCAGATAGAGTAGGCAGGAATCGCATTCCATGAACTCCACTACCAGGCTCACCACCATATCCAGCGCATCCTGCAGCTTCATGTCGCGCACCATGCAGCGGCTGATTTTCTGCAACAACCGCAGTTGTTGGTCGGTGCGATCGAGACGCTGTTCCAACTCTCGTGCTCTGGACATTCGCCTTCATTATCCCATGGCCATAAAGTACGGATAATGAATCAGCGCAGCTTGCGGAAAAAGTGTGGCAAGCCTCCGGCTTGCCCGTCTAGTGCATCGCGTTGCCGAAGCCGAGAAACACAATGCCGATCAGGATCAACCCGACGCCGGCCAGTTTCACTTTGGTAACGGGTTCATGGAAAAAGAGGCGGGACCACACCAGCGTACAAATGTATCCGAGCGAAACCATCGGGAAGAGCAGCGACAGCTCGCCCTTGGACATGCCTTTCACGAACAGCACCGAAGACAACAAGTATGTCAAAATCCCGACCGCGAGTCGCCAGTTATAAGCGATGCTGGTCCAGTGTTTGCTCAAAGCATTCGCCCCGGATTTGAGGAAAATTGCGCCAAACGATCCAATCACTGAGCCCACCAAAACGAGCACGATGGAAGAAACAGGCGTGGTCATTTGCCGCTGCCTCCGCGCCCAAGCACAGCCACGCCGGCCATGATAATCGCGATTCCGGTGAGCTTCAGCGGATTCATGCTTTCATGAAACGCCAGCACGCCTATGATCGCCACCCAAACATATCCGAGCGAGATCAGCGGGTACAGAATAGATAATTCCCCATCCCGCAGCGCGATCACAAAAAGCACGGTAAAGACCGCATAGAGACAATAGCCGCTAAAAATCGACGGATTGGTGAAAATGCCCATGACTGCCGTAGTCAGGCTCACCGAACCACCATGGTTGGAATGATGTGCGGCGAGTTGATTGGCGCCCAGCTTAATGAGATACTGCGCCACGCCCACGATCAGCGTGCAGAAAATTACAATCAGCACCGCCCGCCGGCGCTTATCCGCATCTACAATCCGCACTTCGGGCAAAGCCGTAACCGAACTCAAAACCCCTCCAGCAACTTCCAATGATAGCAATCGGCCGGGGATTAGAATAAGATTATGCAGCCGGAATCCGCCGCACCCGTGTCTCCAGCGGACCGATTCTTCGAATTTGCATTATTGGGCTTGCTCGCCAGCGGATTCCTCGCAGTGGTGGGGTCGGGCTATCTCGACACACCCACGACGATCATCGCAGCCGCGGCGCTCATTACGCGCGCGCTGATCGCCGCTGGTCTCATTCGGCTTGAGCTCCCTTCCGGATTGGTCACTGCGGTTACGCTTGCCTATGTCGGTTTTTACCCGCTGGATTACTTCTACATCTCCGGCGCCTTTCTGCCGTCTGTCGTCCATTTGGTGTTTTTCGTCGCGGTGGTAAAGATTCTGACCGCGAAGACCAACCGCGACTATCTTTTTCTAAAGGTCATCGCTTTCCTGGAGCTGCTGGCGGCTTGCATTTTGTCGGCGCGCGTCAATTTCTTTGGATTCCTACTGCTGTTCTTGATTCTCGGCGTGGCTACATTCGCGAGCGGCGAAATCTGCCAATCCGCGCGAAAACGAGCCACCGTTGCGCGATTCTCCGCCCGCGGACTGTCCTTGCGTCTCACCGCCGTCTCTTTGTCGGTTTCGCTCGCGATTCTCGCCATCACTTCCGGATTGTTTTTCTTCCTGCCACGAACCGCGCGCGCGGCGTTCCAACATCTCGTTTCCCATCGCGACCGGCTGACTGGATTTTCAACCCGTGTGACATTGGGCGAAATTGGCGAAATCAAACGCGACAACTCGCCGGTGATGCACATCAAGATGGATCATCCGGAAGACCGCTTTCTGCCGTTGAAGTGGCGCGGGGCCGCCCTTTCGGAATTCGACGGACGCACCTGGTTCAATCCTCCGTCTTCGCCGCAGATGATGCGCCCGGATCAAGCCGGGTTGCTGGTTCTCGAGCCCGAACCCCCCCGCCTTCCTGGAATTCGCCACATTTCTTATGCGGTTCATTTGGGAGATCTGAGCGGCGATTCGCTGTTCTTCGCCGGCACTCCTCAATATTTGCGCATCGATTCGCTGGTGTTCCGCAATTCGCTGGACAACTTCCGCGTGCGGCTGAGCGATGCGCACAACATTTGGTATCAGGTCTATAGCCGCCTGGAACTGCCGTCGTCGGATGCCGACGGTGTTACCGAATTCGTGGACCCGTTGACCCAGCAATGGCGCCTGGTTTACCTGCAGCTCCCGCACCTCGATCCGCGGGTGGGCGAACTCGCGCGTGAGATTGCTCGAGGCCAGAACTCGCAGATCAGCCAAGCGCGGGCGATCGAGCGGTATCTCAGGACGCGCTTCGGCTACACTTTGGAGCTTCCGCAATTTGAACCGGCCGATCCGCTGGCGTATTTTCTGTTTCAGCGCAGGAAGGGGCATTGCGAGTTTTTCGCGTCCTCCATGGCGGTGATGCTGCGCGAGCTTGGCATTCCCTCACGCGTAGTCACCGGTTTTCAAAGTGGAATTTACAACCCGATCAGCGGGACCCAATTGATCCGCAGCTCGGATGCGCATAGCTGGGTGGAAGCGTGGCTGCCACATCGCGGCTGGACCACATTCGATCCCACGCCGGCCGATCCCAATGGAATGCGTCTGTCCGTCTGGACACGCCTCGGTTTTTATGCCGACGCCGCCGATGTTTTCTGGCAGGATTGGGTACTCAACTACAACCTGGATCGCCAGTTGCAACTCGCCTCGCGCGTGGGCGAGTCGAGCCGGCATGTGGGACTGAACTGGTTCGACGGCGCAGGCCCGGCGCTGGCTCGCGGTTACCAGGCGTCGGCGCGCTGGGTGGTGCGCTACGGCGCCGTTCTATTTGGCATCGTGGTGGCGGCGATCTTGCTGCAACTATTCGGACGCGACTGGTGGCGCTGGTGGAAATCCAGGCAGCAGGTGCTGAAGGTACAGCGCGGCGAGGCCGAAGCGAGCGACGCCACGCTGCTCTATCAACGAATGCTGAAAACGCTGGGCAAGCGCGGCATCGAAAAACCGGCGTGGGTGACTCCATTCGAATTCGCACGCGTTTTGCAGGAACCGACCATTTCAAACTTGGTGGTGGAATTCACCGCTGCGTACAACGAGCTCCGATTCGGGGGCAAAGCAGAAGCGGCGGTGCGCATTGTCACGCTTTTGGAGAAGCTGGAAGCCGTACCGTGACGATAACGTCAACTCCGAACCTGAGCTAATAAATTGCTCACGAGTTTCTTCGTTTTCTCCGACGAGAGTTCCTTCTGTAGCCAATCTGTGAATTGCTTCTCATTTCCGAAGGTCCTCTCCTCGTCTTTCACGGTCAGCGGATACAAATCGGCACCGTGCTCAATTTCAAACAACTGATATGTGTAATCATCAAGCGCGGGAACGACCAACTGGAAGGAGTGCACAATAGACTGTCCGTAGCTTCTTCGAGTTTCCACCTTGGCTTCAACAAGGTTCAATGTTTTTGGTCCGAGAGCGGCGGCTTGCTCTCGCAGTATCGAGAGAGGCGTTCTGACCTCCGTTGACCCGATTTCGCCCCAGAAGTCTGTTGCTTGCATTGGAACTCCTCCTAAAAGTTTAGCTCGAAGACGACTGGCAGATGATCTGAACCTACTGCGGCATCAGGCCGGCCATCTGTTCGCGCCAAGGCGCGACCCGCGAAGGACGTGACGATCTTGAGGTGGCTGGGATCAAAACGCTCGGCCAACTCGGGCCGGATCAAAACCTGGTCGAACAAATGCCAAAAGTAATTAACGTGCTCGGCACTGTCGTAGAAATACGAGCCGGCAGTTAAGCCTCTTGCGTCGCCAAAATGGTTCCACATTGGATTGTAGAACAGCCTGTAGTCGCGGCCTTGAACTCTACGGACACCTCGTTTGGCGATTTGTCGTGTCATTACGGAATGCAACCCTTCGGCGGAGACCATGCCGTTCTCGAATGGATCTACGTTGAAGTCGCCTACCAAAACCGTTCGACGGTGCCCAACCCTATCTTCTTCATGCGCAATTTGTCTTGCGAGTGCTGCGCATTCGCCGGCTTGACTGTCTGGATTCATATATCGCTTGCTGGGAAGGTGAACACCCGCCAATAGAATCTCGGATTGTGCTGGAAGAGATAGCCGGCGAATGGAAACGCGCTTGCTTTCAAAGACGGGAGTGAGAAAAGACGAAGAGAACCTCGAGTAGATCGTTATTGCGCATGGCTGTCGTCCGGCACAATAATGAAAACGCGTAGCCTTCCGGCGATTAAGCGCGAGCAGCAAATCTGGCACAGTGATTGTGCATTCAGCTAGAATGATTACCTGAATGCCATGAACATGGGCCAACTCAGCAATCAAATCAGCCAACGGCTTTCCGTTGATATTCCAAAACACAAACTTCGTACTCGGCAAAATGATCCAGGGGTAAGCCCAGTTTAGCGAACGGCCGGGCCGATCACCACGTCAACGAAGAGGGGCGGGTTAGGATTCGCTTCTTTCTTCACCAATCCGGACTTCGCCTTGAGGTTCCCCGCGGCGCCCACTTCCATCGCCGACGCGGGAATTACCGTGACTCGAAATCTCTGCGGGCTCGCCGTGACATCGATAGCGGAAGCCGGTATCACGTAAGTCCCATTCGCGGCCACCGGCAGACCCGCTCCTGTTTCCGGGTACACGCGCGTAAATTGTCCCGGAGCATCTTCTCTTGAGAGGAAAAGATAGCCGGACCTCGTTGGCGACACGCGAATTCGCACTGCATCCCCTGGATTCAACCCGGCGCCGGCGGCGAGCGTCTGGTCCGCACCGGCCGCATCGCGCTTGAGCAGCGTGTACGGGACTGGCGTAACGGCGACACTTAGCGCCTTGCTCGAAAACGAGCGCAGTTGCGACGCATTGGCTTGTAGGTCTTGCTGCTGCCGAGCACCACTGATCGCGCCGCCAACCACGCCTTGGTTTTGCGCCTGGGTCTCGGTGTTTCTGCCGGATGCATCGAGCTGTATCTGTTGTTGCGAGGGCGCGGCGACCTCTGCGGGCGGTGGCGGCGCAGCGGGGGCCGCGGTCGGAGCGTTGAAATCCTTGCGCTCATTATCCGCCAGAGCCGGGCTGGCTCGGATCACTTGCCTGGCGGCCGAATGCGCCGGCCGAGATGCGATTGGCGCGGGCTCGGAAGGGCGAGTGTCCGCATCACTCTCCTGTTTTTGTAGAGGCGCGGCAGTAGCGGGCTGCGATGATGCAACCGCGGCCGCACGCTGCTGGGGTGGCGCCAATTGCGTGCGGATAATCGCCATCGTCAGCACCGATGCAGCGACAGCGCTCCCTGCGGCCGTCCACGTCCACCAGCGCAACCACCACGGCGCCGATTTCGGCTGATCCAATGCCTGTCGAATTTGCACGCGCGACACCGGATCGTCCAACAAATCCCGCAGCGCTTGCTCCTGCTGCAACGCGTCGAAAAGTTCCTGATCGTCGAGAGCAGCTTCAAACAAAACTTGCCGTTCTCTTTCAGTGAGCGTGTTGGTGGCGTAGCCGCCCAGCAGTTTGCGGATTTCGTCCGTCATTCGCCGGCCTCCCAACTTCCGCCCATCAGCTCCATCAGATGCTTGCGGCAACGAAAATCCCAGGTATAAACGGTGTTGATAGAACCCACTCCCAGCGCGATCCGGATCTCCGCGTAACTTTTGCCTTCCAACTTCAGCGCGAACATCTTGCGGCAGCGCTCGCCCATCTTCGCGACCGCCGCAATCAGTCTTTCCCGCATCTCGCGCTGTTCAGCGGCCGCCAGCGGATCCGCCGAGCCGTCCGGCACCTGGATTCCATCCACCTGGACCTGCGTGTACTCTCCGCGCCGCTGCGCCTTTCGCCGGAATGCCATCATCTTGAATCGCACGATTTGTAGCGAAAGCGGCAGGAGATCCTCCAGCCGTTCGAGGTGCCCGTATTTCTGATGCAGCAAGATCAGGACTTCCTGGGTAAGATCCTCGGCAGCGTCTCTCTGCATTCTGGATGCCGCGAAGGCCACAATTCTTTCACGCAGCTTTTCGAGGATCTCTTCCCGCGAGCTGGGGGCGGTCCGTTCCGCGCTGCCGCTCGGTATCGGTCCCATCTTTGTTGCCCAAAGGATATCAACTTCGTGACAGGCGGTGACAACGGCGCCGGATCGCTGTGTTATACAAGCTGGAGTGATCCAGGAATTCATGCGTGCTGCGGGACGCGGCGATCTCGCGAAGCTGGAACTCCATCCGGAAATGGTCAACATCCGGCACGAGGGCGCGAGCGCACTGCACGTGGCCGCGATCGAAGGCCGGTTGGAAGCGGCGCGATGGTTGCTGGAACACGGTGCCGCGCTCGATGCGCCCGACGATGAGTTCGGCATGACTCCGGCCGCTTGGGCCAACGAGAAAGGCCGCGAAGCGATGGTGGATTTTCTGCTCGCCCAGGGCGCCGTCATTACGCCTTTTGAGGCGGCCGCGTTCGGAAAGCTGCTTCGGCTGCAGGCGTTCGCCGCCGCCGATCGATCCGTGCTGACGCGCGAGCAGGAATGGGGAACCGTGGCTCACGCGGCGTGCATCTGGGGAAGGGTCGCGATCCTGGAGTGGTTGATGCTCGAAGGCGCGGATCTGCAACATCGATCGCGTCAGGGATTCACGCCGCTCGAAATCGCAGGGCGCCAGGCGGAAAACGGCCGGCGGCATACGCCAATCGTGCTCGAAGAACGGAAGGCTGCCATCGAGCGGGATTGCCGCCGGATTGTCGAACTTCTGGGTGGAGTATTGCATGCCCGCTAAAATCCTGCGGGCCATCTCGATACTGAGCGGCGTACTTTACTTGTTCACCGGCGGTGTCGTGTTGAAAGGCTTGGCGGTTGGGCCACTCGCGGTGCTGGCGTTTGTGTCCGCCAGCCCGATGCTCGGAGCGGCGCTAGCGGTTTCGACGCTCGGCGATGTGCTGCTCGATCTCGATCCTGAGAAGCTGTTCGTCTTTGGCCTGGGATCGTTTCTTCTCGCGCACCTGATCTATCTTTGGACATTCATCCGGAACCGCACGCGTCCGCTCGCGCTTGGCGTGGCTCAAATAGTGCCTACCGCGTTGGTGTTGGTTTATAGCGTGTCCGTTTCGGCGTGGCTGCTGCCGAGTCTAGGCGGGTTGATTGTCCCGGTCGCGATCTACATGTGCGCCATCACCGCGATGGTGCTCTCGGCAATTCTGGCGCGCTTCTCGAATCCGTGGGTCGCGGTGGGTGCGATTCTCTTCCTGATCTCGGACTCGCTGCTAGCCATCAACAAATTCAAGACGCCGGTTCCGTTGCGCGACGTCCTGGTTTGGTCGACCTACTATGCCGGACAGTTCGCGATCGCGAACGGATTCCTGGCTCGTCAACGGTCCACGCGGTGAGTCAATCCGAGCGCCCGCAGTTGCTTCGCGCCGTCGGGTTATTCAGCTTGACGGCGATCGCGGTAAATGGAATGGTTGGGTCGGGGATCTTCGTGCTGCCGGCGCAAGTGGCGAAGCTTCTCGGACCGGCCGGTATCTCCGCGTACTTCGTTGCGGGAGTTGCTGCAGGTTTGATCGTGCTGTGCTTCGCGGAAGTGGGCGCGCTGTTCGACCGATCCGGCGGACCGTACCTTTACGCGCGCGCAGCGTTTGGCGAGTTTGTGGGATTCGAAATCGGGTGGATGATGTTACTTGCACGGCTCACCGCGATGGCCGCGATCTGTAACGCATTTGCAAGCTACCTGGGATATTTCTGGCCGTGGGCCGGAGCGGGCGCCGGTCGCGTGGTGGTGATCGTTGGATCCATCGCGTTTCTCACCGTGATCAATTACCGCGGCGTGCAATATGGCACGTGGACAGTCAATCTGCTCACCGTCTCGAAGCTGGCCCCGCTGCTGATCTTCGTATTCGTGGGCCTGTTCTTTCTCGATCCGCACCGGCCGCCGGCGTGGACCGTCCCGCAGCCATCGGCGCTGCGGCAAGCCAGCCTGCTGCTGATTTTCGCGTTCGGCGGATTCGAATTCGCGGTAGTGCCAGGCGAAGAAGTGCAGCGACCGAGACGCAACATTCCAATCGCGCTGCTCACCGGCATTGGATTTGTGGCAGCGCTGTACGTGATGATTCAATACGTAGCGCAAGGAACGCTGCCCGAGCTCGGATCGTCCCCAACACCGCTGGCTTCTGCCAGCCGCAATTTTCTCGGACCGCTGGGCGGCGCGCTGCTTACAGCCGGCGCGGTCTTTTCAACCACCGGAACCAACAGTGCGCTGATGCTGGTGACGCCGCGCATCCTTTTCGCCATGTCCGAAGGCGGCCACCTGCCCAAGATTTTCGCCCGCGTGCATCCGCGCTTTCGGACGCCTTACGTCGCGGTGATCGCTACGGCCATTGTGGGATGCCTGTGCGCGATGTACAGCGGATTCGCATCGCTGGCCGCCATCAGCGCCATCGCGCGACTTTTGACTTATATGTCCACCAGCGCTGCGCTGCCGGTTTTACGCCGCACCATGCCGGACGCTGAGAGACTGTTTCGAGTGCCTGGAAAATGGGCGATTCCGATTGCATCAATTGCGATTTCGGCGTGGCTGCTCATGGGCAGCACCCAAGCCCAGATCCTGATCAGCGCCGCTACGCTTGCGGCCGGCGTGATTGTCTTTGTTGTTAATAGAAGTTCGCGACCAGCAGCTTCGTGATGCGCTTGGCCAGATCGTTGGTGGCGCCCAGGTTTTCGCCGAAGATCCGGACTTTGCCCGCGACTTTCTGATCGAAAACAGTCTTTCCATCCTTGTCGACGACTTGCGCTGTCACATCCACGCGCGTGTTCCCCACCACAACGGGCGCCAGCTCGCGCTTGGTCTGGCTGCCTTCCTGGAATGCATCCACGGCGGTTTTCAAAGTGACCAGGTCAGGTACGTTCGCAGCCGCTTTATCGCCGCTGCGATAGACGGTTTTGAAGATTCCGGCGGCGCGCACTTGCTCGATGAGCCTTTCGTAGATGGCGTATTGAAATTCGGCAGGAATCGAAACATCGCCGACCTTGACCACATCGATCTGAATGGCCGAGGCGTGCAGCCTCGCAGCTGGAGCGCCCTTTTGATCGGCGAAAGCCGCAGTCGATGCAAGCAGGAGAAAAATTCCGAGTGAAGCCTTCATTGTTGTGTCCGTTCCTTCAATTCAGCTTGGGGCGCGCTGGTGTGCGCCCCGGCAGCCACCAGCTGCGTGCGCGTGGTTTCGGCGAGACCTTTGGGAAGCGCAAGAATCACGCCATGAACTCCGCCGTCTGCTCCGCGATACACCACCGTGAGGATGTCGACCTTGGTCCGCAACATCAGCGTCAGCACTTTACCGCTGCCAAATGGCGCGGCTATGGCGGCGGTTTTTACCGCTCGGCCAGCTTTGCCGCCGGCTTGCGTGGTTTCGGTCCCGACGAAAATATCTTCGATCGAAGCGGTGGGCACGGTGGCCGCGGCCTTTTTCGCGGAAAACTGCATGGAGCCGTTCTGGATGGTCAAATGGCCGCTTTCGTTCCGCTTGATGGTTTCGAGTCCAATGACGTGGCGAATGTTGGGCGGCGGAGCGGCGGCTGGGGCTTGGGCGAACACCGCGCCCGCGCCAATGAAACTGAATAGCAGGAGATTTAGCTTCACGGAGTAACCTCGGTTTTTTGCTAGCTCAACAAGGCTACCACAGCTGGGGGGTTGGGGATTAGGGATTAGGGATTGGGACTCGGGATTAGGGCTCCGCGACTATGCCGCGTTCTTCCAGCAATTGGCCTGTGCGTTGGAGCAGATTGAGTTCGCTGCGGCGGTAGTTGATGATTTGGCTCACCAGGTTCGATTCGGTGGTGATGAAATCGTTTTGGGATTGTAATACGAAGAAGAGGGTGATGGTGCCGAGTTCGTAGCGTTTTTGGTCCGCATCCACGCGCTTTTGCGCCAGGTCGCGCGCAATCGTCGCGATCCGGATGCCTTCCTTGCTGCTGTTCAGCAGATTGATCGCGGTCAAGACTTGCAGGCGGATGTTCTCTTCCGTCGAGCGCTGGCGGTAGGCGTCCATTTTCTTCTGCACCAGTGCGTCCGCCAGATTCGCCGAGGTCTGATGGTCTTTGATGGGCAGTTGCAGCGTCAAGCCAAAGCCATAAGTTGGATTGCTGAATCCGAAGGTGCCGGCAAGGGCATCACCGAGGCCGCCGGGGATTGGGACCACGGGCGCTGTCGGGTTGAGAATGTTTGTTCCCGGGTAATAGATGCCGCCGAGTCCCGAAGAGCCGTACTGCGCGGTGAGATTGAGAGAAGGCAGCAGGTTATTGGAGGTTTGCTTGATGCTCAGCTCGTCGGTGTCGATATTCTGTACTACGTTTTTCAAATCGGGGCGCATGCGCATAGCGCTAGCCAAGGCTTGCTGCGGATCGATTTTGGCCACATCGGCGGGCGGCTCCAGTGTGGCTGTGAGCTCAATGGGAAGCTCTCGCGCTCTGGGATCGAGGTCGGCTCCGATCTGGCGTCGCAGAGCATCTTCAACTTGCGCTAACTGATAGCGCGCTTGCGAGACTTGCAGCTCTGCATTGGCCTTGTTGGCTTGCGGCTGGTAAATCTCGAGTGGAGAAGTGGCGCCAAGTTCCAGCTCTTTCTCCGCGCGAGTGAGCGCGGCTGCGGCCAGCTTGAAGGATTCTTCCTGAACGCGCAGATTTTCGCGCGCTCCCACCACATCCCAGTAAGCGCTTTCCGCGGCGGCCAGCAGCTGGATGAGTTGATCTTTGAAGGCGTAATCGGCGGCGCGCAGACGGCTGCGGGCGATGGTAACCGGCAGCATATTGATGTAGACGCCGCGTCCCCGCAACAGCGGCTGCGTCAATCCGAAATTGATGCTCGAGTTCAGTTCGGGATTGAAGGTGGAAAAGGAACTGTTGGTGGAGAATTTGGATTCGTTGAAGTTGATGGCAAGCTGAGTTCCGGTCTCAAACGTTTGTGCGTAACCCAACGCGAACGGCTGTGTGAGTGTGTTTAACGTGGTCGCGCCTTGCAGCAGGCTGCCCGACGGCGTAATGGTGCGCGTGGCGCTGAAACTGGCCGTGGCAAAGGGATCGAAGGGGCTGAAAGCGCGCGTGATGGCGTCGCGATTGAACTGGACGGCAAGTTTCTGCACCGCGATATCCGGATTGTTCGCGACCACCAGCTCCAGATAATTGCGCAGCGACAACTGCAGAGTTCCGCCGACCACGAAATCGTTGAGGCGCACCGGCGGCTCCAGCTCCACATGCGTCGGGACGCTCAGGAAGTGTTTCCGAAAGTAAGACGGCTTCGGAAAAAACGGATCGGTCAGCAACGGCTGTACGTCTTGCGCTACAGCAGCGGTTACTACGGTGAAGAGGGCGAGAACTCCGTAAAATCGCATATTTATTCGTATCGCAGTGCTTCGATGGGATCGATGCGCGAGGCTTTCATGGCCGGGTAGATGCCGAAGACGACGCCGACCACCACCGAGACGCCGAATGCGATGAGCACCGAGGGCATGGTGATGATGGTTTTCCATTCGGCCAGTCGCGCGATGAGCCAAGACAAGAATCCGCCGAACGCGACGCCGAGCAATCCGCCGCCGCCCGAGATCAGCACGGCCTCAATCAGAAATTGACGGACGATATCGGCGCGCCGCGCACCGATGGCTCTGCGGATGCCGATTTCGCGCGTGCGTTCCAGCACCGTCGAAAGCACAATGTTCATGATTCCTATGCCGCCCACGAGTAGCGAAATCGCCGCGATCGCCACCATGACATAGGTGAAGATGGTCTGCGTGCGTTTCTGCTGCGCCAAGAGAGCCGCTGGAATGGTGACGGTGAAATCCTGGATGTTGTGGTGGGTGGAGTTGAGAATCGCAGCCGCGACTTTGGCCACTTGGACGCTGTCTACGCCATCCTTGAGCCGCAGGTCAACGCCATCCAGATCGTCTTTGATGTAGCTGCTGACATCCCAGAAACGATATTGGAACGTATTGAGCGGGATGAAGACGATATTGTTCAGATCCTGCATGTGCGCGCCGATGTTTTGGCTGCCGCTGGTGAGTTGCTCGCGCAAAACGCCCACCACTTTGAGCCACGTATCGTTGACCTTCACGTATTTGCCGACGGCCGAAACATATCCGAGGATGCTAATTTTGGCGGATTCGCCCAAAACGCAAACGGCCGCGCTCGACGTGTCTTCCGACGCCGTAAAAAACCGCCCTTCGGCGACGCGCAGATTGTGAATCGACAAGTACGACGGCCGGACGCCGTAAAGTTGCGGCAGATCGCCGGATGGTTTGGGCAGAACCTTGGCCGGCATCAGGACTTTGCGCGTCGAATACATCTCCAGGCCTTCGATATTGGCTTGCAGAATGCGGACGTCGCGTTCGGTCAATCCGGGGGAGGCCTTGCGGCGCTGCTGGAGCTCCTCTTCGCTGGACGCCGCGCGCGAATCGATCAGAACATTGCGCACGCCCAACTGTTCGATGAATTTGAGCGATTCTTCCCGTGCGCCAGCGCCAATTGCAAGCATTCCGATCACCGACCCGACGCCGAAGACAATGCCGAGAGCGGTAAGAAAAGTTCTGGTTTTTTGCGCGCGCAGATTGTCGGCGGCGAGCGCCAGATCGGCGAAATAACGCAGGATGCGGAAGCCGGTGCGATGGGCTTGACTGTCGGCTTGCGGTGGCGCCGGAGTCGCGATCATTTCGGAATGGCCTGCAATGCGCCGCCCGCGCCGCTGTCTTTTTTCTGTTGATCCGGACTCGCGAGCGCAACCACGGCGCCCGGCTTGAGGCCGGTCAGCACAACCTGGCTCTCGCTTCGTCGAACTACTTTGATATCCGCCGGAACAAATCCGCCGCCGGATTGCGTGTAGACGAACGCGCGGCCATCGCTTTCAAAAACCGCTTGCGCCGGAACCCAGATGACGTCGTGCAAGGTATCGGTGGTGAGAACGATCCTGGCCGTCATGCCGGGACGCAGTTCGGGCGACGGATTGTCGAGCGAGATTTTGCACTCGAAGCGGCGATTCCAGGGCGGTCCCGCGGTGCCCCCGATATCTTTGATCCGGCCGTGATATTGCTTGTCTGGAACCGCGATCACTTCGATGTCGGCTTTTTGCCCGACGGCCAAATGCCCACGATCGAGTTCCCCAATTCTCGCATTCGCTTCCCAATCCGACAAATCTAAAATTTGAGCAACGGGCATGCCTGCGCGGACCGTGTCTCCCACTTGCAACACCGGAAGCGTCATTCCGCCCATGAAAAACCCGGACCCCATGTTCGTCTGGACATTGACGTAACCCTTGCGGTGCGCTTTCAGCGTCATCGAGTCGATGTTGTGCTGCGCGGTTTCCGCCTGCACCTTGGCTTTGTTGCGCGCGGCCTCCTGGATGGCGATTCCGGCCGTGGCGTTGGCGCGGCGATTGGGAGTGTCGTGTTCCAGCTGGCGCAGCTTATCGCGCGCCGCTTCGACGGCGAGCGTATTTTGGCGCGCGGTGATGGCTGCGAGCAGCGGATTGCGCCGGGCCTCTAATTCGGCTTGCCGAAGATCCGCCTTGGCCTGCGTCAATTCGTACAGCGCTTCTTCATCCTTGGCCTGGCTATCGGCCTGCGCCTGGATTACCTGCTGCTCAGCTTCCGCGAGATCCGCTTCGGCTTCCTTCAGCTTGAACTCCTGCTCGGTGGTGTCAAATTGCGCGACTACATCGCCCTCATTGACCAGATCGCCGGAATCCGCGAGTTTCGTGAGGATGAGTTGCGACGCGCCCATCATCGGCGCGGCGAGCATTTCCGATTTTCCGCCCTGCACTTCCGCTTTCGCCGTGACGGTAAAAGTCACGTCGCCCTTTTTGACCGTGGTGACGGGGACATCCGGCGCGGTGTGGACCACGGATCCCGT
>DATGIH010000477.1:0-3406 GCA_035295865.1 Bryobacteraceae bacterium
GATCGTCGTTGTATTTCTGGGCGCGGCTTGCGTTGGTGTGGGGCACTTGGAATACGCCGAGTTTGTGACTGCCGGCCGGATGTTCCTGCGTGGCAGGTTCCGCCTGATCATCGACGCGGAAACCCGTTTGATGGATTTCGGGAAATCGCTGGAAAGCGCCACGAATATTCAGGAGTGTTGGTCGAAGATCCTGGCCGGCAGCCGCGAATTCAAATTTCAGGGCGTCCGTTTGAATGTGGAAGGACAGATTTTCGAGGATTTCGGTTCGTACGATGTCGATAGACTGTGGGAACTACGGATTCCACTAGCGAATTCGCAATATGTCGGCTTCTTCCGCGATCTTCATTCTGAAACCAACACGCTGGTTCTGAACGCGTTTGTCGCCACCGTGGAGCGCGGCATTTCACGCGCCTTGGCGCGGGGACTGGAAGATCGCGAGACCGGCAAGACCCGGGTCACGGTGCGGCGGCGGCCGATGGAAGTGTACCGGACCAGAACGGCCGCCGCAGGAGCAAGCAAAGGCTGAAGCCTAGCCTTTGCGAAACAGCCGCTGCAGCATTGACCAAATGAAGCCGAGGGGAGTGCCGGACGATGTGTCGGGCATAACACCCTCGGCGATTGCCGTTAACGCTCCGATCGTTAAAGGCCGTTCAAAAGCTGCTTTCGCTGTCATTGTGTTTCTCCTGGTTCCGTAATATGCACGCCACCAACCTATCGGCAGATCCCCTAATTTCAATCAATTGGCAGCGGCGGGTGGCTTCCGGAGAACCTCTCGATTCACTTTACTAACCGACTGATGAGGGCTGGCGAAGCCTGCGCGTGCTAAAATCGGCATCGACAGAGGAATGCTTGCTGTCTCGCGGTAAAGTCGCTTTCCTGTTCGCCTCGATCCTGGTCATCCTTGCCCGGGCTCAAACTCCTAATCCACCTAGAGCCGATCTTCGCGTTGAGACCACCCTGGTTCTGGTTCCCGTGACGGTGACCGACGCGCGGCACCGCTACGTGCTCGGCCTCGACCGTGAGAATTTCCATGTTTTGGAAGACGGTGTAGAGCAAAAGGTCAAGCAGTTCTCGGGCGAAGATGCTCCGCTTTCGGTGGGCTTCGTGGTCGATACCAGTGCCAGCATCGGAAGCAAAATCGATCTGTGCCGCCAGGCCGTGGTTCAATTCTTGAAAACCATGAACGCTCAGGATGAGGCGTTTCTGGTGACGTTCAACGATCACGCTCAGGTGATCGCGCCGCTCACGCGCGACACCGGTAAAATGGCGAACCAGCTGATGAGCGTTCCAACCGGTGGATTGACAGCGCTTTTTGACGGAGTGTTCGCCGGGCTGCATGAGATGGAAAAGGCCGTGAATCCTCGCAAAACGCTGGTGGTGATCTCGGATGGCGGCGATAACAATAGCGCGTTCAGCGCCAAGGAAGTATTGCAAAAGGCGCTCGAAAGCAGCGTGCAAATTTATGCGATGGGCGTGTTCGAATCCCTTGGCCCGTTGGGCTTGAGCCTGGAAGAACAGCGGGGCCCGCGGCTGCTTTCCAATATTTCCGAGCAAACCGGCGGCCGGGCTTTCGCCGCCTCGCGGCTGGATCAATTGCCGGAAGTGGCGGCCCGTATCGCGGTCGAGTTGCGCAATCAATATGTGTTGGCGTACTCACCTTCGAATGAAGCAAAAGATGGGACTTATCGGAAGCTGGAAGTGAAGCTATCGCAGCCGGAGGGAATGACTGGACTAGTGGCGCGCTGGCGCTTAGGATACTACGCGCCGATGCGGTAGCACTACCGGTGCCCGATTGGGTGCGGCATCAAGCGCGGGGGAGCGGTAGTTCGCATCGAAGGCGTTGACGTACCAAGGCGCGGCGGCGTGTAAGTTCTCAGGGGATAATGCGATGTTCCGGTATGCGTGGGGAAGAACCGATTCGAAGGAACCCGCACATAAAACGGAATGAATCCGAATCCGGCGCCCGGATAAAGCCATAGCGGCGCGAGGCCGGAGTTTGCGTAATACCCACCGCCGTAATAACCGCCGCTCGCCACCGGATCGGGAATCAGCCCGCCATAATAACCGGAACCGTAGGCGCCTCCGCCGGTTCCCGCGGCGTTATTCGGATCGTTGAGGGCGTTCGATAAATTGTCGCTATCCGCAGCGGATTGGTTGTCGGCCGAGATCGACGCGCTTCGATCGTGATCCCAACGATCCAGCCCGCTGGCATAGCTATCCTGAGCGGGGCGCGCGGCGAGCGGCGATGCCAAAGCGACTACCTGGCCCGCTCTCGCGACAACAGTTTTATCTCGCAGTTTTACGTCGGCTTCCCCCTCCGCGACTTGCAGTTGGCCAGCCTCCGAATCGAACCGGAAGCGTCCGGATTTGGCGAATCGCATCTCGAAATTCTTGTACGTGATCGTGATGGGATCGCCAGGCGCGGCATTGCGGGAGTCCAAAATCGCTCCGCCGGCCAAAAACTCCACGCGCGTGTCGGTGAGTTTGTTCGAGACCATCCGAATACTGGAATTTTCGTCCACGCGAAGGATCACGCCGGGTGTCAGCAGGATTTCCGCGCGTCCGTCGTTGGTGCGCAATTCAGAACCGGGCTTGATCTCGTCGAACCGGCCGAATTTATGCTCGAGTGTCTGTCCATCGATTAGCACTGAGCCTTCAAAATAATTCACGACGCCGGAATGCGCCGCCACGATGGTTTGGGCCGAAGCGAGGGGGGCAAAACTGGCTACCAGGGAGACAAAAACAAAAGAATGCCGCATGAAACAACCCCTGTCCAAGGATAACCGTTCCGGTACTTTTGTCAAGCAAGGAGTATCCGGTGCACAATAGTTCGCATGAACACCATTTGGGACGCCGATTGCCGCCGGCAGCTGCTCGCCCGCCTCGAGAAGTTGACCCCGGAAGCGTTGCCCGCCTGGGGTCAGATGAACGCGGCACAAATGTTGGCGCATGTGGCCGATCCGCTGAAATCCGCGATGGGCGCTAAGCCTGCCGCATGGAAACCGAGTTCGTTCAGTAATCCGATTGTACGGACGTTGATTATTTACTATTTACCGTGGCCCAAAGGCGCGCCGACCGCGCCCGAGTTCGTGCACGCACACGAAGAGCACTTTGGCGAAAATCTGGCCGCCTTCCGTACCACGCTGGAACAGTTCGTCGCCTCGGGCGAAGGCGCGGTTAAGGAACCGCATCCGGCCTTCGGCAAGCTTTCCGGCAAAGCGTGGGGACGATTGGTATACCGCCATCTGGATCATCATCTTCGGCAATTCGGGTTGTAGCTCATGCTGCGTTATCGGGAGATCCCTCCGCCGGAGCAGCTCCGGCATTTTGTCGATACGCTCTCGCACAAAAAGATTAAAGGAAGAGATACTTTGAGGCGTTCAACCGAGTGCGTGCGCTACTTCAC
>DATGIH010000478.1:0-4737 GCA_035295865.1 Bryobacteraceae bacterium
GGCTGTGAGGCAAGTGGATGGTGTGGTGGAGTTGCATACCAAGGGCTGGCTCCCTTATACACTCCACTGGTTTTTCCGGGTAACGGAAAATCGCCGGCCCTTCGGATTTTCTCTGGAAGCCTGGGGCGATTTTGAAGGCACAGGCGTCTGGACGTTCGTGCAGGATGGGCGCTTCGTCAACATCACCTACGATTGGAAAATCCGCGCCGAAAAGCCGTTGCTGCGCTATTTATCTTTCTTGCTGAAGCCGATCTTCAGCGCCAATCACCGCTGGGCGATGGCGCGTGGCGAAGAATCGCTGGTGGCCGAACTCGGCCGGCGCGCAGGAGCGGGGCAGCAATCGGCCCGGCAATCGTCGTGATGCGGTCCGAATTTCCCGATCGCGCGCGGTTGGCATTCGCCGGTCCGCTCGCAAATCAGTTCGCGGATCATCGCGAGAAATTTCGGATGCACGCCCACGGTCGCGGCGCGGACCATCCGCAGCTTCCGCTCTTCTGAAATCTCGCGCGCTTCGGTGTCGAGATCTTACAGCACTTCCATGTGATCCGAAATGAAACCGATCGGAGCGATGACAACTTCCTGTCCGGATTCCATTGCGCGCAACACGTCGCCGATATCCGGTTCCAGCCACGGTTGGCCGGGAGCGCCGCTGCGGCTTTGATAAACCAGCCGCCAGTTGGGAACGCTCACCGCTTCCGAAACCAGCCGGCAGGATTCCTCAAGCTGTTGAACGTACTCGCTCGATTGCGACATCGCCAGCGGAACACTGTGCGCCGTGAAAAGCAGCTGCGCGCCCGGCAATTGCTCCAGCGCCGCGCGAACGCGATCGGAGAAAGCCTCGATGAACAGCGGATGATTGTAAAACGTCCGGAGCTTGGCGATCTCCGGCGCACCCGCGCCCACTTCCGCCCGCGCTTTCTCGATGTCCTCCAGGTACTGGCGGCATCCGCTGTACGAGCTGAACACTGAAGTCGCGAAGGCCAGCGCCCGCCGCACACCATCCGCCTGCATCTGCCGCAGCGTCTCGGCGACAAAAGGATGCCAGTTACGATTGCCCCAATAAATCGGCAAGTTGGGACCGTGCCGCGCCAATTCTTCCTTAAGACCCGCGATCAGCTCGCGGTTCTGATCGTTGATGGGACTCTTGCCGCCGAAGTGATAATAGTGCTCCGCCACTTCGAGCATGCGCTCGCGCGGTACATTGCGGCCGCGCAGGACGTTCTCGAGAAACGGAATCACATCATCCGGCTGTTCGGGCCCTCCGAATGAAAGGATCAGAACCGCGTCGTAACTTTGCTCGATCATCCACTACATTATCGCCAGTATCCGCGATGAAAGCGCCAGGCCCGTCCGCGCTGTTCCCAATACGGATGCACCCACGCGGCGTGTCCATGCGGCGGCCGGCGCCATTCGCCACGGACCCAAACCCAGCGCGAGCCGTGCAAATCCCAGTATCCATCCGCCCAAACGTAGCCCGGTCCCGGCGCGTAGCCGACCGCTCCAACCACCATCGGCGCCGGCGGCGGCGGAACCGAATAACCAACGTACGCCTGCGATGCGCAGGCAGTCAGCGTGGCGGATGCGAGCATCACGCCAGCGAGCATCGCTTGTTTGATCTTCATGAAAAAGCCCTCCACATCCGGTTGGACTGGAGGGCTCTTGCCGCTGGTTTCGCCTATGAACGCGAAGTAATATTACATTCGATTCATCCGCATCACTGCGCGATCGCGACCTGCACAGCCGGACTGCACGTCGCCTGGCTCGCCATGCCCGCCACGCCGCCGCACACTTCCACCTGCGCCGTTGGTCCGGTCAATCCGGAAGGCAGTTGCACATTCACCTGCTGCACTCCGGCGATCCCCGGCGCAACGCCACCGTAGATTGGATCGACGATCTTGCCGTTCACGCGCGCGGTAATTACACCGCTGCCGGATAATCCGGTAGCGTAGATCTGCAGAATGCTGTTGGCTTGCGCGGGATGGCTGGCGCCGTTCACTTGACCATCCTGATTCAGAATTCCGTTCGAGAAGATGCCGGGGCCGAAAGCGGCAAGCGAAACGGGTTGCGTCAGGCTGGATGCGCCATCCACGATCACGACCAATTGCGCCGTGGATTTTCCGGCGAGACCTGAAGGAACCAGCACGTTGATCTGGGTATCGTTGTCGAATAGGATCTTCGCCGGCAATCCGTCAAAGCTAACACTGACGTTCTTGCCCGAAAGAGCGGTGCCCATCAATGTGAAGATCGATCCGGGAACGGCTGGTCCTGAAGCGAACGTCGCGCCGTTTACCACGCCCGTAACCTTCGGCGAGGGCGGAGTGGTTACGGGAGCCGTCACGACAAACGTAATTGGGATCGTCGCGGAGCTGCTCTGCGGATCGTCGGCATTGATAGTCAAAACTGCCTTATACGTTCCGGGCTGCAAATTTGCCGGGGACGCATCGATGCGGATCGTGGAATTGTCCACGCCATTGTCGGGATACAAGGTCAGCCAGCCCGATCCATTGGTATAGCTGATGGTTGCGCTCCAGAACAGATGGCCGCCGCCGCGATTGTTCACCTGGGTGTATGCGGATACCGCGTTTCCACCGGCGGCCGACGTAACGCTGATGGGCGAGGTGTTCACGTAAAGCTTGGGATTATAGTTAGCGCCGCAATCGCCGACGATCTGGCAATCGTTGGGCGGCGTGAGCGCTTCGAAGCGCGGGATGGGATCGTGCGCGGTGGCCGTCATCACGGTGGAAACCGGCGCGAGCGAAACGGTTTCATTGGTCACAACAGCGGTTCCACTGAAGGGCGTCAGTCCGAGGAATGTCGGAAACTGCGCGGTCTCTTGCACGGTGGGATTCGCGTCTACCACTTCGTACACCACAATGCCTGTCCCGTTCGTGAGAGTGACTTCACTCATCGAATCGAACGAAACTGTGCCTGAGCCCGGCGCACCCGGAGTGAAGACGGGCGCTCCGCCCGCGCCGTTGGCGTCCGTGCCTTGCACGCGTGCCAGCAGCAGCGAACCCGCTCCGCCGGGGGCGTACTGACCGCCCGAAGCGGGCACTCCAAAATCACCGCCACCCGTCGGTGTTACGGCGTCCGATCCGGCAACGACATCCGGAACGAATAAGCGGGCACCGGAGGGAAATCCGGAATACGTGACCAGAAAGCGCGTACCGGAATCCGCATTCAAGCTCTCCCAGGCGCCGCGCGGATCAAAAGCGTCGGCAAAACCTTCGGTCAGGCGAGTGGACGCGTACACGGAATCGGACTTGAGAAAGCTGGCGAGGCTGTGAGTGTTGTCAGGGAGCGGCGATCCGTGCTGTGCGCAGACGATGGAACTTGAAAAGCCGTCGTAGAGTCCTCGCAGCGGAGTTCCGACCGTGAAATTGCTGTTAGTTATCGAAACCAGATTCGAATTGAATCCGAGAAAAGCTTGGATGACGGTGTTCGGCACCAATCCCAACTCAGCAGCGGCTGCGCGAATATTCGCGATCCGCAGGGTGGCCGTTCCCGTGGGAGACAGCGCGAAGTGAACACCGTTATAAATCAGCGTGCTCGGGCCGCCCAGGATGGGAGTGATGTTGACCGGCTGCGGCCCAGAACCGGTATCGATGGTGAAAATTACGCCCGTGACTGCATTGCCGACCAGGCGATTGGTGATGTTGACGTTAAGGAACACGGAAAGATTGCCGTCCACGATGGCACCAGCAGTTCCTCCCGAGCAGTTCAGCGCGATGTCGCCGGTTCGTTCAGCGAGACCTTCGCCCTTCACAATGGGCGGAACAGCGCTTTCACTGCAAGTAAGAATAGATGCTTTGGAAAATCCAAATATGGCGAAAGTTAAAACGAAACACAGAAAAAACGGGCGGGACATGCTTACCTCTTTAAAATTTCCGGAACGCGGGTAACCTCAGTGTACGCCTGATAGAATGGGATTACAAGTTGCTCACGTACCGTGGCCCTCACAGACACTTTTGGACGTATCCACGATAATCTTCGGATCAGTATCACGGATCGCTGCAACGTCCGCTGTTTTTACTGCATGCCCGAAGAGGGCGTGAAGTACGTTTCCCACGACGAAATCCTGCGATTTGAAGAAATTGAACGCTTCGCTCGAGTAGCGGTTTCGCTCGGAGTTACGAAAGTACGAGTCACCGGGGGTGAGCCTCTGGTGCGCAAGGGGCTTCCTACACTGATCCGCATGCTTTCCGGAATTCCGGGCATTCGGGACCTTGCGCTTACTACGAATGGCGTACTCTTAGCCCAACACGCCAAGGATCTTTACGACGCAGGACTGCGGCGTCTCAACGTTCATCTCGATACCTTAGACCGCGAACGCTTCCTGCGTATTACGCGGCGCGACGATCTCGACAAAGTTCTGGAAGGCTTGCAGGTCGCGCGCGAACTCGGTTTCGGTCCGATCAAAATCAATGCAGTGGCGGTGAAGAATCTGGTGGAACCGGATATTGTCCCGCTGGCGCGGTTCGGCCGCGAGCACGGCCTGGAAATGCGCTTCATCGAGTACATGCCGATCGGCGCCGACCACTGGGAGCGCGGCAAGGTCTTCTTCGCGCACGAGATCCTGGAGCGGATCGAGCGCGAGGTGGCGCCGCTGGTGCCGGCGGACGACTACGACCCGCGGGCGCCGGCGATGGAGTTCCGCTACACCGACGGCGGCGGCAGCGTCGGCATCATCGCCTCGGTGTCGCGGCCCTTCTGTCGCAGCTGCAACCGACTGCGGCT
>DATGIH010000479.1:0-10513 GCA_035295865.1 Bryobacteraceae bacterium
GTAGAGTCGGAAAGCTTCGCGATCCAGATGGCGGAGGCACGCCCGCCGCGATAGCGCTTCCACATGGAAAACGCGTGGTTCAAGGGCACGTATGCCAGAAACTGCCCGTCGGGCGAGTACGATCCTTCCGCGCCCATGGGCAGCGGCAACTCGGAGGGAAATCCGCCGGATCTCGACACGGTGAATAACTGGGTGAATCGCGAATAGCTGTTGCGCGGGGAGCGGAAGAGGATGCTCATGCCGTCTGGCGTCCAGCCGAGTGTTTCATCCGGCGACGGATGCCAGGTGAGACGCCGCGGCACTCCGCCGGCTGCAGAAACCGTGTAGACATCCACGTTGCCGTCGTACTCGCCGGTGAACGCGATCTCCTTGCCGTCCGGCGAAAAATAGGGGCGCGTCTCGATGCCAATGCCGCTCGTGAGCCGTTGCGCCTCTCCGCCGGAGCGCGCCACGATCCACAAATCGCCCGCATAAACAAACGCGATTCGATCCGCGCTCAGAGTTGGTTTTTCGAAAAGTAATTTTGGAGCGGGCGCGGCGATGCCCGCGCTTAAAATGAAAGCTGCCAGGAGGGTCCGGTTCGGCCTCATTTCACTTACTCTATCGCGAATAGTTGAATGAGGCCGAAGCCAGAACGAACGGTCAAGGAATCGGGAAATCCACGTTACGATCGCGATTCATTTGCTGGCTGAACGGAACATCGACCTGCGAGAGAGGCGCCTGCCGCTCCTGCCCCTCGCGCGTGATCCAGTGGAACTGATCGCCATCCACTTTGTAGGCGGTCGCCGCGGTAATGGTGTGGTCATTGAAAGCTATTAAATAGTAGCCGGAACTTGACGCGGGAGCGCTTGCGGTCGAACGAGGCCGATACGCCGGCGTGGGTGCCGGTGCGGACTGCGAGTAGCCGTCAGCGGGAGTCGCATTGTAACTGTTGTAGTAGTAGGGATCGTAATCGTACGCGTATCCGCCGTAGTAGGGATAGCCGTACGCATAATACGGATAACCGCCCCAGTAATATGGGTAGCCCCAATAGTACGGATAACCCCAACCGCCGAATCCGAAATAGAAGCGGCTGCCACCGTAGAAGCCACGACCGCCGTAGAAACCACGACCGCCGTAGAATCCACGACCACCGGAGAATCCGCCGCCACGGAATCCGCCCCCGCCCACGTGTCCGACGCCGGCTCCGGCGCCAATATGTCCGCCGCCGCCGCCACTAAAATGTCCGCCACCGCCCCCGGCGTGACCCCCACCTCCGCCGTGTTGCCCGTAAGCGGGAGTGAGCAAGAGCAGCGGAGTGAGAAGAGCGAGCGGAAGTGTAAATTTCTGTAACACCATAGCCTTTTAGGGAAGCAAGCTTTGGGCCAACGCGTAACTGCTTGTTTGCAGGGCCAAAATCACGGGACTGATCGGCTGAAAACCACCAGTGTGGTGCAAGACAACTACTGTATCTCGCCCGACAGAAGCTTTCAAAACGTACTCCGGGCGATATTATTCTTCATAGAACATCAAGATTAACCCACGCTCTTCACAGAGTCGTTTTTTTCTCTTTTTGTGTTCTTACAAAGGACGTTAAGCAGTTCTTCCGTTTTGCATTTTCCGGTTCCCACTCGATCCCGAAAATGGTAGAACACCCCCTTCCAACTAACAGATAAGAAAGGCCATTGACAGCCTTAGCGAGATTGGCGTACAATCAACAACAATTTAAGAGTTCCGCTAGAAACTCTCAATTTTTGTTTGTGGGGAAAGGGACATTATGAAGAAGTTTTTGCTGTTGCTAAGCGTTCTTTGTACGCTCTTAGCAGTTTTTTCAGTTTCCGCATTTGCACAGGCGAATAGCGGTGACTTGACCGGTAGCGTTCTCGACTCGAGCGGTGCGGCGATTCCGAATGCAACCGTCATCGCGTCGAATGACGAGACCGGCGTACAAACAACCACGCAAAGCAACGCGGGCGGCGTTTATCGGTTCACCAACCTGCCGGTCGGTCGTTACACGATCACGGCGTCGGCCACCGGATTCACCACCGATACTTTAAAGAACGTCGACGTAGCGCTCAATAACACGGTCACGGCGAACCTGACGCTCAATGTCGGGAAGGTGGGAACCACGGTGGAAGTGAGCGCGAGCGCGGTGTCTATCGACACCACCACGGCCCAATTGCAGCAAACTTTCACGACCACGCAGGTGCTGGAACTTCCCCAGGCTGCCGCGGGATCTGGCGTTTACAATCTCTCGCTGCTCGGCGCGGGTGTAACCACTTCGGGTGGTGTCGGTCAGGGTTTTGGTCCCGCAATCGCCGGCCAGCGTCCCGACAACAACTCCTTCTTCCTCGACGGCCAGAGCAACAACAATTACTACGATCCGGCTCCGCTCGTATACGTATCGAACGAAGCGATCTCGGAATTCACACTGCTCCAGAATCAGTTCGCGCCGGAGTTTGGTGGCGGATCGGGCGGCATCTTCAGCGCGATCGTGAAGAGCGGAACCAATCAGATCCACGGATCGATTTATGAGTACCTGCAGAACCGCGACCTGAATGCGCTCAATTCGCAGCAAGTGCTCGGCGGCTATTCCTCCCCGCCGCGCTATGACAACAATAAGTTGGGCGCCACGATCGGCGGGCCGATCATTAAGAACAAACTGTTCTACTTCGGAAATTTCGAGTACAACCCAATCGGCCAGGCGGCCGTGCCCGGACAACAGCTCTTTGCTCCCACGGCGGCCGGCTATTCGGCGCTGGCCGGTATACCGGGAATTAGCGCTACCAACCTCGGTCAACTGCAAAAGTACGTGCCTGCCGCCCCCGCCAACGATCAGGGCACAATCCCGATCCAGAACCCCAATGTGACGGGAGCACCGACGGTCAACATTCCGATCGGTTCCATCTCTTTCCCGAATCCTGTCTACAGCAACAGCTACAACGCGTTGGTCTCGATCGATTACAACATGAGCGAGAAAGACCAGATTCGCGGACGTTGGATCTACAACAAAAATTCGTCCATCGCGACGGCCGAAGTTCCCGCGTTCAATGCCTCCACGCCGAACAACAACTACATGCTGACGTTGTCGGAATTCCACAACTTCACGCCGACCCTGCAAAACGAATTTCGTCTGTCGTACAGCCGCAATGTCAACACCCTTCCGGGCACTTCTTTGAAATACCCAGGCCTGGATGCGTTCCCTGTGATCACTCTCGACGATCTGAACAGCATAACCTTTGGTCCGGTGGGTCCCTCCGGTTCTACGCAAGGCTTGTTCCAAGTTACCGACAACGTGACCAAGGTTTTGGGACGTCACACTCTGAAGTTCGGTGGTAGCTTCATCGATCAGATTGCCACCAACTACTTCATCCAGCGCGTAACAGGAAACTACGAATACGGCGCCACCCAACTGTTCCTGTTCGACAACGCACCCGACGTGCTCGGCGAGCGCAGCGCCGGCGCCACCAGTTATCCGGTGGGCTTCCTGCAATGGGCAGGCTACGCCAACGACGATTTCCGGTTGCTCCCCAATTTGACCATCAATCTCGGTCTTCGTTATGAGTACGTGACGGTTCCGGTGGCATCGCGCTATCAGGATGCGAGCGCCGTCGCCAGCGTTCCCGGTATTATTAGCTTCAACCGGCCGAAGTACGATCCAACGAATTTCGCGCCCAGAATCGGCTTCGCCTATTCGCCCGGCAAGGAAGGCAACTGGTCCATACGCGGCGGATTCAGCCAAGCGTACGATCTGGTGTACTCGAACCTGACGGCCAATGCTGCTCCGCCGTACTTCCAGCAGACGAACGATTGCCCGGGCGTGAAGTGCGCTCCGACTGGCTTCCTGGCCAGCGGCGGTCTGCCCGGTACCTCGGTTCCGCTGCCTGACACCCAAGCCGCAGCTCTCGCCCCGGTGGCTTCGTACACCTACGGCGGAAAGCGTCCTTACGGACTGGATTGGACTCTCGGCGTACAACACGTGTTCAAGCACAACTACACGTTTGAAGCTCGCTACGTCGGAACACGCGGCGTGCACCTCTGGAACCAAACACGCCTGAACATCTTCTCGCGGGTGTCACCGAGCAATTACATCCCGACCTTCTTTTCGATGCCGGACGCTTCGGTGTTTGCCGGTCTAACAAAGACCCTGGCGGATGTGAAGTCTTATATCGTGCCTGGCGGAACTCCGAACCGGCCTACCAACGATCTGGCGAGCTCCGGCTCGGAATCGAACATCGTTGGCTATTCTCCGCAAGCCTCCTCCACTTATCATGGATTGGCAACGCAATTGAACCGGCGCTTTTCAAATGGGCTGACTTTTATCGCAGCTTATACCTGGAGCCATCTAGAAGACGACGCAACCGCGACCAACTTCTCTACCTATCTGACGCCGCGGCGCGCGCAGGACTTCCAGAACCTGAAGGCCGATTGGGCCACTTCCGCCCTCGATCGTCGCCAACGCTTTACCTTCACACCGGTGTACGAATTCCGTCCCTTCAAAGACGGCAACTGGATGATGAGAAACATCGTCGGAAACTGGAATATCGCCGGAACGTACACGTTTGAGTCTCCGGAATATGCCACGGTTCAGAGCAACCTGGATTCGAACCTCAACGGCGACAGCGCCGGTGACCGCACGATCGTGAATCCTAAGGGCGCGGCCAATGTTGGAACCGGCGTGACCGGCTACAACGCTGCTGGGCAGGCCGTGGCTGCGGGGAGCGGATCGATTGTCGCTTACGTGGCGAACAATTCGAATGCCCGGTACATCATCGCCGGCTCGGGCGCCTTGGCCACCGGCGGACGCAACACCTTCCCGCTGCATCGCATCAACAACATCGACTTGTCGCTGAAGAAGCGCTTCACCTTCGTTGAGCGCTACTCGCTCGAAATCGGCGCACAGGCCTACAACGTCTTCAACCATCCGCAATTTACGGGTGGTATCACCAACGACGTGGCGGTCAGCGGCTACACCGCGGCTCGTAACGATCTGGTTCCGAACGACCCGCTGTTCGGCCGTTTCGATCAGTTCTATAGCAGCAACTCGCGCTTCGTCCAGGTGTTCGGCCGCATCACGTTCTAAATCGCCGGACGATCCAATTCGACCCGCTCATTCATCCCCCCGAGCATCCAACAGGATGCTCCGGGGGCTTTGCTTTTTGGGCTTCACTCCGGCTTCGCTTCGAGCATCAAATGCTTCTCGAATTTCACGTCGAGAGTCGCCGCTGGACCATGAACCACTCCCAGATCCTTGCCGTTTTCATAATCCGTCACGCGATAGTTCCCGTTGCCGAGTCCGCGTAGCGTCACTGAACCGCTCCACTGCGGAGCGTAAAACGCGTAGTAGAGCTTCCCATCCTTGCGGATCGCGTGCGTTTCCGGCTTGTCGAAGCCGATATCGTACAGCGTGCCCGCGTACTCGCCGCGCGAGAGCATCTTGTCTTTGTAGATGGCGAGCCACTTGGCGAATAACTGCTCGCGCGCCGGCGTCAGCGCTCTTCCTTCGCGCGAACCGCCCGATCCTTCCGGCCACGTAAAATTGGTCCCAAGCACGCCGCCTATGCCGACGGTGGACGCGATGTCATCCTTCACCATATCCACGTGATCGCCGAAATACGCCATTCCATCGCCCTGCAGAGCTTTTAGTGTTTTGCCCTTAAGCCGCACCTGCCACGCCGATTCCGGATCCGATGCGACGGTCATGTTCATGAACGGCAGCGTGAAGAAGCTGTATCCGGTGCCGCACGGGCAAAATTCCACCAGAGCCTCCGGCTTGATTTCGCGCGCCGTGTCGTAAATCGCCTGGAAGAATTTCGGCATGCCTTCCACAGCTTCCTCCGGCCGCGCATGTTTATGCGCCGGGTTGTAACAGGGTGGCGCGCCGTTCATGTGCTGGCCGTCCAGCTTCAAACCATCGAATCCCCAATCGTGAATCGCCTTCCGCACAATCGCCTTGTGATACTCGACGACAGCCGGATCGGCCGGGCAAAGATACCAGGAGTTCCAGTAGGAAATCTTCTGCTTGCTGCCGTCCGCATTGAGCAGCAACATTTCCGGATGCTTGCTCACTAGTTCAGTGCCTGGATCGGCGGTCAACGGGGCCCACCAGAGTTGCGCTTTGAAACCCTGCGAATGGATTTTGTCCACCAAGGCGCGCATGTCCGCATCGCCATTCGGGTATTTTTTCGGATTCAGGAACCAGTCCCCTTGCGCCGTCTGCCAGCCGTCATCCAGAGTGACCCAGCCAAAGCCCAGCTTCTTCACCACGGGCAGCGCGCCAAACAGTTGGTTCGGCGTCATCTTGCGGCCGTAGCCCCAGGCGCACCAGATCGGTTCGAATGCGCTGGCCGGCGCGGCGTCGAAGCGGACACCTTGCCCGATCATCACCGTGCGGTAATCGCGCAACGCTTGGAAGTAGTCGCCCTGATGCACAGCAACAAAAGTCGGAAACGTCTTGAGTGACTCGCCCGGCTTCAAGACGTAGTCGTGCTTGAACTCCACTCCGACCGTTGCATGCGTGGCATCCGGCATCGCTACGGGAAGCGAAACCAGCTTCGGCGCCATTTCCAGATGCCCCACCGCGATCCCCACATCGCGCCGCCACACATCCGATACCGGAGTTCCGCCGCCATAATCGGGCTGGTTCATGCCCATGTAATTTTCCTGCTTAAAACCCACTTTTAGCGGAAGCACCCAATCCGGACGCTTCTCGTACGATCCACTTTGATATGACCAGAACGCAGGCTGCGCCGAACCTGCGGAGGTGATCGCATAATTCTGATTGGTCCAACCGGTGACATGTAAATCGGATTTGCCGGTGTTCGTGTACTCCACCGCGAATGTTGCCAGGCGCGGAGTATCGTCGCGCGTCGTGACCGACACATGGATCTTCAATGACGGAGCGGTGCCGATGATCTCAGTGACTTGCCCGTTGGTCTTTGAAGACTGAATCGCAAAGTCGGTTACGGGCGCGCCCGATACCTGGATCGATTGCGCGGGCGCGAAATCGCCGACCACGTGTTCGCCATCGGCGAATTTCCCCACGACACGGCTGTGCATTTTGCGATCAAACTCGATCCGTATATTCTTGCCCTCGACACGGACAGGCTGCTGTGCGACGGCAAGGTTGAAGAATGCGGAAATCAGAAGCAGACATCGGGTGGTCATCGTGTTCCATTCTAGCCGAGATTGGCGGTTAGTTGCGATTCCTTTCTTTGTCTTGCGAATAGTCTTCCTTTGCCTTCGCAAGTTTGTCTGTGGCGAGCCTTAGAATCTATATACAGGACCCATGGACCTCGACTTCCAAACCGGCGCGTTGCTGCTGCTGATCGCGGCCGTGGTTGCCATGCTGACCCGGCGCTTGCACCTGCCCTACAGCGTCGGCTTAGTTGCGGCGGGAATCGTTCTGGCGGTTCTGCCGTTCGCGCCCAAAATCAACCTGACCAAGGATCTGATTTTCACCGCGCTGCTACCGCCATTGCTATTCGAGGCCGCCTTTTACATCGATTGGGATCAGTTGCAGCGCGATTTTCCGGTGATCGTGGTACTCGCAACGGCCGGCGTAGCTTTGTCCGCTTGCGTCACCGCCGCCGGAATGCGCCATCTCGCGTCGTGGCAGTGGCTCGACGCGCTGGTGTTCGGCGTTCTGATCGCGGCCACGGACCCGGTTTCGGTGATCGCGACATTCAAGGAAGCTAAAGCGAAGGGACGTTTGCTGGTATTGATCGAGTGCGAAAGTCTTTTCAACGACGGCACCGCAGCCGTGGCGTTCGGTGTTCTGATCGCGCTGGCCGGCGGTGAGCAGGTGACGGCCTTCCACATCACAAGCATGCTGTTAACCACGATCTGTGGCGGGATCTTGTGCGGCGCCGCCGTCGCTGTTGCGGCGCTTTTGCTCCTGGGAAGAACCGACGATCACCTGGTGGAAATCACTTTCACCACAGTCGCCGCTTATGGATCTTTCCTGCTTGCCGATCATTTCGGACTATCCGGCGTCCTCGCCACCATCACAGCGGGGCTGGTGATGGGCAATTTCGAGGCGTTTGGAACCATCTCAGATCATGGGCGCGACGCGGTGCAAGCGTTCTGGGAATACGGCGCATTTGTTGCGAATTCACTCATCTTTCTGCTGATTGGAATGCGTGTGGCGCACCAGAATTTTCTCGCGATTTGGATTCCGGCGGTCCTCGCGATTGTGCTGGTGACCGTCGGCCGCGCGCTGGCGATTTATCCGTGCTGCCTGCTGTTCTCGCGCTCCGCGCTCCGCGTGTCGATGAAACATCAGCATGTGCTGCTGTGGGGCGGGCTGCGCGGAGCCGTTGCCCTGGCGCTCGCTCTCGGACTTCCGCCCGAATTGCAGCAACGCGAGCAGATTGTCGGCATCACATTTGCCGTGGTGGCGTTTTCCGTTTTCGTGCAAAGCCTCACGATGACGCCGTTTCTGCGCAAAATGGGTGAGATCCCAGCACGTTAATCAACATGCCGATTCGCATCCTGCTCGCTGACGATCACACCATCATCCGCTCCGGCTTGCGCCTGCTGCTTGAGCAGCAGCCGGATTTCAAGGTCGTGGCCGAGGCAAGCGACGGGCGCGAGGCCGTCGAACTGGTTTCGAAACATCACCCCGAAGTTGCAGTGCTGGATATCGGCATGCCGCAGCTCAACGGCATCGAAGCCACATCGCAGATCACATCCAAGGAACCCGAAACGCAAGTGGTCATCCTCAGCATGCACTCGGATGAAGGCTACGTGCTCCGCGCTCTGAAGGCAGGCGCGCGCGCCTACATCCTCAAAAATTCAGCGGAAGCGGATCTGATTCGGGCAGTTCGCACCGTGGCCGAAGGCAAATCGTTCTTCAGCCCGGCGATCAGCAAAATGCTGCTCGACGATTACATCCGCCAGATGCGTGATAAACAAGTCGAAGACCGCTACGATCTTCTGACCCCGCGTGAACGCGAGGTGCTGCAGCTGATCGCCGAGGGCAGAACGAACAAGGAGGTGGCCAACATGCTTCAACTCAGCGTCTACACGGTGGATGCACATCGCGGAAACATCCTGCAAAAGCTGAACCTGCATGGAGTGCCGGAGCTGATTCTCTACGCGGTCCGCAAAGGAATCATCCAGTAACCGGAACGGGCAGCGTGACGCGCAACACCGTGCCTTTGCCCGGCGTGGAACTGACATCCAGATGCCCGCCGAGCTGGCGGACACGCTCCTCCATTCCGAGCATCCCGAGCCCGCGCGTTTTTGCCGGATCGAATCCGCTGCCGTCGTCCTCTACGCTCAGCTCCAGCGAGTCTCGATTTTGCCGCACCGTCACCAGGGCGCTTTTGGCCGAAGAATGCCGGGAAACATTCTGCAACGCCTCTTGCACAACCCGATAAATGCAGGTACGCATTTCATCCGGAAGCGAATCCGCGACATTTTCCGCTTTCACTTCCACCTTGATGCCGCTGCGCCGAGACACTTCGCGCGCCTGCCATTCGAGCGCTGGAATCAGCCCTAGATCGTCCAGCATCGACGGACGAAGCAGCAGCGCGATATCCCGAATGGAATTGACGCTGGAATCGGCGAACTTTCGGATGTTATCCAGAGAATGAAGGCTGGCGGAATCATCCGCTGGAATTCGCTTAGCGAGATTGGCGGCCTCCACCAGCACTGCGTTCAAAGTCTGTCCGACTTGATCGTGCAGCTCGCGCGAGATCGTCCGCCGCTCCATCTCCTGCGCATTCACCAATCGCGCCGATAGCTGCTCCAGCGAACCGCGCGCGCTGAGAACTTCTTCGTAACGGCGATTGTTCTCGCGCTCGATCCGGAAGATGTAAAACAGACACCCAGCGGCCAGCAGCAGCGCCGCGCCTAATCCGGCTCCCAGCAACAAGCTCAGCCGCGCGCTGCGTTGTTCAAAGCTGTCTTCGATCTGCGCTTCCGTGGATGCCGCCTGCTTCGCGTCGATCCCTTCCAGTTGCGAGGTGATCTCGACAATCGATGTGCTGAGCGGAAGCACCTGCTCGCTGTAGAACGAAGTGGCCGATCGTCCGCCCGGCGCCGAGTTCATGGCACGGTCCATGTATCGCCAGTGCCGATTGAGCTGATCTTCCAGCTGCTTGATCAGCACTTGCTCATCGAGCGTGGCGGAATGATAGGTCGAAAGATCGGACGAAAGATGCGACCACGCCTGTTCGATCTGGGTCAAGTGATCCTTGGATTTTGTCGGATCGGAATCCAGCAAAAAATCGCCGAGGTAGGTGCGAGTCAGCAGGACGGTGGAACGGATGGAATCCAGATGATTACTGCGCTCCAGCGAGGCTTGCCGCAGAATCCGGTTCTCCGCTCGCATCACGCCCAGCAGCCGCACCGATTCTACGGTGGAAAACAGAAAAATGAGCGCCATCCCGCCGAAACCAGCGATGAGAACGGAACGCAGAGACATTTCTAATCCTGGCCTTAGCTTACCGAACCGCGACTGCGAGGGAGCGCTACCGCGGACGTTGGTGGTAGCGCTCCCTTGCGGTCGCGGTTCGGTAGCGATGAG
>DATGIH010000480.1:0-5681 GCA_035295865.1 Bryobacteraceae bacterium
TGGCGCGGTGAATATATTCGATAGGCAGACCCGCGTTCCGGTACTCCGCCACCAGACGCTCGGTGAAAGGATGGGTGTCATCAGTGGAATCGTCCAGCACCTGGATCTGTAGCAAATGCCGCGGGTATTCCATTTTGCTGACTTCTTCCAGCAACCGCTCCACCACATAGCGCTCGTTGTAAATCGGAAGCTGCACCGTGACGCGGGGAAGATTCTCGAAAAGAATCGGCGGAGCGGAGAGAATGTCCTTCTTATGCTTCATGTATCGCCGGATCATCTCGTAACGATGACAGCCGTACACGGAAAGAATCAGCAGCAGCAGGAAATAGGGAACCAGCAGCGCAAGGTCGAACCACTCCAAATGATGCACGCCGGCGAAAGTATCGTCAAAAAACGAATGTACGAACTGATTCGTCGAACTAGCTATGATCATGGACGCAGCCCCAACGAACCTAAGACGTTGAATCGCTTCGCGGTGCTACAGTTCGTCCTCAACATTTTAGCGCACCTGATCCACTCGAGTCTGGATTGTACGTTTACTTACACGTAACCTCGGAGGCCTCCCAGCTACAATCTAGGTAGTCCGTGCGAAACTTTACCTGGCTTTTGCTTGCACCGATCCTTGCGGCGCAAGATCGTCCGCAGTTCATTTGGCAAGGCGAGGTGGATGGCATCGACGTCCTGTATCTCCGCGGAGATCGCCTGACGGTGAAGGCGAATGAGGGAGCGCCGCCCACCCGGCAGCAGTTTCATTTTTACGACAAGCTTCCCGAGTCTCATCAAAACGCTCGTCTCGAGGTGCGAGAGGGCCGCGGGTTTGTGCATATCATCGACCAGCCGAAGATCGAGAACCAATACACGCTTGCGGTTTCCATCGAAGATCGCCAGCAGGGCAGTTCGTTTTATTCGATCGCGCTGTACTGGGATGCTTCGAATTCCGCGATGGAGCGCGGGTCTGGAAGGACAGACAAGCTGGCTTGGAGCGGGCGCGTGGATCAGGAAGCCATCGTGAGCTGCCAGAACAAATCCTGCAGCTCGACATCGGAGCGCGGCGCGGCGGTGGCCGAGGAACGGTTTAAATTCTCGCGTCCCTTGCCGCAGCGCGATACCCAAGTGACGCTGGAAGACGTGGAGGGCCGCGGCGAAATTCACCTGGTAGAACAACCGCGCGCACGCAATCAATACACGGCGCGTGTTTCGATTCGCGATCCGCAGAGTGGCGCGGGAGAGTATTCATTCGCTCTGGTTTGGAAGCGTCCAAATGGAAAGGAAACGCCCGCTCCAATCGTCGAAGCACAGCGCGGGCTGATTTGGTCAGGCACCGTGGATCGCCGCGCGCGAGTCACTATCAAAGGGAATTCATCGATCTCCGAAGCGCTCGATGGCGCGGCGGTTTCGGGCGAGCGCGTGGATTTTGTGCGGCCGCTTCCGTCCAGCCCGGATCTCACGGCCGTGATCAAGAAGCTAAGCGGCGCCGGAAGCGTGGAGATTTCCGAATATCCGAGCGCGAAAAACAACTATCGGCTCGTGTTCGAAATCAATAATTCGGAACGGTCACCATCTCGCTTTTCGATTGAGGTGGACTGGTAGCGTTTCACCCGTTGAAGTCGTGAAGCGTTCGGATTGTGCCCATTTTCTCCGCGCCAAGCTTGGCTGCGCGCAAGCATCCTGCCTCGGCCCACACGAGCCGGTTGCGATCCCACTCCGCCCATTGCCAGTTGGGACATGGAATTTTCAGACCATCCTCGACCCGCTCGATTTCGTAGCTTTCGGGGCGTGGATATCGGGTTGTTTCGCGCAGAATCCATCCATTGCGAATCGATTTCTCAAAAATCCTGACAAGCGTGCGAGGCTTACTCTTATTGATCCATCCGTGATGCTCCATGTGGCCGGCCGCAGGCGGCTTTGGATCCCGGCGGAGTTCGCTTGTATCGCGAATCAGAAATGTATTGGCGTCCGTACTCAGCCAGTAAGAACGGTTCGAGGTGAACATTCCGCCCCCGCCCCAGGCATCGCCTTGTCCCCAGAGCGCGATTGCGGTGAGTGAGGGCGCGCGTGAAATCGCAGTCCAAGTTCCCTTGGTGGTAGAAATGAACCGGCCAACACCGCCCAAGGCGAAATAAATCATGTAGCGGCCGTCCGGCGACAAATCCGAACGGTCCGGGTAGATCTTGCCTTTGAACAGTTGGCCAGGTTTGAAGGTGTCGCGCTCCCGATCCCAAAGGAAGACCCGCACGAGCTTTGAGGGGCCACGCCGAAATACGATGCCGACCGGCGCGTCGGACGCAAGCAACGCATAGAGGCGCGGTGGGATTTTCCTCACCACCCCATTCTCGCCGGTTCTGGCGGCAAAACCAGAAACGAGGAACCAGTAACCAGAAACGGTCGTAGACTAAGACGTGCCCATCATCCCCGCGCGCGTGCGCGATCTTTGGAGCCGCCTAAACGCGTGGCGGCAGCGCACCTGGATCAAAATTCGCCCGGGTCCCGAAGCCCGCCGAGGCGCGGTCTGGGCGATCCTTGCCGCAGCGGTTTGGGCGGCGATCATCGGCGGCATCTACCTGCAATCCGGATTCAGCCGCTGGATCGATTTTCCGTTCGCATTCGCTGTTGCCGCAATCGGGATCCCTCTGGTTGCCGTGGTGGTGGCTTTCCTGCTCACGCTGCTGCGCCGGCTGCCGCGCTTCGCTACCGGATTCATGGTCGGCTCCTGCATCTTCGTCGGATTGGCGTTTGAAGCAATCGGCCCAGTGTTCGGCGCAGTCGTCGGACTGCTCGAAGGAGTGCTCGGCGCAACCATCGCGACGTTCTTTTTTGGAAATTTCCGCCAAGCCGCACTGAGCAAACGAATCATCACCGGCATACTTTTTGTGGCGGCGCTCGCGGGGAACGTCTGGCTCTATCTGTTTCTCTCAAGCGAGGGCGAACTCGGCGAGATTCTTCGCCTGAAGGACAGCACTTCGCCCGCACCGGCGCAACTGATCGCGCAGAATCCGGCCACTCCCGGTTCCTACGCTGTCAAGTTCCTGACGTACGGCAGCGGCACCGACATCCGACGCCAGGAATATGCAGAATCCGTCGCGGTCAAAACCGCCACCGTGGATGCGTCGGCGTTCTTCAAGGATTTCAACGGATGGAAAGCGAACCTGCGCAAGCGTTACTGGGGTTTCGGGATGGACAAGCTGCCGTTGAATGCGCGCGTTTGGTATCCGGATGGCCCCGGTCCATTCCCGCTCGCGCTGATCGTGCATGGCAACCACAATATGGCCGAGTTTTCCGATCCTGGCTATCAATATTTGGGTGAACTTCTCGCCAGCCGCGGATTCATCCTCGCCTCAATCGATGAAAATTTTCTCAACAGCGGTCTGTTCCACGATCCGCCGAAACAACAAGCCGTGCGCGGTTGGATGCTGCTGGAACATCTGAAGCAGTGGCACATCTGGAACGGCTCGGCCGGCAACCCGTTTTACAAGAAAGTGGATTTGGACAACGTCGCTCTGCTGGGCCACTCGCGAGGCGGCGAAGCCGTGGCCACCGCTTACCTGTTCAATCAGCTCGACTATTATCCCGACGACGCCACGATCCGCTTCCAATATCACTTTCCGATTAAGTCGCTGGTTGCGATCGCACCCGTGGATGGCCAGTACCGGCCTGCGGGCGAATGGCGCTTCATCCGAAACGTGAATTACTTCACCATCCAAGGCGCGAACGATGCGGATGTTTCTTCGTTTGATGGCAGCCGCCAGTTCGATCACATTCGCTACACCGAGCCAGGCCCGTGGTTCAAAACCGAGTTGTACATTTACCGAGCCAACCACGGCCAGTTCAACACCGTCTGGGGACGATCGGACGCAGGGGAACCCAGCGGCTGGTTCCTCGATCTGAAACCGCTGCTCGATCCGGCGGATCAGCGGAAAATCGCCAAAGTCTACATTTCGGCATTTCTTGAGGCCACGCTGCATAATCGACGCGAATATCTGCCCATGTTCCATGACTACCGTCGCGTCCGCTCCTGGCTCCCGGACACGTTGTACATGAACCGCTATCTCGACGCGTCATATCGCGTGATCAGCGATTTCTCGGAAGACGCCGACGTCACCACCACGACGGTTCCGGGAGGCCACATCCAAGGCGATCATCTCTCCATCTGGCGCGAAGGGCGGATTCCGTATCGCCAGGGAGATCGCGGGTACAACGGCGCGTTCTTAGGATGGAATCGCAAAGAGCAGAAGAAAGGCCATCCCGAGCCGACGCCCGTCTACTCGATTTCCCTGCCCCCGACCCTCGCGAAAGACTGGAACCTCGGCGCGAAATCCGTAATGACTCTTTCGCTCGCGGTAACCGAAGACAAAGCGGATCCGCCGTGGAAAAAGCCGGATGACAAGTCGAAAGACGACGAAGAGAAAGACAACAAAAAGAAGGAGCCGGAAGCAACCGACTTCACCGTAGAGATCGAAGGATCGGACGGTGCCGTGTCTCGATTCCCTCTAAGCCACTTTGGCGTGCTTCCGCCGCCCTTCAACGTGCAATTCACCAAACTGGCCAAGCTGGATGAAATCGGCTATCAAAAAGGATCCGAGCCAATTTTCCAGACCATCGATCTCCCGCTCGCCGCGTTCAACATAGATCCGGCAAAAATCAAAACCATCCGCCTGCGTTTTGATAAGACGCCCATGCGCGTCGTGATCTTAAGCCAAATAGCCGTGGGGCAACTCTCCGAGTTGCCCAATCCGGGAACAACGCATCCGCCAAACCCGTCAAATTGACGGATGAAGCAGATCTTCCCCATTGCCGCCGCCCTCATCGCGGGCTTCGCAGGCGGGATGGTAGGCGGCCGCGTGGCGGTGACGAGCAAAAATCCCGGTGCCGAAAAAACCGTGCGTGCGCGGGCTTTCGAACTGATCGATCAAAGGGGAAAGACAATTTCCTTCTGGGGAATCGACAAGGCAGGCAACGTCGTCCTGGCCTTCGGAAGCTATTGGCCCACGGATGGGGAACGCCATCCCACGTCCGGGCTGGATGACCCTCACAACCAAAGGGCCGCGTTCGGAGTGATTGATGATTTCCCCTACATGTCTTTTCGGGCTTTGGACGGAAAACAGCGTATGCATCTGTCGCTCAGCTCCGACGCGAAGCCTAGCCTATGGATGGCGGACGACAACGAGCCAAGGCTATCGCTGGGTGTTGTGCAGAGCGATACCCCAAGCGCGGCCGACAACAACTGGGCTCTTGTGTTCAAACCAGATCGGGGGCGGATTGGAATGTTCAACGTAAACGAAGGAGGTCAAGTCTACATCCGAGGCTTTTTGGCGGTGAATCAGGACAAGTTGAAATATCCCTACGAGCGATAAGAGGCTTTGGTCAACTCACCGCCCCTGCCGAAAAATCCGAAACTCCCAACCACCCAACAATAAATCCGGCAACCCTCCACCGGATTTGCTCTGCGTGACCTCGTGCCAGGGCGCGCCCGCGGCCACTTGGATATGCCCGCGATAAGGCCGATTCGAACAGTTGATCGCGATCAGAAACTCTTCGCCGCCGCCACGCCGTACATAACTCAACACACGATCCGGATCGCTGTTCGGAATCCACTCCGTTTCCCCTTGGCGCAGCGCCGCGTGCGCTTTCCGCAGCGGGATGATCATCCGGTAAAACTCCGCGAACTCCGGACGCCGCTCGCC
>DATGIH010000481.1:0-3726 GCA_035295865.1 Bryobacteraceae bacterium
GTAGATGATCCACGTGTTACTCACCCGTACGCCACTGTACTCATGGATTGCTCCACTTTCTCGTGCGACTTGCATGTGTTAAGCGCGCCGCCAGCGTTGATTCTGAGCCGGGATCAAACTCTCGTTTGATCTTGTTGAGACATATCGCCCAGCCCTATACAAGCGGCCAGACTGTCGTCCCGGTTTTACTCAAAGTCTGACGAACTTACTTACTGCATCCAACCAGATTGTCAAAGATCTGCGTATCCAACCCAGCGATCCACACCCTTTCGGGCATAGAAGACCAAGCCGGATACCCGGCCTCGAAAGCCGTTTTGGCGCAAGCGGTACTCACAATCGCGATTCCGCCTGAACCAGAATTCTTGGGAACTTAAAGAACTGCCTGACAGGGGTTGAGAGGCTTTACTGCTTCTTGCTGCCTGCCGAAACTTCCGCTTTCCACAGCCTAGCAGAGTTACCGTTCAAATGGCAAGTTGCCCTGTGAACTTTTTCTCTCCTATCCTGCAAAAGACGACCTCGACCAGAATAACAGAGAGATTTCGGATTGGCAACACCCTTCTTGAAAAAAATTGCCCCAACGCCCCTCGGCCTATCTATCGCATAGCATCCGAGAGACTTAATTGCGCTAACCTAAGTAGCCATGGAACGCCGATCCGTCCTCAAGTCCATCCTAGCAGCCCCACTCGCTGCGATTCCCGCGCATGCCTCCCTGCCCAAAATGAAGATCACGCGCGTCCGAGTCTATTCGCCGCCGAGTCCCAATCCGCTCTTCAATCAAAGCGATCTCGTAATCACCGTTGAAACCGACGCCGGAATCACGGGCATCGGCGAAGGCGGCTCCAAGGACACGCTCGAACAATGCGCCGGACGGCTCATCAATCAGGATCCGCAATATATCGAGCGCCTCTGGCAAGATATGTCGCGTGCCTTCTTCTATCCGCCAGGCCGTGAAAAGATGCACGCGCTCGGCGCTCTCGACCTCGCACTCTGGGATATCAAAGGCAAAGCGCTGAAACTACCGGTCCACGCGCTGCTCGGCGGAATGGTCCGCAATTATTGCGAATGCTACAGCACCGGCGGCGTCATTCCGGGCGTCGATTCGGCCTCGAGTCTCAAAGAACGCGCGCAGGCCACCATCGCCGCCGGATACCGGGCTTTTCGCATGGGCGCCGCCGATCTTCCCGCCAACACCACATTTAATACGCACCAAGCGCTCAACCGGCTCTACGAAGAATCCGTGCAGGCGCGCGAAGGCGTCGGCAAAAATGGCGATTGGTGCGTCGATTTTCACCAGCGCTTCGATCTCTCGGAAGCCATTCGCGGCTGCGAGCTGATCAAGGACCTCGCTCCGTACTTCGTCGAGGACCCAGTCCGCACCGAAGCGTTCCTCGAAGATATCCCGAAGCTTCGAGCGCACGCTTCGGTTCCGATTGCAGCCGGCGAAGAATGGGGCAATCGCTGGGACTTCAACAAGCTGGTTGAAAATCACGACCTTGACTACATCCGCGCCACGCTGCCCAACGTCGGCGGCATTACCGAAATGATGAAGATCGCCGCGATCTGCGAAACGCATTTCACCGGCATCATTCCGCACTTCACCGGACCCATCTCCACCGCCGCTCTCGTCAACTGCCTCGGAACATTCTCAGGCCCGGTCTTAATGGAATATACATTCCAAGGCAAATCCATTCCGCACGTGCCGCAGTTCGCGGATTTCAAGAACGGTAAACTGTATCCCAACGATCGGCCTGGTCTCGGCGTCGAGATCGATCTACGTCAGCTCCGCCAAATCGCCGAGATTACCGAACCCGTCACCAATCGCGCGCAAACGTATTTCCGCCCCGACGGCTCGATTACTAATTGGTAGATTGAGCGAGTTGGATCATGCCGATTGCTGCCTCCACCCTATCACCGTTCAGTTAAACTGAACTGACTCGCACCAATGCCACTCTCGCCGGGCGACAAGTTCGGCCCTTACGAGATCCTCGCGCCCATCGGCGCCGGGGGGATGGGAGAAGTGTACAAAGCGCGCGATACGCGCCTTGACCGGATCGTCGCCATCAAAACTTCGCGGCTCGAATTCTCCGAACGGTTCGCACGGGAAGCGCGCGCCGTGGCCGCGCTGAATCATCCGAACATCTGCCAACTTTACGACCTCGGCACACTCCCCGATGGCGGTGGTTACCTGGTGATGGAATTTATCGACGGATCGCCGATCTCGCCAGTTGATTCGCCCCGCAAGTTGCTCGATCTCGCCGCGCAAACCGCCGATGGATTGTCCGCCGCGCACGCCGCCGGTTTCACGCACCGCGATCTCAAGCCCGACAACGTGCTGGTCACCGGACCGCAAACCCCGAACCCAGGCCGCGTGAAGATTTTGGATTTCGGACTCGCCAAATTCGGCGGAACCGTCGCGCAATCGGAGGAGACGCAAACGTTCGCCGCCGTCACCGATCCCGGAACCGTCATGGGGACCGTCGCGTACATGAGTCCCGAACAAGCGCGCGCCAAAGAAGTGGACGCACGCAGCGATCAGTTTTCCTTCGGCTTGATTCTCTATGAACTCGCCGCAGGCAAACGCGCGTTCGTCCGGCCCAGCACCGCCGAAACCATGGCGGCGATCATTCGCGACGATGCGGAGCCTCTGCCTTCTTCTATTCCCGCGCCGTTGCGCTGGGTGATCGAGCGCTGTCTCGCGAAGGATCCGGCCGAGCGTTACGATTCCACGCGCGATCTCTACCGCGAGTTGAAGCTGGCCCGCGAGCGGCTCTCGGAAGCAAGCTCCACCGCGCCCGTTCCATCCGCCGCGGTTGAACGTCCCAAGCGTCGCACTTGGCCAGCGGTCGCATTGGGCGCTCTCGCAATCGCGGCCACGTCTTTCGCCGCCGCGCGCTTCTGGTGGCGCACCCCCGAACCACCGGTTTGGTCCGGCATCATGCTCGGCGGATCCGAGATCGCGCTTGAACCGCGATTGTCTCCCGACGGCCACCTGCTGGCGTTCGACGCCATGGTAGACGGTACCACCCAAGTCGCGGTCATGAAACCGGAATCGGGCAACTGGTCCGTCCTCACAAAAGATCGGGATCACGGACCGGTTCTGAACCAGAGTTGGTCGGCGGATGGATCGCTTATTTACTACGACCGTTATACCGATGGGCCTCGCGCCATCTACAGCGTGCCCGTCTTGGGTGGCGAAGAGCGAATGGTTTTGGAGAGCGCTTTTTCACCGGAGCCTCTGCCGGACGGAAGCCTGCTGGTGGCCAAGCTGAACGCCGAAGGCCGATTCCAATTGCATCACTTCTGGCCCGGAACAGGCCGCGTCCAACCGCTTCCCATCAACATGAGCGTGAGTTTTTACAGCGCGCATGTCAGAGCCTCTCCGGACGGAAAAATCGCGGTAGCTTGGGGCGAACCGATTGGCCAGACAGCGTCCTCGCCGAGCTTCCACGTAATCGATCTGGCGTCCGGATCCCTCAAACGGCTCGACCCGCACGGAGTGGACGAAGACGATGGCGGCAGGAATTTCACGCTCTCTTTGGATGGGAAATCGGTGCTGACCTTAGTGCATGCGGGCGGGCTCGCGCGAATTTTTCGCTTTTCGATCGACGGCGCTCAAAAGTCGACGGCGCTCCTCACCGTGACCGGAACCGTATGGTTTCTGGACGCCGGCCCCGGCGATAGCTTCTACGCCAATATGGTGGACCGGCCGGTGGACGTCGTCCGTTT
>DATGIH010000482.1:0-5875 GCA_035295865.1 Bryobacteraceae bacterium
CGGCTTGATTTGGCGCTCGCCGAAGTCCTGCGCGCCGAACAATCGGGCGCTCTGGATACCGAGTCAACCCTAACGCTCGCGCTGATTGAGAACAATGCCGGAGCTTTTGCCGACGCCTGCCGTCACGCGCAAGCCATCGAACAAAAATCGGATCTTCCCCCGGACGCGCGAGCTTCCGGCGCCACCGTCGCCGGCCTGGCTTTCGAAAATCTAAATCAATATCCGGAAGCCATCGAGCATTTCAGGCACGCCATCGAGCTGGCTCCCAGTCGCGAAGATCCGTACCTGTACCTCGCGCGCGTCCACCAAAAGAAACATGAACTCCAGGCTGTGGTGGCGGCGTTGGAGCAGGGAAGAAAGCAAATCCCCGGATCGCTCAAGATCGAGATGACGCTCGGCGCCGGTTTGGTGTCGGTCGAGCGGTATAAAGAAGCCATCCAGCTCCTGACCGACGTGATCGGTAAATCGCCGGACGACGTGGATGCTTATCCAAATCTCGCCGAAGCGTATCGCAATACGGGTGAGCCCAAGCTCGCTACGGAAACATTGCGCAAGCTTGCTCGCCGCAAACCGGATTACCCGATGCTGCACATTTTTATCGCGCGATCCATGACGCAGGAAGATCCGGCGGATTCAGCGGGCGCCCTGGCCGAACTCCTTCTAGCAGAAAAGGCCGCGCCGGACGATTACGAAGTGTTCTACCTCCGCGGAAAAGTCTACCTGAGTTTGAACAAGTTCCCCGAGGCCATCACCAGTTTGCTGCACGCCATCGAGTTGCGGCCCACCGAATCGAGCGCCCACTATCAGCTGGCGATGGCTTACAGCAAATCCGGACAGCCGGCCCTCGCCGCAAAGCAATTTGAGACCGTGAAATATCTGGAAGCGCAGTAGCGCTCAACGCACCGTGCAGTGAACCGGCAAGCAGTAATTCATCTCATACCCGTCTTTTCGCGCGGGGTCGCGCTTGATCGGTTGGCTGCCCGTGTCGCCGGTCGCGCGGCTCATCAGCACATGCTCGCCCGGCACGGCGTTCCATAGAAATCGCCAGCGCGCCCAGGTAAAGCGCTTGGGAGCCGCTTCGAACTCTGCCGGCTTCCACGAACTGCCCGCATCCGCGCTCACATCCACCCTCTGCACCAAACCGGAACCCGTCCACGCGAAACCGCGAATCACGTGCTGCCCCGCGAGCAGTTTAGAATGATCCGCCGGAAACGCAATCGCTGATTTTATCGATACTTCGGTGAGCCGCGTGACGTTCACTTCGCCATTTGGCTGCTTGACCAGTCGATTGTAGAGCTTGTTCATCCCGCTCGCTTCGAAATTCGGCGCCGCGTCCCCTGGACCCAACACCACGATGCGCTGCAGCCACTTCACCGAATCCATTCCGTACCAGCCCGGAAACAACGCGCGCGCCGGAAATCCGCTGCGCCGCGGCAGGAGCTGACCGTTCAGCCGGAATGCCACCAAACTTTCCGGTTGCAGACACTTGTCCAGCGAAACAACCTGACAGTAAGGCAGCTCGGGCGAATTCTTCATCAGCTTCCCGGAATCGGCGCCTTCCAGCAGGACCGCGCGAGCGTCCGGCGCAACTCCAGCCTGCTGCAGAAGGCGCTCGATTGGAACGCCTTCCCACACCGCGTTGCTCGCCGCCGATCCATCCGGTGGACTGCCCGCGCATTCCAGCACGGCTTCGAGTATCATGGTGCGCGATTCAAGAATATCGGACAGCGTCAGTTCCATGGGATGCTCGACGCGCCCTTCGATCTTGAGCCGCCACGTACTCAACGAAAGTTCCGGTTCTCGAAAATGATCGCGAATAAAAAACCGGTCGATGGGCGTTACCGATCCCGCGACACCTTCCAGCGGAAAAGTAAAATTTTGCGATTCGGATGTCGAGAGTACCTGCTCCTGGCCGAGAAGCGAACCGATGCCAGGAAGGAGTAGCAATTGCCTGCGGGTCATGGTGTGTGCGCCACGCTTAGGGCTCTTTGGTTTCCCCCAACGTGAATGCAATCAGCGCATCCGAAGGAGAGCTTCCAAATTGTCCGCCGCCGCCCGCCGCGATCACCACATATTGCTTTCCATCGCGCCCTTGAAACGTCATCGGCGTCGCGTGCCCGCTCCCATCGATCTCCGCGGTCCAAAGCACGCGGCCGGTGCGTGAATCGAAGGCTCGGAAGCGTCGATCGTTGGTCGCCGCGATAAACACAAGGCCTCCCGCCGTCGCGATTCCGCCGCCGATGTTGGACGTTCCGGTGTTGTGCACTCCCTTGGCTTCCAGCGCTTCGACAATTCCGAGCGGCACTCGCCACGCGATCTCACCGGTGTTTACGTTGATGGCCGTCAGCGTTCCCCACGGCGGCTTCACGCAGGGCCAAAGATTCGGATCCCAGAAGCGCGCATATCCACCGGCCGAACTGGTGCGCCGGTAGCGGATCGGCGACCCCTTCGGCATCTCCTCCATCCAACCCTGCGCGCCAGTCTCGTTCGCATTCACGAAAATGTATCCAAGCGCCGGATCGAACGACACGCCCGACCACGTGGCGCCTCCCAGCGTGCCTGGCAGCACCAGCGTGGGTTTCGTTCCGAATGGTGTGTATCGCCCGTGGTTTTCGAGTTGATTGAAAAGATCCATGCAGAACTTATGCGTCTCGGGCGTAACATCCGAAATATCGTCGCGCGTTACGCTGCTCCGCGAGAGCGGCGGCGGTTTTAACGGAACCGGCTGCGTGGGCCATGTGGCCTCGCCCGGAACATCACTCTTCGGCACCGCCTGCTCCTCCACCGGATACAGCGGCTTTCCCGTGAGCCGGTCCAGGATGAAAACCAGTCCCATCTTCGTCACTTCGACAACTGCGGGAATATCGCGCCCATCGCGATGGACCGTGATTAACGCAGGCGGCGCTGGCGGATCGTAATCCCACACATCATGATGCACGAACTGGTAATACCAGAGCAGTTTGCCGGTCCGTGCCTCGAGCGCGACTAAGCAATTGCCGTAAAGATTCTGCCCTTTTCGATCGCCGCCGTAAAAATCGAAAGCAGGCGATCCGATCGGCAGAAAGATCATTCCGCGCTCGGCATCCACGGTCATAATTGACCATGTATTCACGCCAGTGCGATTCTTCCAACCGTCGCCTTCCCAAGTCTCATGCCCAGGTTCGCCCGGCTGCGGAACGGTATGAAATTGCCAAACCATTTTTCCTGACCGCACATCCCAAGCGCGCACATCCCCGCTCGGACCGAGTCCGGGACCCTCCGGAACCTCAGATCCTGTGATCACCAAATCGCGATAAATCGCCGGCGGCGAGGTCACGCCGTAAATCGAATCAGGAAATTTGTCGCCCACTCCAGCGCGCAAATTTACTTCGCCCTCTTTCCCGAAGCCCGGAATCGGCTTGCCGGTTTTCGCATTCAGCGCGATGAGCCGCGCATCCAGAGTGCCGAACAGGATGCGCGGCGGAGTGCTCTTGTCGCCGGGCCAGTACGCCACGCCGCGATGCGCGCGAATCCCCGGCTTGCCTTGCCACTTGGCATGCGGATCGAAAATCCAGATCTCGCGGCCAGTCGCCGGATCGAGCGCGATCACGCGATTGGATTGCGTCGAAACATAGAGCGTGTTCCCGATCATCAGCGGCGTAGCTTCGAACGCAATGGCGCGCGGCGAATCTTCCGTTTTCGGCGGCGGCAATTCGCCCGTATGATAAGTCCACGCGCGCTGCAACTTGGAAACATTCGCCGGGTTGATTTGCTTCAGCGGCGAGTACCGCAGGCCTCCGGCATCGTGACCGTACACCGGCCAATCCGTCTGAGCACTCAATGTAGCCGCAAGCGCGGCCGGAAGCAGGATTCTCAATAGGAGCATGTTTAACGTGGCTCTTCGATTGAAACATACCGGTCGGCTGCCAGGTTCTCTAAGGTCTGCTTCGTTCCGCAAGGCCACTCGATTTCCAACCGCTTCACCCGATCCGCGCTGCCTAATCCGAAATGCACGGTGCGCTCGCTGGAAGAGGCGTAGCCAACTGCCGTAGTGACACGATTCCATTGCTCGCCGCGCTCTGTCACCAAGTGGACGCGCGCTCCAATTGCATCGCGATTGCTGCGTGTCCCGCGAAGCTCTAGCGCGAGCCAATGTCCGGTTTTCGCAGAGGTGTTGCGCAATACTAGCGGCGCTTCGTTAAGGCGCGTGACCACGATATCCACTCGTCCGTCCCGATCGAAATCCGCAAAGGCCGCGCCGCGATGAAACGCCGCGCCCGGTAACACCACGCTTTGAAATGTCCCATCGCCGCGATTCAGAAAGACGCTATTCGGTTGCCGGGATTGACGGCTCGATGTCAACTCCGCGTTATCCATCACATGGCCGTTCGCCACGAAGACATCCTTGAAACCGTCGTTATTGAAATCGAACAAACCCGCGCCCCAGCCAGACCAGGGCAGGCTCGCCGGCCCGATGCGGCTGTCGTAAGTAGTGTCGGCAAAAGCATGGCCATTCAAATTCCGATACAGCGGATAGGTCTCGTTCGAGAGCGCCGTCACCACGATATCCTCGCGGCCATCGTTGTCGAAATCGCGAAAATCTACGCCCATAGACGAAATGGCTTTTCCGTCGTCATTGTACGCAACGTAGGTTTCGACGGCGTGTTCCTCAAACGCGCCGTGTCCGTTGTTGTGAAAAAGAAAATTCGGAACGGCATCGTTGGCCACGAACACATCGAGAAACCCGTCGCCATCATAATCTCCAAACGCGAGGCCCAGCCCTTTTCCCGCATGCGCCGCGATCCCCGATTCGCGCGAAATATCGCGGAATGTTCCATCCCCGCGATTCTGATACAGCAGATTCGGCAGCGGCTGATAATACTTCGGATGGCAATACATCCGGAATCCCGGCTTCGCTTCCCCGCAATAAATCTCAGTGGCCGGATTCCAAACCACGTAGCGCGTGACGAAGAGATCGAGAAGTCCGTCGTTGTTGTAGTCGAACCAACCTGCCGACATCGACCAGCCGTGATTCCCGCCGAGTCCCGCCCGATCCGTGACATCTTCAAAGGTCCCATCGCCTTTGTTGCGATAGAGAATGTTGTAATCGAGTCCGGTGACGAATAGATCCACGAAACCGTCGTTGTCGAAGTCGCCCGCAGCCACTCCCATCGAATAGCCGTGGCCCTGAACGCCCGCGATTTCGGTCACATCCGTGAAAGTTCCATCGCCATTGTTGCGAAATAATCGATTCCAAAAAGTCGCATCCGTTTTCTTGCCCGAGGGCAAAGCCGCTCCGTTCACTAAATAAATATCGGGATATCCGTCGTTGTTGTAATCGAACGCCGCCACTCCGCCCGTCATCGTTTCCGGTAGATATTTGGATCCCGTGGCGCCGTTCTTTAAAACCATCGGCAGCGCCTTCGCCTCGAACCGCACAGGCGCGGGATCGCTCGCCGCCAAATTCGCCGAAGGTGCATGAGCCAGCGCCGCCGTCACCCGATCCAGTTCCGCTCGTGCACCGGCGCGCTTGAGCATCGCGACGCTGTCGCTTCCGCGCCCGTGCTTATACAGGAACATTCCGTAATCAACCAACGCGCGTTGCTCTTTCAACTCGATCGCCTGTTGGAAAGACCGTTCCGCTTCCGCATCCTTGCCCAGCGCTTCCAAGGCGAGCGCCAAACCATTCAACGTTCGGCCGGGCCGCTCGGCTTTCCGCAGTGCCTTAGCGAAAGCATCCACCGCTTCCTCAAAACGATTCAGACTGTAACAGGTCCGCCCGAGAAAATAGCATGCATTCTCTTCGGCAGGCTTCAGCTCGCACGCGCGGCGCAGCGGAACAGCGGCATTTTTGTAATCCTGTTGTGCCACATACGACATCCCGAGATAGGTGAGT
>DATGIH010000483.1:0-8875 GCA_035295865.1 Bryobacteraceae bacterium
CGAGGAGATCGAGCGCTTCCCATCAAAGAGCCGATTCGACCGAGCAGGCGCGCTAGCCTCCGCCTGTGACGTTTGCGTGTGATGGGCGCCCGCCGGTGCGTGAACTGGGTCCCCGCCGTTTGGGGTGAAAACGGATCGGAAGGCGCCTTCTTAAAAAAGGTTCTAAAAGGAAACTACCGGCCTACAACCAAAATCTGAAAACTGTCCGCGACCATTGCGGGCCGTCCCTTTTTGCCATCCTTGTCAGCCGTGGGCGGTCCATACTCGGCCGCGGGCAGATAGAGTTTGTGTGCCTTTTGATCGGACGCGATCGTTCGCGCGCTGCGCTGCGTCTCGATGGTCGCGACCGGCTCGTACTTGCCCGGTGAAGTCTCGCCCACCATCGTGATCGTGCCATCCGCGCCGTTCGCCGCGAACGCATAGCCGTCATCGAAAGCGACGCCATCGTCCCCCGCGCCAATCGCCGGAGTCGCCAGCACCTTGCCGGCAACCGGATCGCTTACAATCATCATCTTGTTCGTGCACACCGAATAGAGCGTGCCTTTCTTGGGGTCGATCGCGAGACCGCTCGGCTCCATGCAAGGCGCGATCGAGTAGCGCTTTGAGACCAGCGCATTCTTCGCGTCGATCTCAATGATCTCGGCCTTGTCTTCGATGTTCACATAGACGTGGCCCTTGCCATCCACTTGCGCGAACTCGGGCTTCCCGCCGACGGGAATGGAGGCGGTGATCACGTTGCCCGTCTTCGCATCGATTGCGGTGGAGTCGCTGCTCCGGCCGTTGAAGGTGAACACCCGTTTGGTCACCGGCTCATAGATGATCGAGTCCGGATTGGTTCCCGTTTTGATCTTGCTCCCGACCGGCATCATGGTCTTGAGATCGAAAACCGTCACGTCATTGTCGCTGCCGTCGCTCGTGTACCCGCGGTTCAGGTCCTCCGCAACGGCGATGCCATGAACCCCGCCCGTGCCGGTGATCGTTCCGACCACTTTGTCGGACGTCGTGTCGATGATTTCGGTCGAGTTGGCGCCCGAATGTGCAACGTAGAGCCGATGGTTGTTGCTATCAAGGTAAGCGTAATCCCAGCGGGTCGCGCCACCCACTTTAATCTTGGTGAGAACCTTGTACGAGGGCGTCGCGGCAAACGCCACGGCCGCCAGAGTTACGAGAATCGTTTTCTTCATGTTGTTTTGCTCCAACTAGCACCCCAACCTACACCCCCAAGGTGAAAATTCGATGAAACCCCGCGTTTCATAATCTTTTCACCATTTCTTCAGGATAGGATGATCCACTAGAAGCATGTTCGTCCCGTTGTGTGTTCTCGCCGGACTTGCGATCGTGCAGGTGGCGGCGCAGGAGGCGCCCCCAGCGCCTAAGCCAGAGACAGCCCAACCGGAAACCGTGACGCTTGAAAACGCGCTGGCGCGCGCTCGCCAATACGGCGGTCTGGTGCAAAGCGCGAATCTCGCTACGCTTCAAGCGAAGGAAGACCGCGTGCAAGCGCATGCCGCCACGCTCCCCTCCGTCACCGCATTCAATCAATACATCAACACCCAGGGAGACAAGACGCCTTCCGGAGTGTTCGTCGCCAACGACGGTGTTCACGTTTATAACGAACAGGCCGTGGTTCACGAGGAGGCGCTCTCGCTCGTCCGGCATGGCGAAATCAATCGAGCCCTCGCTGCGGAAGCGTTCGCGCGCGCCAAGGCCGACGTCGCGGCGCGGGGTTTGAATCAAACCGTCATCCAGGACTATTTCGCCATCGTCTCCGCGCAACGCAGACTGGTGAACGCGGAAACCAGCGTTCGTGAGTCGCAGAACTTTGTCGAACTTACCCAGAAGCAGGAGCAGGGGGGGGAGGCGGCGCACGCCGACGTGATCAAAGCTCAGATCGATCTTCAGACCCGCCAGCGCGACCGGCAGGAAGCGCAGCTCAACATTGAGAAAACCAAAATCGCTCTGGGCGTTCTGATTTTTCCAACGCTCAGTTCTAATTTTTCGGTCGTGGACGATTTGCAACCGGCGGCGATGCTCCCTGAAATGGGCGAGGCGCAGGCCGGCGCCGTCTCTTCCAGCCCCGATCTCAAAGCCGCGACGGCGGGCGTGCAGGAAGCCGGATGGGAAGTCACGGTGGCGAGATATGGATTTCTGCCGTCGTTGGGCCTCGATTTCTTCTACGGCATCGACGCCAATCAGTTCGCGATACACACGCGCTATCCCAACGAACCGGGACGCGAGCCGCGCCTGAATCTGGGCTATGTGGCGCAGGCGACGCTCAATATTCCCGTCTGGACCTGGGGCGCGACGCGCAGCAAAGTGAAGCAGGCAGAGTTGAAGCGGGACCAGGCGCAGCTCGATCTTACGCTGGCGCAGAGGACGCTGCAAGGCAACGTGGCCGCGTACTACGCCGAAGCTCGCGGCGCGCAACAGCAACTCGATTTGTTGCGCAGCTCGATCGATCTGGCGACCGAGAGCCTGCGGCTGACCAGGTTACGCTATGAGGCGGGTGAGGCCACGGCTCTCGAAGTCGTGGACGCGCAAAACACCGTGACGCAGGCCCGCAATGCCTACGATGACGGACTGGCGCGCTATCGAATCGCGCTGGCGGCGCTCGAATCCATCATGGGGACGTTATAACAATGTCTGGAAAAAATACACGCGTCATCGCGTACGCCATCGCGGCCGCCGCGCTTCTTGCCGGCTGCGGCAAATCGAAAGAAAAAGAAGCCGCCGCTGGCGGCGAAGCGCCTGAACCGCCCACGCCCGTGATGGTTGAGACCGCCGTGCGCGGCGCCATCGACCGCGTGGTCACCTCCGACGCCGTTCTTTATCCGGTCAATCAATCCAACGTGACGTCCAAAATCAATGCGCCCGTCAAACGCATGCTGGTGAATCGTGGGGATCATGTACGCGCGGGTCAAACCGTGGCGGAGTTGGAGAGCGCCGACCTGGCGGCGGCGGTGAACGAAAGCCAGCAACAATACGAACAAACTCGGGCCGCCTATCAGGCCATGACGGGAGCCACCGTTCAGGACGACAAGGCCAAAGCCGAAAGCGATGTGCAAGCGGCGCAGCAACTCTTGGATGCGAATAAAAAGGTGTACGACAGCAAAGCCGCGTTGCAGCGCGAAGGCGCGCTCGCGCAGAGGCCCGTGGATGAAGCGAAACTCGCCATGGTACAGGCGCAGACCCAGCTCGATCTCGCGAAGCAGCATCTACAAACCTTGAATCAGGTGGGCCAGCGCGAGGCCATTCGCGGAGCGGAAGCAAACATGAACGCGGCCAAGGCGCATACCGACAACGCCGCGATTCAGCTCTCCTACGCCAAAGTCGTCAGCCCGATCAACGGCGTGATCGCGGACCGTCCGGTGTATCCCGGTGAAATGGTCGCGAGCGGAGCGCCCATCGTATCCATCGTCGATATTTCGCAGGTAGTGGCTCGCGCGAACGTGCCCGTCGCGGACGCGATGTTCATCAAAGTGGGTCGGCCAGCGCGCATCGCTGGACCGGACGGCGATCTCGCCGGCAAAGTCACCGTGGTGAGTCCGTCAGTCGACCCGAACACAACCACGGTTGAGGTCTGGGTTCAGGTTCCGAACCCCGGGGAAAAGCTGAAACCGGGAGGCACCGTGCGCGTCGCCATCATCGCGGACACGATCCAAAACACCATCGTGATTCCGGCCTCGGCGCTGCTCAACTCCGACGAGGGCGGGCCCAAGGTGATGGTGGTGACCAGCGACAAAATCGCGCATGAACGGAAAGTTTCTCTCGGCGTGCGGCAAGGCGAGCGAGTGCAGATCGTCAGCGGCGTTCAGGATGGCGATCAGGTGGTAACCTCCGGCGGCTTGGGTCTCGATGACAAAGCCAAGGTGACCATCCAAGCGCCAAAGAGCGAAGACGATGACGACGATGACGCGGACGACGACAAAAAATGAACGAGCCCGAAGTGAATCAACATTGGACAGCGCGCTTTTCTAAACCGATCATCTTCGTCATCCTCACGTTCATCGCTGTGGGTGTTTACCTGGCGTTTCAGATTCCCGTAGCCGTGTTCCCCTCCACCGATTTTCCACGCATCGTGGTCGGCATCGATAATGGCGTTTCTCCAATCAACCAGATGGAAGTGACTGTAACGCGTCCGGTGGAGGAAGCGATGAACAACGTTCCCGGCCTGGAGAACGTGCGCTCCACCACCAGCCGCGGCTCGGCTGAGGTCAACCTTTTTTTCAATTGGGGCGTGGACATGTTCCAGACCCTGCAATATGTGAACGCCGCGCTCGCGCGCGTGCAGCCGAGCTTGCCGCCGACCGCAAAGCTCACCGCGAATCGCCTGACGTTTGCCGCCTTCCCGATCATTGGTTACAGCCTGACCTCGGACACGATGCCGCAAACGGACCTCTGGGAACTTGCGAATTACACGATCAAGCCGCGCCTCAACCGCGTGAATGGCGTTTCCATGGTGGTGCTGCAAGGCGGCAAAGTTCCTGAGTTTCAGATCGAGCCCGATCCCGCGAAGCTGATCCAGGCTCAGGTGACAGTGCCCGCCATTTTGGATGCTGTGACCAAAAGCAACATGATCGATTCGCCCGGCCTGATCGAGAACAATCATGAGCTTTCCCTGACGCTGGTTACCGGCCAGGCGCGCAATCCCGCCGAAATCGGAAACATCGTGGTTCGCGCCACACCCAATGGCGTCCCGGTGAGGATCGCGGACATCGCTTCCGTGCATCCCTCCGTCATGCCCGTTTACACCATGGTCACGGCCAACGGAAAGCCCGCTGTCCTGTTGAACATCTTCCGTCAGCCCGATAGCAATACCGTCGCCGTTGCGGACGCGGCCAACCAGGAGCTGGATCAAATCCGACAGACCCTCCCTCCGGGCGTGACCATTCAAACCTTCTACGATCAATCCACTCTCGTGCGCGACTCGATTTCTAGCGTGCGCGATGCGATTTTGATTGGCCTGATTCTGGCCGCGATCATTTTGGTTCTGTTCCTGCGAGATTGGGGCAGCTCTATCGTCGCTGGTCTAGTGATTCCCGCCACCATCGCGATCACATTGATCGCCCTCAAGGAACTGGGCGAGAGCTTCAATCTGATGACGCTGGGAGGTCTGGCGGCCGCGGTTGGGCTGGTGATCGACGATGCGATCGTGGTGGTCGAGAACATCGTGCTGCACCGGGACTCCGGCCAAAGCCGCGGCGAAGCCATCCGCAGCGCACTGCGCGAAATTCGGGCGCCTCTGGTGGGATCCACCATTACGCCGATCGTGGTGTTTCTCCCGTTGATCTCGATCACCGGCGTCACCGGAACGTTCTTCCGCGCGCTGGCGATCACGGTCGGGACGGCGCTGCTCACCTCGCTCGCGTTGGCGCTCACTTGGACTCCGACTCTCAGCCACTATTTACTTCGCGGCCAGCCTCGGAAACACGAATCAGAAGGCGGCCTGATGAGCCGCGTGACCCGGGTTTATACCCGCGCGCTGCGCTTCGTGCTGGCGTATCCGTTCGCGCTTGCGGGCGCGTGCGTCGTTTTGATCGTGGGTTCATTCTTCTGTTACCAGTCGCTGGGCGCGGACCTTCTGCCTGAAATGGACGAAGGCGGATTCATCCTCGACTACCTCATGCCCGCCGGATCGTCGCTGGCCGACACCAATGAAGTGCTGCTGGGCGTGGAGAAGATTCTCAAGGCTACGCCTGAGGTGGAAAGCACCTCGCGGCGCACCGGGCTTCAACTCGGGCTCGCGGCCGTCACCGAAGCCAATAACGGCGATTTCTCCGTCAAGCTCAAGCGCGACCGCGATCGCGGAATCGACGAAGTGATCTCCAGTATTCGGGAAAAGGTCAACGACAAGTACCCGCAACTCGACATCGAATTTCCGCAGGTTCTGCAGGACATGATCGGAGACTTGACCGATTCTCCCGAGCCGATGGAGATCAAGCTCTTTTCGCCCGACCCCAATCTGCTGAAAGACTGGGGGCCGAAGATCGCCGAAAAAATCAAGAAGGTCAAAGGCGTGGTGGATGTGAAGGACGGCATCGAAAACACCATCAGCGGGTCGGCGATCGTGCTCACGGTCGATCCGGTGGTCGCGGCGCGTGCTGGATTCACTCCGCAGGAGATCGAGCTGGACGCCAGCGCGATTCTTCAGGGTGAGCCGGCCACAACGCCGGTGGTTGTGAACGACCGTGCCTATACCATTCGCGTGCGGTTTCCCTCCGACGCAAGCGCGACACTGGATGAAATCAAGAACACCATCATCACCAGCAGCGCTACGGGTAAGACCGCGACCCTCGGCTCGCTGGCGAGATTCGAAGACGAAGCCGGCCAGACGGAGATCCTGCGTGAGAATCTTCAGAGACGGATTGCGGTGACGGGCCGGTTCGAGGGCATGAGCCTGGGAACGGGCATGCAGCTCGTGAAACAGACCGTGGCCGGAATGGACGTGCCTCCGTCGATTCGCGTCGTTTACGGCGGGGTGTACGCGGAACAACAGAGATCGTTCCGCGATCTTCTCATGGTGCTCGCGCTGGCAGTGGTGCTGGTGTTCATTGTGCTGTTAGTCGAATTCCGTACCTTCGCCGCGCCGTCGGCCATCATCGCGTCCGCGCTGCTCTCGACCTCCGGAGTATTTCTCGCTCTGCTGATTACTAAAACCACCTTCAACATTTCCTCCTTCATGGGGCTGATCATGGTAGTGGGAATCGTGGCCAAGAACGGCATTTTATTGTTGGACGCGGATCAGAAGTTTCGAGCCGAAGGCGCGAGTGTGTTGGACGCGATGATCGAGGCCGGTGAACGCCGTCTGCGGCCGATTCTGATGACGGCGCTGGCGACGGTCGCGGGGATGATCCCGCTCTCACTCGCACTCGGCGCAGGTTCGCAGATGCTGCAGCCGCTGGCGATCGCGGTGATCGGAGGCATTCTCGCCTCCATGGTGCTGTCGCTCATCGTGACGCCCGCGGTTCATTACTACTTGAGCGGGCACAAGAGCGAAGCATGACGCGGGCAGCCTATGGTCTGCCTAAATCAAAATGCGAATCCTCGTAGTTGAAGACGAACCTCGCATGGCGGAGCTCCTCCGCCAAGGCCTCACGGAAGAGGGCCACGCTGTAGTCGTCTCCCTCGACGGCCGCGAAGGTTTGAGCTTCGCCGAGAACGAATCCTTCGACCTGCTGCTGCTCGACGTAATGCTGCCCGGCGCTGACGGCTTCAGCATCGTCCGCCGTCTCCGCAGCCGCCGCATCCAAACCCCCATCCTGATGCTGACCGCGCGCGACGCCCAGCGTGACATCGTGGAAGGCCTGAATCTGGGAGCTGACGACTACCTCACCAAACCTTTCTCCTTCGAAGAACTCTTCGCGCGCGTGCGAGCCGCGGGCCGCAGAGGACCCGCGCCGCAACCCGTCAGCCTGGAAACGGGCGACCTGTCTCTCAACCCGGGAACGCGCGAAGTGAAGCGCGGCGATCGCAAGATCACTCTGACACGAACCGAGTTCACCATCCTCGAACTGCTGCTGCGCCATGCCGGGCGCGTGCTCTCTCGCGACACGCTGATTGAGGCCGTATGGGGCGGCAACACCGACATCGAGAGCAACACGCTCGACGCCTTCATGCGCCTGCTGCGCGCCAAAATCGAAGCGCCCGGTGAGCCGAAACTGCTCCACACCATTCGAGGCGTCGGATTTTCACTGCGAGTGGACGGGAAATGAAAACGCCCTCGACACGCGCGCGTTTGATGCTGTGGTACTCCGGCGCGCTGCTGTGCGCGCTGGCGTTCTTCAGCTTCGAAATCTACTCCCGTCTCCAAAAAGAGCTCCTCAGCGACGTGGACCGCCGGCTGCACGCCGAAGCGCACGGCGTGACGGAGGTCTTCGAGATCGAAGGAATCACGGACGCAACGCTCGCGGAGGAGATGGGCGAATTCGCCGAGGAAGTCCCTCAAGGACGGCTCCTCCAGTTGACCAACGACGCAGGCACGCTGCTGTGGCCGCAACGCAAGCCGCCCGTGTTTCCGCCATCGCTCATGTCCACACTTGGGGAACAAACAGTGGACTCGGGACGCTTCCGCATCTATGTAACGACTTTTGAATCCAGAGGCCGAAGATACACCGTCCTGGCCGGCGAATCGCTTGAAAACATCCGCAGCCTGATGGCGCGATTGCAGGTGATCATGCTGGTGACTGCCGTGCCAGTCTTTTTCGCCGCGGGTCTGGGCGGGTACTGGCTGAGCCGCCGGGCCCTCGCGCCCGTCGACGCGATGACGCAGGCGGCGCGGTCCATCAGTCTGGAAAGTCTGTCGAAACGCCTGCCGGAACCGCGCACAGGCGATGAAATCGAGAGACTCGCCAAGACCTGGAATGAACTGCTCGAGCGTCTCGAAGAATCGGTGAAACGGATCCAGCAATTCACAGCCGACGCCTCGCATGAGTTGCGCACTCCGCTCGCGTTGATCCGTTCGACAGCGGAGCTGGCCCTGCGGCGCGAACGCGACCCGCAGGAGTATCGCAAAGCTCTGAGCGACATCGAACACGAAGCGGAGCGCATGACGGAGCTGGCCGAGTCCCTGCTTACGCTGGCGCGCGCCGACGCGAACGCCACGGCAATGCCGCTCGAACCAGTGGATGTGAAGGCGCTGGTAAACGAAGTGACTGGGCAGAGCAGCCGTCTGGCGGAGGCGAAGGGAGTGCATCTTGAAACCGGAACGGACGCCGCGCCCGCGATTGCCGAAGCCAATCCCGCCGGCCTGCGCAGGCTGCTGTTGATTCTGGTGGACAACGCGCTCGAACATACGCCCGCGGGAGGGCGCGTGGTTGTGTCTGTTTCACGCAAGAACGGCCGAGTCAATCTTTCCGTGCGAGACTCCGGCGAAGGC
>DATGIH010000484.1:0-5544 GCA_035295865.1 Bryobacteraceae bacterium
AGCTGCACTACATCGGCATTCCGCGCTCCGTTGCGGAACTTTCGCGTCACTTCCGCAATACTTACGCGATTGTCGATGGCGTGGTCGGAATGGAGGGCAACGGACCAATTCAAGGCACTCCCAAACCCGCCGGAGTGCTGGTGATGGGGCACGATCTGGTCGCGGTCGATTCCACCTGTTGCCGCATCATGGGGATCGATCCGGAAAAAGTGGAATACCTGCGGCTCGCGGCCGATCTCGGCCATGTCCATCCTGGAAGAATTGACCAGCGCGGCGAAACCATCGCATCCGTGCAAACCAATTTTGCTTTGATCGACGAATTCGCCAGTTTGCGGCTGGCTTGAGATGCCGGTGGAGCTGGCCACTGCCTGTGAAGTCAAACGTGTGCATGTCGCACGGCCCCGCATCGCGACGTGGCTTGTAATCCTGTTGGCGGGACTGATTCCCCTGATCGGCCGCGCCGTGCTGATTCCGGTGCTGGGGATTCCGAAACCGGCGATTCAAGACGAATTCAGCTATCTTCTCGCCGCCGACACCTTTGCGCACGGCCGGCTCGCCAATCCAACGCCTCATCATCCGGAACATTTCGAGACGCTGCAGGAATTAGTACGTCCGGCGTACGCCTCGAAATATCCGCCGCTGTCGAGCATCGCGATGGCGTTCGGCCAGAAGCTTTTCGGCGAGCCCTGGATTGGCGTTTGGCTCGGCATGGGAGTGCTGTGCGCGACAATTTGTTGGGCTCTGCTCGGCTGGATGCCGCGAACCTGGGCCATCGCGGGCACGCTCATTGCAATTGTAAGAATCGGAATCGTCAGTTACTGGACCGAGACGTATTGGGGCGGAAGCTGGGCCGCGATTGGCGGTGCGCTGCTGATTGGCGCCGTTCCGCGGCTGGTTCGCGGCCCTCGCGCCAAAGATGCGCTAGTGTTCGCGGCGGGGCTCGGGATGCTTGCCAATACCAGGCCTTACGAGGGCTTGCTGCTCGCCGTGGTGTGTGGCGGGTATTTCGTCTTCACTTTCGTGCGGCGCCGGACTCCGCTTCGCATTCTGATCCAACGCCTGATTTTGCCGGCGGCAGTGCTGTTGCTGCCGGTCTTCGCTTGGATGGGTTACTACAATTTTCGCGTGACGGGCCACGTGCTCGAAATGCCGTATTCTGCATACGACAAACAGTACACGATCTGGTCGCCGTGGATGTGGCAGAGCACGCCGCGTCCGGCACCTGCGTACGACAATCCCGTGGTGCGCGACTTTTGGGTGGTTGCCTTCGAAAAGGAATACCAGTTCGCGCGCCAGCATTTCCTAAAGACTCGCGTTTCAGATCTCCTGGCCATGGCCCGGTTCTTTCTGGGCTGGCCGGTCATTCTCTGCATACTCGCGGCTGCCATTCCGTTAGGGCGAGATCCCCGCGCGCGGTTGGCGCTGCTGTTGGGCGCCGTCTTCTACGCTGGATGCGCCATGGATGCGAGGCTCTTTCCGCACTACGTGGCGCCCGGCACGGCTCTGGTTTATGTGATGGCGGGGTTGGCGCTTCGAACCATGTGGCGCCGCGCGCCTGGCTCGCTAAGCGAGCGGAGGCTGTTGGCGGTTGGGCTGGCTGCCTTAATCCTGGTAACCACGGCAGCGGGCTTATTCACGCCAAAGAATCGCTACTATTTCAGCGCCACGGATTACCACGTAAAAGCGAAGCACGCCCGCATCGAAGACCAATTACGGCATGAACCGGGCGATCACTTGGTACTGGTTCGATACCACACAGGCCACGACGCCTGGGAGGAGCTGGTTTATAACGCCGCGGAGATCGATTCGTCCCGAATTGTGTGGGCGCATTCGCTGGGATTTGATAAAGACCGTGATCTCATACGCTTCTATGGAAAGCGCCAAGTGTGGCTGTTAGAAGAGGATGGAGAAGCCAAACTAAAGCGCTATCCGGCTAGTACAGAAAGTACTACTCCCACTCATCTTGAGTGACTTTCCGCTAGTCGAATTTAGGTTTGTTCTAGGTGCTTCTACCGATTTAATCATACCGGCTTCAGATGATAACTTACTCATAGCGACGGAAGAAATCCTTCGCAGGGAGAGGAGATTTAAATGACACGGATCACCAATTTGGTTTGGAAGCTGAGAATTTGGAAGGACACTCGAGGCCAGGACCTCATTGAATACGCGTTGATGGCCGGTTTCGTGGCGGTTGCCGCGGGCGCTATCATGCCGGGTGTTGCGACCAGCATCAGCACGATCTTCAGCAAGATCGCCAGCACGATGACCGCTGCAGCAGCTACCAGCTAAACCCTTTTTGGGCGGGTAGGCGAGTGGATGACCCTCTTCCTCGCCTATCCACCAATCAGGTTTTTGTGCGGGGCGCTGTGTCTCGCATCATTAAGGCGACAAGGCTTCGGCCTTGTCGGCTTCCACCGAAAGTCCTGCCATATTTCCCGCGGTATCAAATTCCCATTCTTCAGCCGGACCTAGAATTTCCAACATCGAATTCATCCCGATTTTGTCCCGTAGATTCTCGCTCAATTTCAGCTCGCCGATCTCGAGTGAGTTCTTGATCCAGCCATATGTCACTTCCGCCAGGTCCACTCTTCCAACGGTAGGTGCGATTCGCGTTAGGCATTCGCGGTCGGTTGCGAAATGGATCGGCGTACGGATCGCGGTAGGCGTGGACGCGGTCAGCGAATTGATCCAGGTGGCGTTCCAATCCACCTTCTCAAGCAGACGATTGTGGATGACGTCGGCCATTCCGAGACCGACGGCGTTGCCGTAGCTGTGTGAGCTTAAATCGCGTACGAATACGCGCTCGATGCGCGGCTCGTCCGCCCAGGGATTCGAATCCCCGTAGACGCTGCGGTTCACCACCTTGGTATCCATGCCCGCGCCGCTGACGTTCTTGCCGATTTCATCCAGGATCAAAACATCCAGCGGCAGCGGAATACGGCCTTTCCAGCTTTTTACCAGCGCGAGCAGTTCCTCTTCTTTGCGCTCCATGTCCTCCACCGGAACAGCAGACACTTTGCCGGTGTTGTGATTGGCGTCTTCCAGGATCGCGAGTCCGCCCAGGATTTTTCCGGATGCCAGAACCTGGCGGCCAACGCTGCGGATCACATGCTCCAGTCCGAGCTTATACGCATAGGTGTGATAGCGTTGTGCTCCGGCGAATTTTCCGAGACCGATCGCCATCATTTTGAACAATCCACTCTCGATCTTGCCCGCGAAATCGGTGTGCCACTTCACGCGGCCAATCATCATCACGCCGTCGCTCTGGTAGGCGTTGTGATCCATGAACGCTTCAATACCGTCGGCGGTTTTGCCAAGCGAAACTACTTCGAGCGAACTCAGAACCGGACAGCCCATGGTTGCTTCATGGATTCCGTAGTGCGCCAGCACGTCGGCTTGGCCTTCGGCGGTCGCGGCGCCGTGGCTGCCCATCGCAGGAAAAATGAACGGCTGCGCGCCTTGCGATTTCCAAAAATCGACAACGGATCCCACGATGGCCGCGATATTCGCGATGCCTCGGCTGCCCACTCCAAGCGCGACGCGCGCCCCAGGCCGGAGGCGTGAGCTGAAACCGGATGCCTGCAGTTCGCGCCGGACTGCGTCCGCAACGTCGGGAATTCGATGATCCGGAAAATGCTGGCGAACGGGAAGGAGCCGCGGAAATTTCATGTTTTTAGGATACGCGTTTCCGGGGCCGCGCGGCTCTGGCGCGGAACTTGAACTGATGCTTCTCCATCCACACGCGTCCGCCCCGGAACGTTACGCCTTCGGTTTCCAAGCGCATGCGTTGTTCTAGACCAGACTCACCCGGTAACCGGATTCTTCCGCCGGCCCCTAGTACGCGATGCCACGGCAGACCTCGCGAGTTTCTGAGTGCCCAAACAACTTGCCGCGCGGCGCCTGGAAATCCAGCCGCTTTGGCGACATCGCCGTAAGTAGCGACTTTGCTGCGTGGAATTTTGCGAATCGTGTCTCGAATGATACTGAGCATCACGATTAGAGCGAGCTGGCGCGGTACCACGCCAAGGTCCGCCGCAGCCCCTGTTCCAATGTGTATTGCGGATCGTGTCCGAGGTCGCGTCTGGCTGCGGTTGTGTCCGCCTGCGAATCGTGAACATCTCCGGCGCGCGGCGGCTCATAGGTGGCCGGCAACGAAACACCTTCGATCTGTTGCAGCAGGTTCCAGATGTGATTCAGCGAGTACCTGCCGCCATTTCCGGCGTTGTACATCTTGCCGGCGACTCCGTCGGCCGACGCTGCTTTGATGCACAAACCAACCACGTCCTCGACGTAGGTAAAGTCGCGCGTCTGTTCGCCATCCCCGTAAATCACCGGCGATCGCCGTTCGATCAGCGCTCGCATAAACAGCGATAGAACGCCCGAGTAAGGGCTCGACGGATCCTGGCGCTCGCCGTAGACGTTGAAAAATCGCAGCGCTACCGTTTCCAATGCGAAAGAGGAATGGAACACAGACGCATAATATTCGCCCAAGAGTTTCTGCACAGCGTACGGCGATTTTGGCCGGGGAAGCATGGTCTCCACCTTGGGCAATACTTCCGTATCGCCGTATGCGGAGGAGGAAGCCGCGTAAATCACTCGCGACACTTTCGCTTCCGCGCACGCGCGAAAAACGGCGAAAGTTCCATCCACATTCACTTCATGCGAAGGAACCGGCTCGCGGATGGATCGTGGAACCGATGGAATGGCCGCTAGATGAAACACAACCTTCGCGCCGCGCAGAGCCGCCGAAACCGCCTGGTAATCCCGGATATCGCAACGCTCGAACTCGATTTGGCTGCGTACTTCCGCGAGATTCTTTTCGTGTCCAGTCAGCAGGTTGTCGATCACCCGCACCTGGGCATCGCCATGTGCCAGCAGCGCGCGCACCAGCGCCGATCCGATGAATCCGGCGCCGCCTGTCACTACATAGCGCGTCATGCGGAAAGCTTCTCGATTTCTTTTTCGACGAACCGCAGAGACTCCTCTGCGATCTTTTCCGCGCCCGGAGTGAAATCGAAGGCTTCCATCGATATCCAATGCGCGTATTCGCGGTCTCGCAGAACACGGAACACTGGCTTGAAATCGTAGCTGCCCGTGCCTGGATGCCGGCCATCCATCTCATTAATATGCACGTGCCGGATCAAATCGAAGTAGCGGTCCAACAAAACCGCGTGCGGTTCCACTTCATCCACTGCGTTGTGCGTATCGAACATCGTGCGAACGGCCGGACTTCCTATCTGCTGAACCACTTCCACCGCTTGCGCCAGCGTGGTAATCACGTCACATTGGCCAATGGGGAGGGCTTCCACCAAAATCGTTACACCGCGCGCTTCGGCATGCGGCGCAACGCTCGCCAGGCCCGCCGTGTAGTACTTGACGGCTTCCGCCGAAGTCGCTCCGCCAACCGTGCAACGCTGTTTGGGTGACCCAAAAACCATCACGCCCTGGTCGCCCAGGTCCGCGCAGAGGTCGATCAACTCCGAAATGTGCCGCCAGCTTTTCTCGCGCAGCGCTTTGTCCGGCGTGGCGACGTGCAGGCCTTTC
>DATGIH010000485.1:0-5539 GCA_035295865.1 Bryobacteraceae bacterium
GCGAAAAATCCGCCGACTTGCGCGCCGGTGTTTAAAATGCTGGACGCGCCGCCCACGCGCTCGCCCGCGATTTCGGTTACGGCGGCCCAAAACGGTCCTTCGCAGCACGCGCCGAATCCGAAGGCGAGCGAGAGGCAAATCACCGCCGTCACTCCGACGCTTGCGGTTCCGAAGACGAGCAGGCCCGCCCCCAGACTCAATCCCGCGATCGGAACCATGCGGCGCCCGACGTGCGGCCCAAAGTGCCGCGTGAGGCGATCGGAAACCAATCCGCCCAACGGCATGATGGTGCCCTCGGTCAAAAATAGAATCGTTGTGTAGCGGGCGCTCGCGTCCGCGCCCAGGTGCAGGATCTCGCCGAAATAATAGTACATCCAATAGAAGAAAATGTACTGGAAATATCCCAGCGCGCTGTAGGCATACGTGATCAGCAAAAGATTGCGATCGCGAAACAGGAGGCCCCAGGATTGGTCTGGCTTGGCTGCGTCTACAATGGCGGCACGTTCGACACCCGGCGGATAATCGCGCGCAATCCAATACCAGAACAACGCCAGTGTGGCTGTCGCGAAAGCTCCAACCAGAAACGGAGCGCGCCACTCGAACCGCTGGGCGATCCAGGTAAAAAGCAGCGGAGAAATCGCGGCGCCGAACGACGATCCTGCGATGATGATGCCCTGGACCTTCCCGTGATGGACAAGCGGAATCCAGGGCGCGACCATTCGTGCGCACGCCGGATAAAGAGGGGCGGTCGCAACACCGAGTCCGAGCCGAGTAGCGAACAATGCCGGAACTACGCCGATCAGTACGCCAAGACCGGGACGTCCGCCGGCGACGGTAAGTCCGGTGAAGATTGCGGAGCCTATGCCCATTAGAGTCATGGTTCGGCGAGCGCCAAGGCGATCCGTCAACAAGCCGCCGGGAATCATGGTGAGCGCGTAGCCGAGAATGAACGCCGAGTAAACGCTGCCCATGGCGGTAGGCGAAACTCCGAAGTCCGACATCAATTGCGGCCCGGCGATGGACATGATAGTGCGATCGAAATAGCTGATCATGCTGAAGCCGAACATGAGAAGCAGGATCAGCAACCGTGAAGTCCCGAGACTCGCTGTTGATTGTGGGCGTGATTGCATGGAATGCGAGGAGTCCGTCACGTTGTGGTTGCCCAAGTGGTTGCCCAAGATGATAGCGTATCGACGGTTGGAGGTGAGGGGCGGAAAAGAACGACCCGTTGCACGATTCTCCCCGCTTGGCGGATCATGGTCGGGTGAGACAGCGTCCGCGCTGACTTCCGCATGTCCGAATTTCTAAACCCGGCCGCGCAACTTGGCTCGCTACTGGCGTTGGCCACTCAATCGCTCCAAGCCGGACGTCCTGCCGATGCAATCGCCCCGTTGCACGATGCGGCGCTGCTGGAGCCAACAAATGCGATCATCCAGCACGATCTCGGGCTCGCCTGCCTCGAAGTGGATCGCATCGGGGAAGCGATCGCGGCGTTCGAACGGGCCGTCGCGAACGACCCGCGCTACTCCGACGCCTACTTCCGTTTGGGCATCGCGCGCGAGAAGCAAGGCAATTTAGAACATGCGATCGTGGCGTACCATAGCGCCACCGAGCTCGATCCTACGCTGACCGAGGCGTGGTTCCGCGCTGGCGCGATCGTTTTCACCCTAGGACACCGCGAGGAAGCGGCAGGCTGTTTTCGGCGGGCGGCCGCCACAGGGAACAACAGCAGCTTCGCCCGTCTCGGAAAAGCGCGAGCGCTGTTGCTCGAAGATCGCAATGCAGAAGCCGAAAAAGTCTTGCGAAAGGCATTGGCGCTTGATCCGAATAGTGCCATGGCTCTCGATCTGCTTGGAAATCTTCTCGCCGAATTCGGCCGATTCCAGGAAGCCCGAACTTGCTTCGAACGAGCCATCGCGATCGCACCGCTGCTTGCGGGAAGTTATTACGAACTGGTGCGCTGCCGCCCGGTCACGAACGGCGACGAGAGTTTACTTCCACAAATGCAAGCCGCGCTGGACACGCCGGGGCTCGAGACGCCGCAACGTTTGCGAATTCACCTCGCCATTGGCAAAGCCTCGGACGATTTAGGCGACTATGCTACGGCCATGCGACATTTCGACGCTGCGGACGATTTGCGGCGAAGCTGTTCGCCGTTCGACTCCGCGGCATTCTCTACCGAAATCGATCGCTTGATTGCGCGCTGTACGCCGGAATTAATCGCCCAGGCACCTGAACTTGGTAGCAGCGACGCAACTCCTGTGCTGATCCTTGGCATGCCGAGGTCCGGCACGACGCTTGTGGAACAAATCGTTTCCATGCATCCCGAAGCGGGTGCGGGGGGTGAGTTGAATTTTTGGAACGAACGCGGAGCGTCATGGCACGGCTCGGATAGGTCCGAGGACCCGAAGCCGTTTCTCCGCAAAGCGGCGCTGGATTATCTTCGTGTGCTTCGGGGGATCGGGCCAAAATCTGCGCGAGTCACAGACAAAATGCCGTTCAACTTCCTGTGGGCCGGGCTGATCCACCTGACGTTCCCACATGCAGTCCTCATTCACTGCAGCCGCGCTGCAATCGACACGGCGCTGTCGATCCATCAAACCCATTTCCATCCGAGCCTGGCATTTCCCACGGGTGGCGCCGAACTGGTCGAATATTTCCGCAATTATCAGCGGCTCATGGATCATTGGCGCAGTGTGCTGCCTCCGGACCGCTTCATCGAAGTGCAATATGAGGAACTGACCCGCGAGCCCGAGCCAATCATCCGGCGGCTCATCGCGGCCTGCGGCTTGTCATGGAATGACGCCTGCTTGCAGCCGGAAACCAATCCGCGCGCCGTCAAGACCCCAAGTAAGTGGCAAACGCGGCAAAAGATCTATCGCACTTCTGTTGAGCGCTGGCGGCGCTATGAACCGTGGCTCGGATCGTTGCGCGTCCTGGCTGGCTGACTTTTTTGAACGCAAAATCCTCAACGCAAAATTTAGGCTTTCCTATTCCGGAATAAAAATTCACCCTTGTCATTGATCCGTCAGCAGTCTGTAACGATCGACGACTAGCATGTACTGGGGACAGTAGTACTCACCCCAGTCAAACGGAAAAAAATCCAAGGGAGGGAACCGTAAGTGGCCCGAAAGTTCTTCCGAGATAGCTCTCGAGAAAAAAAGCGAAGATCGAAGATGAAACGCCTGAGTCCGCTCGCCAATCTGCTGGCGGCGGGTCTCGGCTCCGCGGCACTCGCCGTCGCTCAATCCAACCCGTATCCAACCTACACCCCCGGCCCGCAGCCGGACGGCTCATGGGTGGTAAGCTCCGGGCAAGTCATCACACCGGCAGGCGCCCAGGTAAATCTCGGAATCCGGGTCCGCGCGAAGGCCATTTCGATTAACCCCACGAACAACCACACTGCGGCTGTTCTCACCATGGGTACGGGGACAACCGATGGAGGAGCTGTCGAGATCTTCAACACGAAGACAGGCATCGTTCTCCAGAACTACCTCCCATTCGGAAAGGACCCGAGCGGCAGCTACAGCGGCATTGCGTATTCGCCGGACGGCAAGTATCTGGTGTTCAGCCAGGACAGCAGCCATGTCACGGTTGCTAAGGTCACCGACGCCGGATTGCTGGAAGATTGGGCGCAAGTCAGCGTCCCGCCGAACAAATCCTTCATTAACTGTTTCCCGAACAGTCCCTCGGGCTCTTATAACAATCCTTGCGGATCGTTCTATACCGGAAGCACTTCTTATCCCGGCGGACTTGCCGTTTCGAGCGATGGCAAGAGCGCCTATGCCCTGCTGAACCAGAACAACACACTCACCAAGATCGACTTGACAACACCCGCCCAGGGTGCGGAGATCCGGGTCGGCAACGCCCCGCATAGCATCGTGATCAACCCGGCCGGGACCACCGCATATATCAGCAACGAAGGCGGACGCGCGGCTCTTCAGTCGGACTTCCAAATCTACTCCGCCGGTACCAACATCGTCGCCGACCCCGTGGTTGGCGCAGCGATCACCGGTACGGTTTCGGTGGTGGATCTGGCATCCATGACAGTCACGGCCAACATTTCCACCGGCCTCCATCCAACTGGAATGGCATTTTATGGAAACCAATTACTGGTCGCCAACGCTTATAGCGACAGCATCACAGTAATCGACACCACCTCAAACAAGGTGGTGCGAACCATCGATCTCGGGCTGCCGATTGGCGTGCCTGGGGAAAAACAACCGGCCGGCGGCGGCGCGCCGAATTCGATTGCCGTGGACGCACCGAATCAGTTGGCCTACGTCGCACTTTACAATGCCAACGCGATCGCGGTGATCAGCCTCAATCCCACGAACAGTAACGTGAAACTGGGCATGATCCCGGTCGGATACGCCCCATGTTCGGTGGTGTTGGACAAAACGGACAACACGCTGCTCGTCGCGAATGACAAAGGCGTCGGTACGCGCTATTCCTTCGAGACCGATTACCACGTCACGGCGTACAATACGCACCAGGATAATGGAACCGTCAGCATCATCCCGATTCCGAACCCGGCCAACCTGAGCGCGATGACCAACCAGGTCTGGACGAACAATCACTGGGATCTGGCGCAGAACATCCAGGCTGCCTCGGGTGGTTCTTCAGACACTACGCCGGTCGCGCTTCCCGCCAAGATCGGCGATCCATCGCTCATCAAGCACGTGTTCCTAATCATCCGTGAAAACCGCACCTATGATCAAATCCTGGGCGACGTCGCTGGCGGCAACGGCGACGCCTCTCTGGCGGTGTTCGGAGGAAATGTCACGCCGAACGTGCACGCGCTGGTCCAGCGCTTCCCTCTGTTTGACAATTTCTACGATCCAAGCCGTCAATCGGCGGACGGCCATCAGTGGATCACGGAGGGAATGGCGCCCTACGCCGACGACATTCAATCCCCGGACTGGGTCCGCAGCTATCCCGGCGGCAATGCTGGCGATGGGCTCGCTTACCAAAACAAGGGCTTCCTCTTCTCGGAAGCGTCGGCTGCCAATTTGCCGGTAAAAATCTACGGCGAATATGTCGAGTACGATACCTTCAAACAACCAGACGGCACGACCACCGAGCCGAGCTGGAGCGACTTCTACACCGACTCGCAGAAGTTCGAGGCTGGGCTCGAGAAGACGCTGAAGTATCAGAACACGATCCAGGCACACTCCTCTATCCCGGCTGTGTATCTGCATCTCATCAAGAACTTCCCGATCTTCGACCTGGGCATTCCTGACCAGTTCCGCGTAGACCTGTGGCTGCAAGACTTCCGCAAAGACGTGGCGGCTGGTACGGTGCCCTCGTTGAGCATCCTGTGGGTTATGGACGATCACACCGGCGGCCCACCAACTCCGGACGCCGAACAAGCTGATAACGACCTTGCTGTTGGCCGCATCATCGACTACATCAGCCACAGCAACGTCTGGAACTCGTCGGCGATCTTCATCGAAGAAGACGACGCGCAGAATGGCGTCGACCACGTTGATGGTCACCGCAGCCCAGGCTATGTCGTCAGCCCATACGTTAAACAGAC
>DATGIH010000486.1:0-3346 GCA_035295865.1 Bryobacteraceae bacterium
AGTTTGTTCTCACCCACGTAAGTTCCTATGTGATGCACGATCTGTCCCGCCGCCAGCAGCAACCCGTTGCCCACGCCGTCAATGCCCACGTTGTTGCTGATGGTCCGCAAATTCTTCGTCCCCTTGCGCGCCAGTGCCCGAATCAGATTTTCCGGCATGCCGCAAAGCCCGAAGCCGCCGATCATGATCGTCGCCCCGTCAAACACGTCGCGGATCGCCTCATCCGCATTGGCCACAACTTTATTCATAGCGAAAAGGATTCTAACTGATATTTACCACGGAGACACAGAGGCACGGAGGACGGCTGAAATCGTTAACTCGCAGCTCTATGCGGAAGGAACCACCACAAAAGAACGAATATCGACAACAGAAGCAAAACTAGTCCGCTCACACGACTCAAAACACTGGATTCTCTCGATTGAGCGTGCTCCATCAAGCGCCCCAATGGGCTTTCCGCGTTGTATCCGCGACCGAATTTGTCACACAAGTTCCTCAGTTTCGTTGGATAGAAACACTGTAAAGCGCCCCACGTTCCGATCAAGAAAGCGGCGCCAGCAAATCCAACATCGAAAAGGAGAGAAGGTACTAGCATCGACAATCGATTTTCTCTTTGTCTCTGTGCCTCTGTGGTGAAAATGTTACTTCTTCTTAACCGGCGCCTTTCTCAACTCATGCGCCCGCTCGAACTCCGCCGCCAGTTCCCGCGTATCCAGATTCTCCCGAATGTGGGCGAGCCTTTGTTCCACTTTCCACAGAGCGTCCTGCAGATTCTTCTTGTTACTGATCGCCACGTCCCGCCACATCGAATACGGGCTGGCCGCAATCCGCGTCATCTCCTGTAGCGCGCGTCCGCCCGCCGGCAGCAGGGGAGCCTCCGATCCAAACTCTTCAACCAGCGCCGCCGCGAGCGCCGTCGAAATCATCTGCGGAACATGGCTGATCCAGGCACAGAGCCGGTCATGCTCCTCCGCCGGCAGAATCGCAATCCGAGCCCCTATCCGATCGATCCATTCCGCATATTCGCCGATCAGCCCGTCGGTTAAATTCTGCTCCGGCAGCGGCGTCAGGAACCACGCCGCATTCTGAAACAGCCCCGCATCCGCGTAATCCACCCCACTCATTTCCTTCCCCGCCATCGGATGCCCCGCCAGAAACCGCTGTCTTGCATTCTTCCCAAACGCTTTCTCGGCGTGCTCGACCACCGTCGCCTTCGTGCTTCCGACATCCGTCAGTAGTGCGTTCGCCGGAAGCACCGGCGCCACGCGTTCGATTAAATCGACAATCGCCAGCACGGGCGTCGCCAGCACCACCACCTGGCTCCCCCGCACCGCATCTCCCGGATTGGCCGTCCCCTCGTCGATCGCACCGCGCCCACGCGCCTTCTCGAGGGTTGCCTCGCGATCGCACCCCACAATCCGCCCGGCAAATTTCGCCTTGCGCAGCGCCAGCCCCAGCGACCCGCCAATCAGCCCGGTCCCAATAATCGTGATTTGCCGAATCGCCATAAAATGAAAAATGAACAACGCAGAGGACACCGAGTACACGGAGGATTAAAAACAAATTGAAGCAGCTAAGGCTCTGTCGACGAATGACGGCTCAAATCTTGTTGAATTTTCTGTAATCCCCTCCGCGTCCCCCGCGTCCTCTGTGTTGTAATTTGGTTTTATTACCCGATCTTTCTTCCCACCGCCGGCGCAATCATCCGCAATTCATCCATCAATTTCGCGAACTGTTCCGGGAACAGCGACTGCGCGCCATCCGACCAGGCCTTGTTCGGATCGCAATGCACTTCAATCAGCAGCGCGTCCGCACCGGCCGCCACCGACGCCCGCGCCATCGGGGCCACCTTATCCCGTCGCCCCGTCCCGTGCGATGGATCGGCAGTCATCGGCAGATGCGATAGCTTGTGAATAATCGGAATCGCCGAGATATCCATCGTGTTCCGCGTATACGTCTCAAACGTCCGAATCCCGCGCTCACACAAAATCACGTCGTAATTCCCGCCCGACATGACGTACTCGGCCGACAGCAGCAATTCTTCAAACGTCGCCGCAATGCCGCGTTTCAGCAGCACCGGCTTGCGTATCTTTCCCAATTCGCGCAGCAGATTAAAGTTCTGCATGTTGCGCGCACCGATCTGCAGGATATCCACATACGGCAGCATCATCGGAATCTGCGAAATCTCCATCACCTCGCTGATTACCAGCAGATTAAATTTCTCCCCCGCTTCCCGCAGCAGTTTTAGCGCATCTTCTCCGTGCCCCTGAAACGAATATGGAGAACTTCTGGGCTTGAACGCCCCGCCCCGCAGCACTTTCGCCCCCGCCTTTGCTATGGCCTCCGCCGTCGAAAAAATCTGCTCCCGTGTCTCAACCGAACACGGACCAGCCATCACCACAACTTCGTTTCCGCCAACATCAACCCCGTTCGGGAGCTTGACGATCGTTCCCTCTGGCCGAAAACTCCTCCCCGCCAGCTTGTATGGAGAACTGATGCGATGGACTTCCTGCACTCCCGGTAACAACTCAAGGATGCGGATGTCGAAATCAATTCCCGACCCCACGGCGCCGAGCACCGTCATCCGCGCCCCCGTCGACCGGTGCACTTCAAACCCCATCTTCACCAACTGTTCAATCACTTGTTGAATCAGTTGCTCGTCCGCGCCTTCCTGCATCGCCACAATCATAAGAAGTCCTTAGCTCCCAGCCCTGAGTCCTGAGGAAAAGCGCCGCCCTTGCCTCGGACTCCCGACTCCCGACTCCCGACTTTCAGTCATTCACTTCCGAATCCAGTTCCGTCTCGCCCTTCGCCTTTTCCCCGTGCGGAACAATTTCTTCCTTCTGGATATTTCGCATGACGTCGATGATGCGCTCGTAAATCCGCACCAGATCGCGGCCCGGCAGCGGCCCTGGATTCGCGTCCTGCACATTGTCAAACACCACCCGCTCCCGGTCCGGCTCGTAAATCGGCATCGAAGTGTTGCGCTTCAGCTTCCCAATCGCCACCGCGGCCCGAGCGCGCTCGCTCAGGAGCTCCACCAGCTTCCGGTCGACCTCGTCAATTTTCTTTCGCCAGTCTTCGATATCCATAAAGCCCTTGCAGAGAGTGCCCGTGTATCCAATGGGTGCCCCATGTCTCGCCTCTTTTGCGAGACATGGGATTCTCGGAACTCAACACATTCCACTCACCGCGCCATGGAAGCTATCCGCGCACCGCCCTCGGTCAACTGTTTCACGAACTCCCCCACAGCTGCCGCTTCGCGCCCGCGATTCCGCTCCACCGTCTCCACAATCGCGCTACCCACGACCACAGCATCGGCGAACGAACCGACTTCCGCAAACTGCTC
>DATGIH010000487.1:0-10378 GCA_035295865.1 Bryobacteraceae bacterium
CGAAGGAAAATATGCCGAGCGAAAAGGCGATCATTACGTTCTGCATGACGGATTCGTGACGGATTGCAAAATCCCCAAGCCCTGGTGGAAGCTCACGGCGCCGAAGTTCGACATTGTGCCTAACCAGCGCGCCATTGGATATCACGCCGTCTTCCATCTCAAAAGGCTGCCGCTCTTTTATCTGCCGGCATTTTACAAGTCGCTCAAGCGGCTGCCGCGCAAAAGCGGATTCCTCACTCCGAGCGTGGGACGCAGTTCGCTGTACGGCGAGTTTTTTGGGATGGGCTACTATTGGGCCATCAATCGCAGCTACGACTTGCTCTATGACGGCGTCTACTACAGTAAACGCGGCCTTGCCAGCACCGTGGATCTACGCGGGAAAATCACGCCCGGAACGGATTTCGGATTCCACCTGTACGGCGTGAACGATCGCGGCATCGATGTCGGCAACGGCGTGATCCAGAAGCAGGGCGGCTATCAATTTACCTTCGACTCGCGTTCGGAATTAGGCGATGGCTGGGAGTATCGTGGCCAGATCAATTATTTAAGCTCGTTCCTGTTCCGCCAATCTTTTTCACAATCGTTTCATGACGCGATCTATTCGGAATCCCGCTCGGATCTTTTCGTCACCAAGCATTGGGACAGCTACGCGTTCACCGTAGTCGCCGAACGGGCTGAGGATTTCGAGGACGTGGGTCCGCAGGATAAGATCGTCATCCGCAAGTTGCCTGAAGTGAATTTCCTGAGCCGCGACCGGCAGTTGTTCGATGGTCCCGTTCCGCTTTGGTTCTCGATGCAAAGCAGCGCCGGATTTCTGGATCGTACGCAGCCCGATTTCCAGACGCGGCAGTTCGTGAGCCGGCTGGACATCAATCCCGAACTCAGCACAGCGATGCATTGGGACGGATTCAATTTACTGGGAAGCTTCGGCATCCGCGAGACCAACTACGGATCCAGCCTGGTGAATGGCGCCTTAAGCGGGCAAGACATTTTGCGGAGCTCGCGCGAGGTCAACGTAACGTTGCTTCCGCCGGCCCTGGAGCGAATCTTCAAATCGCCCAAATGGCTGGGCGGCGAGAAGCTCAAGCATGTGATTGAGCCGCGCGTGAAGTACTCGTTCATTGATGGCATCAACAACTTCAACCGGATTATCCGGTTCGATGAGAACGATCTGCTGACCAATACGAACCAGGTGGTCATTTCCATTGCGAATCGGCTGTTCGTCAAAGACAAAGACGGCAACGTCAGTGAAGTGCTGAGCTGGGAAGTTTCTCAAGCGCGCTACTTCGATCCGACGTTTGGCGGCGCTGTGGTCGCAGGGCAGCGCAATGTGATCGCCAGCTCGATTGACCTGGATGGATTTGCCTTCATCGACGGTCCACGCAACTATTCGCCGATCGTCTCGGCGCTGCGCTTCCAGCATGTCATCGGGCTCGAATGGCGCACGGCTTACGATCCGCTGCTGAAACGCATCTCGAACTCGAGCCTTTCCGCCGACTGGCGCTTTTCGAAATACCTGATTTCCGTCGGACACAATCAGGTGCGCACGGACCCCGTGGTTTCGCCCAATTCCAACCAGCTCCGCGGAACGTTCGGCATCGGCAACGGCAATCGCAAAGGCTGGAACGCGGCCTTCAGCGAATATTACGACTACAAGCAGCGGGTACTTCTCTATTCGCTCACGCAGGTGACCTACAACACCGATTGCTGCGGCATCAGCCTCGAGTACCGGCGCTTCAATATCGGCACGCGCGACGATACGCAGTACAAGATTGCGTTTGCGATATCGAATGTCGGGACGTTCGGGAATCTGAAAAAGCAGGAACGAATCTTCTAAAGGCTGGACGGGTCGATTCGGAAATGGGGTGACCATTTCCAGCGGGATTCCCGGCTCTCTCACGCTTGCGGAGCGATGGCTTCGTCGAGAAGAAGGCTGAATTCGCGGGCCTTGTGTTCTACTTTTTGTTTAAGCGCCGAGAGTTGCTGCTCGAGAGTTTCCAGCTCATCCGCCATGTGGAGGCAGGCGAGTACCGCCGCACGCGTCGCGTCCACGTTTGCGCCATGAGCCGCGATCTTCGACATTAAATCGTCTACTTTTTGCGCGAGCAGTTCCACGCGCCCAGGCTCCTCGCTAGCCACCAGCGAGTAAGTCTGGTTGAAAATCGTGACACGGACGCCTCCCGTGTTGGTCATTGCTCTAGCTTGCCAAAACTAGGTGCTGCTAAGCAAATCCAGTTGGCCGAGCAACTTCTCGATGCGGGTGCGAACCTGCTTGCGCTCGGATCGGAGATCGTCCAACTCCTGACGGACGGCGTCGCGCTGCTCGATGGCCGCGCTGAGCTGCGTTTGCAGATCCCGATTCTCCGCCCGGAGGCTCGACACCAGATCGACCGCACCTCGAATGCGCTCTTCCAGACTCGATAGGGCATCCAATTCGTGCTGTGGGGCAGTGCTCATGGGTACCTCTTACTCGAAACTCTTAGGCTGCTGCGTGCGCGGCTTTCGCCTTTTCCACGAGCGCGGCAAATGCGGTTGCATCGCTAGCGGCCAGGTCGGCCAGAATCTTGCGATTCAGATCGATGCCGGCTTTCTTCAGACCGCTGATGAATTTGCTGTAGGAAATTTCCGCCGCGCGGCAGCTGGCGCCGATGCGGACAATCCACAGCGAACGAAAATCGCGTTTCTTGCGGCGGCGTCCGACGTAGGCGTACTTCTGGGCTTTTTCGACGGCTTCCTGCGCAGCCCGATTCAGCTTGCTCTTGGTTAGGAAAAAACCGGATGCGCGGGCCAGCGTCTTCTTCCGGTAGGCCCGGCGTTTGGTACCTCTTTTTACTCTTGGCACGTTTCGACTCCTTCTTGAGTATTAATCCGGCGAGAACGGCACGTGCAGCGCCGTTTCACTCGGGGAGATCCGTTAGTACGGGATCATCCTCTTCAGTTTGGCCTGATCGGAAGGATCGGCCACAACATCATGTTTCAACTTCCGTTTGCGGGAGCGTACCTTGGACGTCAAAATGTGCCGGGCAAACGCATGCCCGCGCACCACTTTGCCGGTCCCGGTTTTTTTGAACCGTTTGGACGCACCTTTATGTGTCTTCAGCTTCGGCATTGGATTTTCCAGGATTCAACCGGGGTTCGGTTGACTTCAATAGTTTAGCACAGATGGGTTAGAGCAAGTTCCGGTTAGTTTGACTCATCGAGGCACAGTCGAGCGCCGGCGGCCTCCAAAGTTCGACATCATTTATGTCTCGCATTTGTCGGTGTCTTTAAATCTCTGGCCGACAGTCACGTTTCCATCTGCTTGCAGCCGATCGCGGGCTCTTTTCACAGCTTCGGAAAATCGGAGCGCCAACTCCCGAATTCGATCCGATTGCCGCTGGGCTATTGCCTGCGTCGGAACCAACTCGGTACCGACTCCGATCGCGGTAGCGCCGGCCAGGATGAAATCGGAAGCAGTCTGCTGATCGACGCCGCCCGCCGCAATCAACGGAATCTGGGGCAGAGCGGCGTGAATGGCTTTGATGTATTTGGGCCCTCCCACCTGCATGCACGGAAACACCTTCACGTAGTCGGCGCCGGCCCTCCAAGCCGCCGCCACTTCGGTTGGCGTGAGCGCCCCGGGCAGCGCCGCGACATTTTCCTTCACGGCAAATTCCAGGACATCCCGATAGCACTCGGGAGCGGTCAGGAAGCCTGCTCCAGCGTCCAGGCAGCGTTTTGCAGTGTCGATATCGAGGACGGTTCCGGCGCCCACCACCGTTGTCGAATCGTGCTTCGCCAGATGCGCAATCAAATCCACCGCTCCGGGCACGGTCATGGTGATCTCGACGATGGGTATGCCGGCACGCGTAACCGCTTCGGCTGCGAAATGCGCATCGGCCCCGGAGGACACGCGAACGGCGGGGATGATGCCTATCTTTCTGATCAGATTACAAACTTCATTCCTTGTCATCTCCCGGGGTCCTTTCTCAGACCGGCTCTTCCACGTCCGCGGCGGGAAGCCGATCGCCGCGCCGTGCGATCCACACGTAAAGCGTCGGTAATAGAAAGATACTCAAAACCAAGCCGGAAATCAGGCCGCCGACGATGACGATGGCAAAAGGCCGCTGCGAATCCGAACCAATCCCGTGCGACAGCGCAGCGGGCAGCAGTCCCAATGTTGCAACCAGCATGGTCATCATGATGGGCCGAAGTCGAAGAACGGCGCCTTCCACCGCGGCATCTTGAATTGTGTATCCTCTGGCGCGCAGTTGATTGATGTATTCCAGCATAATGACGCCGGTTTGCACTGTGACTCCAAATAGCGCCAGAAAGCCGACACCGGACGAAACGCTAAAGTTGGTGTGCGTAATCAACAGCGCCAACAAACCACCGATCGGGGCCATGGCCAGGTTGGTCATAATCAGCAGCGCCCATTTGACCGATTTGAACATCGTGTAGAGAATGATGAAGATTACCAGGATTGTCACTGGCAACACAATCATTAGACGGCGCTGCGAGCGCTGCTGGCTCTCGTATTCGCCCGCCCAGTCGATTGTGTATCCTTGCGGTAATTTCACCTTTTCGGTAACCTTTCGAATCGCCTCTTGTTCGGTGCTGCCCAGATCTCTGCCCCGCACCGCATACTTCACTGCGATGTACCTTGAGTTTCCCTCGCGATAGATCTCCGAACCGCCGTCTGTTACTTTGGCATCCGTCACTTGCGCCAGGGAGACACGCTCTCCCGAGGGGGCTAACAGGCGGATCTTTTCGATGGCCTCGCGGGTATTCCGGTATTCGGGAAGATACCGCAGAACCAGATCGTATCTCTGTTCGCCAACCAGCACCTGGCTGAGCGCGTTGCCGCCTACAGCGGTCTGAACCGCGTCCTGTACATCGGAGACATTGAGACCGTAGCGCGCGGCTTGATCGCGATTTACGGCGAAATCCAAATTGGGTTGGCCAAGCACTCGAAACAGGCCAAGGTCTTCCACGCCGGGAACCGTTCGCAGGACCTCCACGATTTCGTCGCCCTTCGCTTCCAGCGTCTTGAGATCATCCCCGTAGATCTTGACCGCCAGCGCGCCTTTCACTCCGCTGACAGCCTCTTCCAGATTGTCCGAGATGGGTTGCGAGAAACTCCAGATAGCGCCCGGAAGCTTTTCCTCCAGTTCGCGATCCATCGCCGCGATCAGACGGTCCTTGTCCTGATTGAATACTGGACGCCACTTTTCCTTTGGCAACAAATCGACGAAATATTCCGTATTGAAAAAACCTGTCGTATCGGTTCCGTCATCGGGACGCCCTAGCTGCGTGACGACTGTAGGAACCTCGGGAAAGGAGCACAGGATTTGGCGGGCGCGCTCCATGACCTGCGCCCCCTCCGTCGGTCCGGTGCTCGGCGCCAGAGTGCCGCGGACCCAAATGGCGCCCTCATCCAAGTGCGGCAGGAACTCCGACCCGATAACCCCGCTGAATGCCAGGAACGTCGCCGCGCCGAGCGTTGCCAGCGCCACTCCCACTGTTACCCATCGCTCGCGAGTGGCAAAAGTTACGGCCGCCCGATAGCGCGCCGCGAGAAATTCCATTACCGGATTCTTCCACTGCTTGGCGTTTTTCCTAAAGAAGACGCTGGCCAAGGCCGGCGCAACCAACATGGAAAAGAGCAGCGCGCCCAGCAAGGCAAATGCAACGGTCCATGCCATGGGCTTGAACAGCTTTCCTTCCACGCGTTCCAGCGTGAACATGGGCAGGTAGGCGGTAATGATAATCGCAATGGCGTAAAAAACCGGCCGCTGCACCTCCAGCGTGGCGGCGCGGATATGTTCAAACGTGGTTTTAGGCGGGCCATCGCGCCGGTTCAGATGGCGGACGATATTTTCAACCATGACGACGGCGCCATCCACAACCATGCCGAAATCCAAAGCCCCCAAGGAAAGCAAGTTCGCGGAAATATGCCGCAGGTCCAGGCAAATGGAGGCGAAGAGCAAAGCGAATGGAATGGTGATGGCAACGATAAAAGCGCCGCGAATGTTTCCCAGGAAAAGAAAGAGGATGACCACAACCAGAAGCATGCCCTCGCCCAGATTGTGCAGCACGGTGTGCGTCGTATAGTGGACCAGGTCGTCGCGATCCAGGTAAGGGACGATCTTCACCCCCGGCGGGAGAATATGATCGTTCAGCCGCTGCACCACGGCGTGAATCCCCTCCAGGGTGGCTGCCGTGCCGGCGTTCTTACGCATGAACACGATGCCTTCTACCACGTCGCTGTCGTCGACAACCACTCCGTCGGCCCGGTGAATCGCCTTTCCGATTTGACCCAAACGGATTTTTGGTCCTTGCGCGACCACGCCGATGTCCTTGATGCGGACCGCTGTGCCGTTCTGGTTCTTCAGCACGGTCCTTTCGATGTCTTTTACATTGGTGACCAAGCCAACGGATCGAACATTTACCTGCTGCGATCCCTGTTCGATGAAGCTTCCGCCCGCGTTTGCATTCGCGTTGGTGAGCTGCTGCTCCACCTGCGCCAGGCTCAATCCATATGCGATCAGCTTCTCCGGATCGACACGGACCTGATATTCGCGCGTGATACCGCCGAACGACGAATCGTCCACCACATCCGGCGCCGACCTCATGTATTTGGAGATCACCCAATCCTGCAGAGACTTGAGCTCCATCACGTCGTACTTCGGATTGGTGGACTCGATGGTGTACCAGTAGATGGAGCCGATCGGGCTGAAATCGGGGCCAATCTGCGCGGTCACGTTCGGTGGGAGCGTAACGGTGGACATGCGCTCCAGCACCTTTTGACGATCCCAGTCGTTATCTGAATTGTCGTCGAAAATCAGATTCACCACCGAGAGTCCCGCAAGCGACGCCGAGCGCACGTGCAGCAGATGAGGGATTCCGTTGACCTGGATCTCAATCGGAACCGTCACCTGCTGCTCCACTTCTTCCGCGGCTCGGCCGGGCCACTGCGTGATTACCTGAACCCAGGTGTTGGCAACGTCGGGATAAGCCTCAATCGGAAGATACTCGAACGCGATGAATCCGGCGATAAAAAAAAGCACGGCGACGCCCAGAACAACGTAACGGGCATTCAACGCAGCGTCGACCAGGGAGCGAATCATTTACTTCTGCACCGTATTCTCAAACTCCAGCGCATTCGCGATCACCCGCTGCCCCGGCGCGATGCCGGAGACGATTTCCTGCAGGCCTCCGGGCAGCATGTCGCCGCCAACCACTTCCACTCGCCGGAAATGCTTGTTGTCGGTAGGTTCATAGACCCAATCGCGGTCATGCAGATGCAAGATCGCTGGAGCCGGAACGGCCGGCCGTGTTTCCTTTTGCGGCCCGTGGAAGATGGCGGTCACGAACATCCCGGGCCGCATCAGGCCGGGATTCTCCACTTCGATTCGCACCTTCGCGGTACGGATATTCGGGTCCAGAACCGGGCCAATGTTGCCGATCGTGCCGGTGATCACTCGATTGGGATACGCAGCCAGTCGAATCTCCGCATTTTCACCAAGCCGGATGCCCGCGAGATCGTTTTCAAATACGTCGCACACGATCCAGACATGCGTCAGGTCGGAAATGGTGAAGGGGCTGGGAGAAGCCAAGCCCTGCAAGCCGGAGGCGTTGGTGACCTGTTGATCGGTAATGACGCCCGAAACGGGAGCCGTGATTTCAACCACCGGCGTGGGATGATCCGGATCCACACCCAGCACACGCAGATGCTCGACGGCGGTCTTGATGGTGACCTTGGCCTTGGTCTCCGCCGCCTCCGCAATTTCAAGATCTTTCTCGGCGATCGCGCCTCTTTCATACAGCAGTTTCGAACGATCGAGCTGTTTGCGGGCGAGCGCTTCATCGGCAATCGCCTGCTGCTGGTCGGCATAAGCTCCCGAGATATCCGCGCTCTGCACCTTCAACAGAAGCTGGCCTTTGCTAACCGAATCTCCCAGGCGCGCGTGAATCTCGATCACCCTACCGCTGGCGAGCGAAATCACCGGGACATTTCTCGAGACATCCGGATTGACGGTTCCCGTTACCTTGAGTTCCGATCGCGCGCTGTAGGGGACCGAAGTCGCCAACCGGAATCGATCTGGCCGATCCACCTCGAACACATTCCGGTCAACGACACTCTGGACCTTGAGCTCGGGCGGCGCTTCCGCTTTCGAATCGCTTTCGGACTTTTTACAGCCGAACTCCATCGAGGTCAGTACCAAGGCAAGAATTGCGGATGTCAAGCTGGGGGATTTCATCGAATCACCTCGCGGCCCACGGCAAGATTCATTTGAGCCGCGCTGCTCAAATACGAGCCAATCAAATTCAAGTAGTTCACTCGGACGCTCCTGTAGTCCTGCTGGGCTTGGAGAAAATCAAGTAAGGATGCGCCGCCGTTCTGGTACGAGAACAAAATGGTATCGCGCACTTTAATCGCCCGCTGTAGGTAATTCGCCTTGTATGTTTTGAGCAGCGTGAGATTGCTGTTGATGGTGGCGTAGGCGGAGTCAACATCATTGAACACTTGCGCGAGTGTTGCGTCGCGCAGCCGTTGGTTGCGGTTGATGTCCAGCAGGGTCTTCGCCTTCTCGCCCTGATTGCGGTCGAAGATCCGCAAGGGCACTGTGACGCTGAATCCGAGATACACGGGAATAGGAGGATTTCGTGCAAAATCCACGCCGAACGCCGGGTCGGCCGATCCGTTCGCCCAGGCTAGACGGTTGTCTGTTTTGGCTTTGTCTATCGATTGCACGGCCGCTTTCAGATCCGGCCTTGAGCCGGCCGCGGTCTGGCGGAATTCCTCCAACCCGGCGATGCGGTCCGGAAAATCATAAGTTCCCGTAACATCAAGCTGCTCGACGGGGCTGCGGTCGTTCAATAAAGTGAGAAGTTGAATCTTGGCGGTGCGCAAGTTCACGCTTGCTGTTTCCACGTCGGTCTCGTATTGCACGCGTTGGATCTCCAGCCGGTCCAGATCTACCTCGGAGATGTCGCCCAGTTGCCGGCGATCGCGGCTGACTTTGAGCACCTGGTCGAAATACGCGAGATTTTCCTGGGCCAGTGAGAGAATGGCCTTTTGCTGCAAGGTTTGGACGAAGGCCCCGCGCAAAGTGAAGAGCAGCGCTCTTTCCTGATCGGCTAACTGTGAGCCGGCAATGGCCGTCGCTTGCTGCGCGCTATCCCTGCGCAGTTCGCGCTTATGCTGGCGCTCGATCAGATAGTTGATGGATCCGGACGGCAGTGCATAGCGGAACGGATTGTAGGAATCTTTTCCTCCGTTCAGTGCAGGCTGTTTTGTAAACGGATCGACCTGATCCAGCACGCCCGTGACCTCGGGATTTGGCCGGAGATAGGCAGTAATTTCATCCGCCTTGGATTCATCGATGCCGATCCGGCCTGCGATCAGGGTTGGATTGGCCAGTTCAAACTTGTCGCGAATCTGCGCCCATGTGAGCGCTTGTTGAGCGTCCGCGCTTGGAATGCATATGGCCGCCAAGAATGCCGCGAGGTATGAGTTAAATCCTGCCGGACGAGCATGACGGTTGGGAATTTGGCTTGGCATTTCTGGTCCTGGTGCCGCACACACATTTCTTAGGCGCAAATTTCATTAGTCTCTCAGTCTACTGCATGTTTTGCTGAGATGACTGTAACCATTTGTTAATACTGCCGCTTAGCTGCAGAAGCCGCGTGATTCGTCTGCAAGAAATCGATCTCGTGTTGCAGCGCCACAGCTTGCTTCATGAATTCAGCGACCATTGTATTCTCCCCACGAGAAAGTGGGCGGCCTCTCCGCCTACCCGCCTCAACGATATCGTCCGCCAACCTGAGCAACGCAGCATGCTCTCGCTGTTTGTGCGCAATTAAGATCTTGTGTTGCATACGAGAGTCCGCACGAACAATCACGTTGCCCGAACCAATTCTCCAGTTGTTGCAATGGATGCATCTTCGGCTTCCACCGCGGATACCACTTCCCAGGAAATGGCGGTCACACCCGCTTCGAGGGAGAGCCTGGTCACTATCTGCTCCAAGGCTTCTTCCTTCGAACCAAGGGTCTTCAGATACGCATGCACATGTACGCGAGCTAGAAGTTCGTCATCCAAGCTGTGCAGTGCGATGAGCGCGAGTGGCGTACGCCCAACGTTCTGTACCAACATTGTTCGAATATTGGCTTCATCAGCGGTCCGGCACGTGCAGCGGAGCCGATAGAGGATCTCATGCTCTTCTTTTGGAGCTGGCGTTCGATTTATCCGAAACGCCACGGGGCGCAGAAACAGATTGGCTGACAGTACGCCCGCGGCTCCCATTGCAGCAAGGCCAAGCCGCCCAAGGCCGGCCATGGTCCCAACGGCGGCTGTACACCACAGCGTTGCGGCGGTATTCATTCCCCGGATAT
>DATGIH010000488.1:0-7127 GCA_035295865.1 Bryobacteraceae bacterium
GTCCGGATGGGCCGCGCCTGCAGAATCGGCCCTCGCTCTTTGACAATGGAAATCACAGTTTCGAGCTGTGATTTCGCCACCGCGAAAGGAACGCTCTTCACGGTCGCGACGCGTTGTGCGGCTCGTGCGTACGAAAAATTCAGGGAGGTTGCAATGGCGACGCTGGAAGTGCAGTTGATCTGCTTGAGCAGCTCGTCATCCACTAAAACACAACAGGGCTCGGTAGCGAACAGGTTGGCACGTCCGCCGGCGGCCAAACGGATCTCGAGCGATCCACAGCCGATCTCGGTGGCTACCTCCATCACCGCTTCGTCCTCGCCAATTTCACCGTCTTCGAGTTCCGTAACCCAGACCTCGGCCAACCCCTCGGTCTCGAGCATGCGAGCATCTTCCTCGCTGATCACGTGACCCTTGGCGAGGAGCTTCTTTCCTCCAGGACGAAAAATCGTGGAACAAAGAATTCTACCGGTCGCCTGCTTTACCTCAATGGTTTGAGCTCGCACAAATTGTCGACCTTCCTGGGATACCCCTAGACTGCTTGCCTATAGTACACCCATCAAGTGCTAAAACAAAAAGAAATTCTCGAAAAAATTACCGGCTTTGACGCGCTGGTATCATATCGGCAGCCACGATAAAAGTATTGTCAGAATTTGAATGGAAAATAATGTAAGACGATAAGCCCGCTTTTGTAGGTATTTGTCCTACAAGGATCTCCAGCGCTCGGTGCTCGTCCGGACACTTCACCTCAATCGGATAAGTTGTTCCGGATCGCGTAGTGGATAATCTCAGCGTTCGTTTTCATGCCCATTTTCTCGAGAATACGCGTGCGATATGTGCTCACCGTCTTCTTACTCAGTTGCAGGATTTCCGCGATTTCACCCACCGTTTTTCCCGAACCGATCAGCCGCATCACTTCGAACTCACGGTCTGAAAGGGATTGGTGCGCCGGCTGGTCGAGATCGCCGCCCTTCTCCAGATCCTGCGCGAATCGTTCCGCCGTAGCTTCGTTGACGTATCTGCCACCCGCGCTTACCCGGTTCACGGCTTTAATTAACTCGATGGGCGCGCTGTCCTTGGTCACATAGCCGGACGCGCCGGCCTGGAAAGCGCGGCGTGCGTATTGCTCCTCCGAGTGCATGCTGAGGATCAGCACCGGAAGCCGGGGCCGCGCCTGTTTCAGCTCTTTGAGCAGTTCTAGACCACAGCCCTCGCCGAGCGATAGATCGAGCACGACCATGTCCCAGCTCTCTTCTGTTGCCAACTTCATCGCATCGGCGCCATTGCTGGCCTCGCCGAAGATAGTCTCAGGCTGATCGAGGATGCGCATAACACCAGCCCGAACTACTTCGTGATCGTCGACAATAAGGATCCGCTTCATTCGTGCGTCTTAAGGGAGCGCGCCAGGGGCTCCTCTAAAGGAATCCGGACGGCAATCGTGGTGCCTCCCCCTTCCAGGCCGTTGATCTCAATAGCTCCACCCAGCAGACGCACGCGTTCCTGCATGCCAAGAATTCCTAGTCCCGATTTCTCGACCCCAGTAATGCCTCTTCCGTTGTCGCTAATCGCTAAGACGAATTCGCCGGGTTCCTCGACTAACGTAATGTCGACTTGTGTCGCGCTGGAGTGCCGTAGAATATTGGTCAAAGCCTCCTGAAAAATCCGAAATAGCGCGGTGGATTGCTCTTCGGAAAGCCGCATGCCATCCAAAAAGCCGAGCCGATGGCAGACGATGCCCGTGCGTTCTTCGAACTGCCGGGCCTGCCACTCGATCGCTTCCACCAATCCCAGGTCGTCCAAAATGCTGGGACGAAGTTCCCAGGCAATCCGCCGAATGTTCTCGATCGTATCCGCAACCAGCCGCTTCATGGAGCCGATCTTTGCCCGCAATGACTCCATATCCGTTGCAGAAAATGGCTGCGAAAGAGTTTTGTCCATGCTCTCCAGATCCCACTTTAGGCTGGCAAACGCGGAACCCAGCTCATCATGAATGAAACGGGAGATTCTGGTTCGCTCCTCTTCAAGAGCCTCCTGGATGCTGGCCGAAAGCGCCCGCATTTGGTCGGCGCTGGTGCGCAGTTGCTCCTCCAATCTTTTCTGCTCGGTGATATCGCGCCCAAAACCGATGGTGGCCCCGTCGGAAAGGTGGATACAGGCCCACAAGGTCTCCAACTCACGGCCGTCCTTTCTGGTGATTCTAAATTCACCCCATTGCGCGCTAGAGCTCGATATGAAATTTGCAACGCGTTCTCGATCTTCGGGGCGGGGGTAGAATTTCGAGAGAATATCCGATCCCTGCGTCCGAATCTCTTCCAGCGTCCACCCCAGCACGCGCTCCCACTCGCGATTCACCAATTTGATTTGGTTTCCCGGATCCATGAAATTAATCATCACCGGGATGTGATCGAAGATTTTTTGCAGCACCTCTTTCTGCTTCCGCAGCTCTTCGTTCGCCGCATGCAGCACTTCAGTCCGTTCCACAACGTTTTGCTCCAGCCGCCGATTCAGCTTCTTAATCTCGGCTCTCTCCTCTTTCAATTCGGGCGTGTCCAGGATTTCCCATTCGCCCTTTTGCACCGCGGTGCAGACCGGATGTGCGCGTGTCGCATCCAGCAGTTCGGCCGCCCCGCTCTTGATAATCGGATAGGTGCACAAAACCGTCAGCGGATGCCTCGAAATTCTTTGATTCAGCTCGTTCTCGAAGTCGCGTAAGCATTCCCAGCGGGCCCGTTCGTATGCACGGCCGTCGCGGCCTACGCGTAATCCGCGATGCCCTGAGGCTAACGCTTCGGCCAATTTCGCGTGGAGCAGTTCGAGCACGGGCTGAAAGTTGTCATTACCCGCTCCAATGCGCCAATTGGTACAACAACTGATTTCGATCGTACGATCGCACAAAAGTTGATCGAGTCCGGGCAGCGCTTGGCGCAACGCTTGTTCAGCCTGTTCCGGCGTTAAAGGATCCGAAACGATCCAGAGACACGCTTCCCCATCCTGGATGCCGGCTTGAAAGAAAGGAACCAGAGTTCCAAGGAGGTCCTGCTCGGTTTCATAGAACAAGCACCCGTGTTTGACCCACGGCGCTCCCCCAGCCCCGTAACTTCCTGTGCTCGTCGTATCAGCACCAATCCCCGGGCTCCCTCTGCGGATACGACCCGGTTCTGCCAAACAACCCCATCCGCGGTCCGCACCCTGTTTGGCTTTTTTCGGTCTTGTCGACCGATATTATCCCGATGTCATCTGAACTTCAACTGAAAATTCCATGAAATTGACGCTATTTCTCCGTATGTAGGGTCTCTTACATTTTCGACACTACTGCGGCTTCGCATGTCGCAAACCACCGGCCCAACAGCCGGCGGGCATCGGGCCGCCGCAATTAGTGGCAGAATGTTCCCAGTGACCGAATGAGCCAACTCGCTCGCCGGCTGGGCCTCTTCGACGCCACCATGATCGTGATGGGCGGCATCGTTGGATCCGGCATCTTTATTAATCCCTACCTTGTCGCGCGTCAACTTCGATCGCCCGCGCTGATCCTGAGCGCCTGGGCGCTGGGCGGAATCATCGCGCTCACTGGCGGATTCATCTGGGCCGAGCTCGCGGCGCGGCGTCCTCTGCTGGGCGGCCAGTACGCTTATCTAAGAGAGGCGTACCATCCCTCGGTAGCTTTCATCTACGGCTGGACCTTGCTGCTGGTAACTCAAACAGGAGGTATGGCGGCGGTCGCGGTGACCTTCGCCCGCTACTTTCTCGACGTCACCCATCTGGAGATCGCCGATGGAATCATCGCGATCCTGGTCCTCGCGTTCCTGACCATCATCAATTGTCTGGGCGTACGCGCCGGAAGTACGGCGCAAAATGTTTTGATGTCCATGAAGATAGCGGCCATTGCCGGAATTGTGGTTTGCGGCTTCGCCTACGCTGGGCATCCCCACCCGGCGGCTGCCCGGCCGCCGATCGAATCCTGGGATCTGCTCAAAGCAGCCGGCGCCGCTCTTACACCGATCGCCTTCTCCTATGGCGGATGGCAAACATCCAGCTTCATGTCCGCCGAGCTCCGCGATCCCCGCCGCGATTTAACGCGCGGATTGCTGATCGGAGTACTGGGTGTAGTGGTTCTCTATCTTTCCATGAACATCGTCTATCTTCGCGTCCTGGGCCCGGACGGACTGGCCGCGACGGCCACGCCCGCATCTACGGCAATGCAGACCGCCATCGGAGCCAGCGGGGCGAAACTGACCGCGATCATCATCGCGATTTCAACCCTGGGATTTTTGAGCCAGGGAATGCTCACCGCTCCGCGCGTATATTTCGCGATGGCCGAAGACGGCCTGTTCTTTCGAAGCGTGGCTTTTGTATCGAAAGGCACGCAGGTTCCGGTGGTAGCAATAGCGCTACAAGGTATGCTCGCGATCGTCATCGCGCTGTCCGGCCGCTACGAACAGATTCTCAACTACGTCATCTCATCCGATTTCATCTTCTTCGGATTAACAGCTTCCACATTGTTCGTTTTTCGCCGGCGAGCGCCCGCCGCGGAAAAGACAGGATATCTGGTTCCCGGCCATCCCTGGACCACTGCGCTGTTCATCGCCGCGTGCGTACTGATTGTGGCCGGAACAGTTTATAGCAATCCGAAGGAGAGTCTGATCGGCTGGGCGATTTTGGCTTCGGGAATTCCGGTGTACTTATATTGGCGGCGTTTAGGAAAGGCGGTTTCGGTAAAGCAAAGATGAAGCGTACAATGAGTTCGGCCTATATGCAATGGGCCAAAAAGCGATCCGGTTCCAAATACAACCTGGCGACCAGCGGGCTGCGCAGCACCACGTTCGCCGGCCTCAGTATCGCTGCCGAGGGAATCGATCCCATTTCCCGGGGAGGCGACTACGGCTATCCGCCTCTGACCGAAGCAGTGGCGGCGCACTGCGGCGTGGCGCCGGAAAACGTCGTCACCGCGGCAGGCACGTCCATGGCGAACATGCTCGCTATGTCCGCGATCCTGGAACCGGGCGATGAAGTTCTGGTGGAACATCCAACGTACGAACTGCTGCTCAATGCTCTCGGCTATTTGCAAGCGGACGTGCGACGCTTCCCGCGCCGTGCGAAAACCGATTTCGCACTGGACCCGGCCGAGATCGAGCGCGCCGTCACCCCACGCACTCGGCTGATCGTGATCACTAATCTGCATAATCCTTCGAGCTCTTTTACCAGCGAAGATACGTTGCGCGACGTAGGAGAAATCGCCCGGCGTTCCAACGCTCGCGTACTAGTAGACGAAGTCTATCTGGATGCAGCGTTCCCAAAGGCGCCGCGGACCGCCGCGCTTCTCGGCCCCGAGTTTGTCGTCACCAGCAGTCTTACGAAAGTCTATGGACTCAGCGGACTGCGCTGCGGTTGGATTCTGGCTGAAGCCGAATTGGCGCGCCGCATCTGGCTGCTGGACGATCTTTTCGATGTGAATATGGCGCATCCAGCCGAACGGCTGAGTGTCCTGGTATTCCGGAATTTAAAACGAGTGCGCGAGCAAGCGCGTCAATTGCTCGATACCAACCGTCTATTGCTCAATGAATTTCTAGCCAGCCGCAAGGACCTGGAAGTTCGCCCACTCGAATTCGGAACCACCGTTTTTCCGAAGCTGTTGACCGGCCCGGTGGACCAGTTTTGCGAACTGTTCCGCGAAAAATATGAAGGCACAGTTGTGCCGGGATCGTTTTTTGAAATGCCCGATCATTTTCGTATCGGCATCGCAGGCGAGACGGAGCCTACAAAGGCCAGCCTGGAGCGTTTGAGTGCGGCTTTAGACGAGTTTCAGCGCTGAATCCGCGCCGATCCACCCTTGGCCAGCGCCTGCACCTGCTCCAGTGTGGACATCGTAGTGTCTCCGGGAAACGTGGTCAACAGCGCGCCGTGCGCCCATCCGAGGCGGAGCGCCTCTTCCGGCGCCGCGCCACTCATAAGTCCGTAGAAAAATCCGGAAGCGAATCCATCGCCACCCCCGACGCGATCGTAAATGTGCAGCTGGCAGGTTGGTGCGGCGTAATCCTTGCCCTCCACCCACGCCACAGCCGACCAGTCGTGCCAATTCGTCGAATGCACTTCCCGTAGTGTCGTCGCGACAATCTTGATGTTCGGATGCTGCGCGACCACCGCATCGATCATCCCGAAAAACGCCCGCGGATCCAGCTTCGATTCCGAGGTGATCTCCGGACCTGTGACGCCCAGCCCCTTTTGCAGGTCTTCTTCGTTGCCCACCAGCACGTCGACATTGTCAACGATCCGCCGGATTACCGCCCGCGCATGTTCCGGACCCCCCGCATTCTTCCACAGCTTCTCGCGAAAATTCAGGTCGAACGACACCACCGCTCCCGCAGCCTTCGCGGCGCGCATGCCTTCAATGATCAGTTCTGAAGTTGTCGGGGACAGCGCTGCAAAGATCCCGCCGCTGTGAAACCAGCGGACACCGGCGCCGAAAATGGCGGACCAATCCACGTCGCCCGGCTTCAGCCGCGCGGCCGCTTCGTTCGACCGATTGTAGAACACCACCGGAGGCCGGACGCCATAACCGCGGTCGCTGTAGACGGTGGCGATGTTCGGCCCCGACATTCCGTCGTGCGCGAAAGTTTTGTAGAAGGGCCTTACACCCATCGCCTTCACGCGTTCGGCCACCAGTTCTCCGATGGGATAATCCACCATCGCCGATACAATGCCGGTTCGCATGCGGAAGCAGTCCGCCAAATTGGCCGCGACGTTGAATTCGCCCCCGCTGACATGAATCTGGCACTCGGTGGCTTTGCGGAACGGCACGATGCCTGGATCGAGACGATGGATCAGCGCGCCCAGCGACACAAAATCCAGCGCGCCTTCACTCGGAATGTTCATCAAGGGTCCTCAAGTGGGTGATTATAGCGCGTGGTAGCTCAGAGCCGAGCCAGGGGCCCGCTTACGCGCTGAACCGATGACGGGAATGGAAAATCAAACTCGCCGCGTAGAAAACCAGCAGCGCCGACATCGCGATCACCGCTTTACGCATGCCGCCCAAACGCGAGAAATACGCGAGCAGGCCCACCAGGATGCACCAGAATCCGTTGTCGATGAGGGCTTCGGGCAAGAAACCGAATGAACTCCCGGCCCGGCGCCGG
>DATGIH010000489.1:0-2711 GCA_035295865.1 Bryobacteraceae bacterium
GATTACTTGCGCTTGGTGAAGCTGCGGATGCCTGCCTATGTGAAGCTGGTGCTGGCGAACGAATTTCCACGATCCCAGGTCACCACGCGGCTAAGCGCTGGCGCGGCACTCTACTATGGTCCGTTTCGCACGCGCGCGGCCGCGGAGCTGTTCGAGAATCAGTTTCTGGATCTGTTCCAGATGCGCCGCTGCCAGGAAAATCTGGAGCCCAGCCCGCAACATCCCGGATGCATCTATGGCGAAATGAACATGTGTTTGCGCCCTTGCCAGCAAATTGTGAGCCGCGAAGGATACATGACAGAGGTGGAGCGCGTCCGCGAATTTTTGCACGGCGATGGTTTAGCCCTATTGAATGTCACATCGGCGGCGCGCGAACGGCTGAGCCAGGAGATGAACTTTGAAGAAGCCGCTCGCCAGCATAAGCGGCTTGAGAGCATTCAGCAGGTGCTGGCGCTGCGAGACGATCTGGTGTGCGACATCCACCGGCTGTTCGGAGTTGCGGTAACGCCTGCCCTCGGGCCCGAAAGTGTACTGCTTTGGTTTGTCTGCCAGGGAACCTGGCAAGCTCCCGTGGAATTTCCCCTGACTTCCAATGTCTCTCTCGACCAACGGCTGCGGGAGTTAGTAGGATCGCTCAACCCAGTTATGGCGCCGCTCGCCGAAAAACAGGAGCATCTGGCGTTGCTGGCTCGCTGGCATTATTCGACCTGGAGCGACGGAGAGTGGATTGGGTTTCATGATCTGCTCCATGCGCCCTATCGGAAATTAGTCCGGGCGATTTCGCGCGTGGGCCAGAAGGCCGCCGAGTCAAAAAGCGTCTAAGGACGAATTGTTCGCGCGGTTTCATCCCAGCGCCAAGCGGGCGCGCCTTCACACAGATGCACGCCGCCCAGCCAACGATTGATCCCGTTCGCCCGAACATGATCGGCGCGCGCTCCGTGAACATCGCGGCCGAAATCGGTGACTTCCACGCGGGAATCCGCCGTACTCAGGATAGGCTGCCGGCCGCGTGCTAAACGTTGAATATACTGAGCGAACGTTGAGTCGCCCATCCACAGGTGCTCCTCCAGCTTCTGCGCGGCTGGAAAAAGCTCCGGAAATCCCGACAGGCCCGACGCGGTGAGATCGAGAATCTGCCGCTCGGATCGCGAAAGGCCGTTGCGCAGGGAAGGGAACTGTTCCAAATGGCGGACCAACGCGTCGTGCAAATAGGGCAGCGCCGACGTATCTTCTTGCAGAAGCGCGGTTAATTTCGTGGGTTCCGGCGAACAGAAAGCGTCCCAAGCTGTTTGGGCCGTTTTGAATTCGCTGCGCGTTACTGGGTGGCGAGCGTCAAAGAGCGGGGTGAGTTGATGCGGATGCATCGGACCCAGGTACCGATCCACGCAAATTAACGAAAGACGCGTGCGCCCGGGATCCTGCTGTGAGAACCAAGTCAAAACCTGGATCAATTGCAGTTGATCGTAAAGATCATGTTCAAACCAGAGAACCACTTCTTCGTGATCGCGGAAGCGGCGGATAGCCTCGTCCCGCTTGCGAAAAGATACTTCCGGGAGTGGCGTTCCGAAGAATTCTGAGATGAAGCGCTCACGCACCAGGCTCAGTTCTTCCAGAGTCAGCCCGCGCGGCACCGGCCCATCGTGCAGAACATCGTTCCAGTAAATGAATTCGCCGGGAAGCCCCGTTTGGGGAAGCGATACCGATTCTCCGTTGGTGATATGCAGCATAGGCTAGTGAAGACCTGCCCTTTGCAAAAAATCTGCAGCGACATCATGGACCGGCCTGTGTTCGGCATCCACCGCGTAATTCATGGCGCGCATGGCCTCATCCGAAATTTTACCGGAAAGATCCGAGAGATCTTTCTTGATCGCTGCATTTGTGGATAACAGTTCCGCGCGGACTACAATGCAAGCCTGATAAGGCGGGAATGCTTGCTTGTCGTCTTTGAGAACTTTGACATCCAGTTTTGACAGCATGCCATCGGTAGTATTGGCCGCGACCATTGTCACCTGACGCCCTTGCAGCGCGGTATAGAGCAGACCCAGGTCCATGCTCTTGGGTACGGCCGTCCACTTGATTGGATATGCGCCGTTGATCGCGGGGAAGCCATCGGGGCGCGTCATGAATTCGTAGCCTGCGCCTAAAGCGAAACCTTCCGGATCGCGCGCTGCGTCGCTTAACGTTTCCAGATGCCGCGCGCGCGCGTCGGCGCCAAGAACTGTCATCGCAAAGGAGCTATTGAAGCCGAGAGGATCAAGTACATCCAAACGCAGTCCGGTTGCATATTCGTTCCGCACTCGATCCAGAACCACCGCGGGATCCGTGACGCCGCTGCGCTTGAGGATATTCGTAAAAGCAGTGCCGGTGTATTCCGGATACATATCGATGTCGCCCGCAAGCAACGCCTGGTGAGCCAATAATGTACCGCCCAGATTCAATTTGCGATCGACCGGCTGTTGCAGCCGATTTTCGAGATGCTGAGCGATGATCTCGCCTAGGATTACCTGTTCGGTGAAATTTTTGGAACCGACTGCGATACGGTGTTTGCTGGAGCAACTCGTGAGCAGCAGAAGTGCGGCTAAGCCGGCGAAAATCGTTTTTCGATCCAACTCAATCCTCCGTCCGATAGTAACGCGAGCAGAGCGGCCGGAACCGCGCCCGCAAGAATTTCGGTGGTGTCTACCGACGCGATCCCACGAAATATAAAAACA
>DATGIH010000490.1:0-2085 GCA_035295865.1 Bryobacteraceae bacterium
CCAACGTCGCAGGGTTGTTACTCGCGCGATCCATCACGCGGGCGCGCGAAACGGCACTGCGCGTGGCTTTGGGCGCATCCCAGTGGCGTTTGGCGGCGCAATATTTCGCGGAAGGCGTGTTGGTGGCGATGGCCGGCGCCGCCGGGGGGATTGTGATCAGCATCGCGCTCACTCGCCTGGTGCTCTCGCTCGCCGCCGACACCATTCCACGCGCCGACGATATCGGCATCAATTGGACGGTCCTGCTTTTCGCTTTCGCCGTTTCGGTTCTTTGCACCGTACTCTGCAGCCTGGCGCCGCTGTGGCAGGCTGTCCGGATATTGCCGAACGAGGCTCTCAGCGATGGCGTGCGCGCCTCCGCTCCCGCGCGCAGCCGGCGGCTGTCGCGAACCTTGGTGATCGCCGAAATTGCGCTGGCGTTTACGTTGCTTTCGGTCAGCTCCGTGCTGCTCGCGCACCTGAATCAGCTGTTGCGTGTGGCGCCTGGGTTCGAGCCCAACGGAGTCGCGACGTTCACCGTCAACGCAAATCGCGCCGATTACCCGCAATTCGATCAACTCTCGGCCTATCAGACGCGCTTACTGAACAGCATCCAACAAATCCCGGGAGTCAACAGCGCGGCGCTTGTGGATCATCTTCCGCTGAACGGCTGCTGCATGACGACGTCGTTATTCCCCGATGGAATTTCCAATGCGGATAAGGGCTACCGCGAAGTGAACATCATCGGGATCAGCTCGCAATATTTTCAGACCATGCAAATCCCCGTGCTGCAGGGACGCGCGTTCAACGCAGCCGACGACGGCAAGGGCGACGTCCTGAATATCGTCATTGATAGTGCAGCCGCCAAGGAATATTGGGGCGGACGCGATGCCCTGGGAGCTTATGCGCACCTTGGTGGTCCGAATGGATCGCGCGTGAGAGTGGTCGGCATTGTCGGGAATGTGCGGAATCGCGGGCTGGGAGACGCCACCGAAGCGGAAGTGTATGTGCCGTCCACTGCAATGCCCATCAATCCTATGCAGTTCGTAGTTCGCTCCGCGGTTCCTGTATCGGCTCTGATACCAGCGGTCCGCCGCGTGGTCCAAGGTGTGGACCGTGCTCAATCAATTTATGACGCTCGGCCGCTGAAGCAGATTGTGCTCGGCTCCCTGACCGCCGAACGTTTGCAATCGCTGCTCACGGCCTTCTTCGCTTCGGCCGCCATGCTGCTCGCAGCACTCGGAGTTTACGGAGTGGTGTCGTACTCCGTGCGTCAAAGGACCGTGGAGATCGGGACGCGTATGGCCCTGGGCGCGGTTGGACGCGATATTCTCGCTCTCGTGTTGGGCGACGGATTCAAGATGGCGGTGTACGGCGTGGCTGCTGGGTGCGTGGTGGTGGTGGGCGCTGTGTTCGTACTCAAAGCGTCCATCTTCGGCATTCGAATTGACGATCCGCTGCCATTTCTCTACTCCACCGGAATTGTCGCGAGTTTTGCCGCCATCGCCTGTTTCTTTCCCGGATGGCGCGCCACGCTGGTGACGCCGATGGTGGCCATCCGTGACGATCCTGGGTCTTTGTGGAGAAGCGCGGTTGATTTCGTAGAGCGCGTATCTCATTTGATGCCGGGCCCGGCGCGAGAATTATCCGATAACAATTTGCTGGCCAAGTTCGTTCAATCCAGCCGCCAAGCGGAATCGCTGAGGCAGGCGATTCAACTTTCGCTGGATGCATTGCGGGAAGCCATCAAATCCCGTTCGGCTCTGCTGCTCGAGAGGAGAGGGGCGGAATATCGATGCACTATACAATCGCCACGCGAGCTGCCACCCACTTGCAGCTTGCCGGTGGACGGACTGCTGCTTGGCCGGTTGCGCGGATACCTATATCCGTTGCCACTTACGCCCGGGGATCTGGACGCGTGGCGCCGCTGGGCTTCCGCGAAACAGGAACATCTCGCCGAGATCGAATCTCTGGAAAAAGCCGGTGTAGCGCTCGCGGTCCCGCTCCTCGACAAGAATGAAATTGCCGGAATTCTGCTGCTTGGTCCGCCGGAAGACCGCGCACAATTCAGCGACGGGGAAAAGCGCGCGCTGCACAATTGCGCCG
>DATGIH010000491.1:0-15440 GCA_035295865.1 Bryobacteraceae bacterium
CGTTTCTCTGGTACAACGTGATCGGCTGCATCGTCGTGATCCTGGTGGGCGTCTTAGTCTCCCGCACTTTCGACCGGAAACAATCGATTCCAGCCGTTAGTTAGTACGGATAATACGGAGCCGCGCAGCCCGGGTATGCGATCCAGTTGCCCCACTGATCGTAATATCCGGCTGGATTGCAATAGCCGTAAGCGTAGGGCGCATAGCCATAACCGTAGTAAGGCGCGCCATAAAATCCGAATCCAAGCCCGAAGCCGCCCCGGCCGTAAGATCTCCCGTAGCCGTAACCCCGGCCGCCGTAATAACCGCGCCCACCGTAATACCCGCGCCCGCTTCCGCCGTAATAACTACGGCCTCCGCCACCATAACTTCTACCCGAGTAGGCGTGGCCACCACCTGAATAGCTGCGGCCCGAATATGCGTGCCCACCGCCCGAGAATCCGTGGCCACCGCCGGAGAATCCGTGCCCGCCGCTAGACCGGCCTCCACCACCATGGCCTTGCGCCAAGGCAGCCACCGGGCTGAACAACGTCAACACCGCGCCTAATACGAATCCCGGTAACCCAAGTTTTTTCAACATATCGCTCTCCTGCTTATTGGACGTTGGCGGTATGAAGCGGGGTGCAGGGGGGAAGGATTGTGAAGGACAAATAATATGGAGAAATTGCAAGAAAGCAGTGGGCCCATGAGGGGCCCACCACCATCGAACGACTACCGCTTCGGGGGATTCTGCTGTTCCTGCCGCCCCTTATTCGGATCCTGGCTCTGATGACCTTGCTGGCCGCCTTGCTGGCCGCCCTGCTGGCCGCCTTGATGACCGGGTTGGTTGCCTTGCTGCTGCTGTCCCCGATCGCCTTGATGTCCCTGCTGTTGGCCGTGATGGCCCTCGTTGCCTTGATCTTTCTTCTGGGTGTCCATTTTGTAAAATACCTCCGAGCGTTAGAATCCAGGATGAAAATTTCGTTGCGCTAGTGTCACCCTTTGTCACTTTTGCCTAACATCGGAGTATCTGTCTGCGAGCAATTTCATCCACTCTTCCATCCCTTGGCCGTTCTTGGAAGAAAGCTCGAGCATGGAAATTCCCGGACGAACCGATTGGATGTTCTTTTTGGCTTCGGCTCGATCAAATTCCACGGCCTCCCCCAAATCGGTCTTGGTGATGACAGCTAAATCGGCGCCGTGAAAGATCGTCGGATATTTTAGGGGTTTGTCTTCACCCTCCGTCACCGAAAGTAAGACCACGCGCATGTTCTCGCCCAAATCGTAGGAAGAAGGACAAACCAGATTTCCCACGTTCTCAATGAACAGAAAATCCAATTCGTTGAGATCCCAATCGGCAATTGCACCGTCCACCATGGCGGCTTCCAGATGACAGAGCGTGCCGGTTGTGATCTGCTTCACGGGCGCCTTGCTCCGCGCCAGGCGATTTGCATCATTCGCGGTAGCCAGATCGCCCACCACCGCCGCAGGCCGGTAACCCCTTTCCTTCAGCAGCGTGAGGGTCTTCTCCAGAAAGGCGGTTTTACCGGAACCGGGACTCGATACTAAGCTCACGACGAACAAATTCGCACCCGCGAAGCGTTCGCGTAGCGCGGCCGCTACCTGATCGTTATGCTTCAGGACATTCCGGCGAACTTCGACGATGCGCGGCTCGCTGCTCATTCCACCAGCTCCAGCGCCGCCAGTTGCAACTCGCGGCCGTGAATCACCTCAGACGCCGGAGTGTCGCACTCCGTACACGAGAAATTTTGGATGGAATGAACCGGCCTTTCGCCGTTGCATTTTGAACAGAAAACCACGATGGGAACCTCTTCGATCACCAGACGGCACTTTGCGAACGGAGTTGCGGCACGCGCCAGCTCGTATGAGGAGAGCAGGGCCTCCTTGACCACTCCTGCCAGAGGTCCCAGCTTCAGGTAGATGGCTTCCACTTGGGGATTTCCCTGCCGCTCCACTTCTTCTCCCGCAACATCCAGCAGACTCAGACAAATCGAGAGTTCATGCATGCGAGCCACCGGCGATGCATCCGCGTCCTTGCCAGCCCACTTGGGTTACTTTGCCGTCTTCGACGAGAACGGGAACCGTCCGCTGGCCGCCCGTTGCCGCCAGCATTCGTCGAAGCGCCTCTGAATCGGCTTCCACGTCATACTCGTCAAAATCACGATTCTTCCATTCCAACCACTCACGCAGTTCCTGAGTGTAAGGACAGCTCGCCGTTCCGTACAGTTCAGTTTTCGGCATTGCTGTTTTCCAAGGCGCCGTCCAAAAGCCGGCGGATGATGTGATACACGGACGCCTGCACTTCCTGAATGCGCGGGATGTAATCCGATCGGACAACCAGCGGCCAGTCTGCCAGACCCCGCCGCACGATCTCGCCGCCGTCGTAACCAAGCAGCGCGACGGTCAGCAAGTTTCGCTTGCGCGCTTCCTCCAGCGCCAGGATTATGTTCTTCGATCCGCCGCTGGTCGAAATTGCGATCGCCACATCATCCGGCCGAGCCTGCGCGATGAGCTGCCGAAGAAAGATCACTTCCGTTCCGACGTCGTTGGCAAGCGCCGTGATGTTGGCAGGTTCGAGCGACAGCGAAACTGCCGGAATCGGGCACATTCCAGCGGGAGGCTGCACGCAATCGAGCATCCAGTCGTTCGCGTCCGTGGCCGAGCCCCCGTTTCCAAAAAGAATCAACTTTCCCCCGCTGCGCAGCCGCTCCTGGATCGCAAGGACGGTATTCGCGATCTGTTCCGATTCCTCCTGCGCCACTTGCGCGCGTAGCTTAGCGTCCTCCTCCACCTTGATCCGGATGGATGCCGCCACGTCCTCCACCACGCCGCTCATTTCCTGTTTCTGCTGGCCCAGGAACGGATAAAGAAATCCGGCATCGCCGACATCGTGGCCCAGCTCGCGATGCTCGAAAAATACATGGACCGTCTCCCACAGCGTGTGATACAGGATCTCGATCATTTCCTGATGCTGAAATGGATCGGCCGCCAGGTTTTGGCAAAAATAGGAACCGCGCTCGCCGGGCAGGGCGAATGTCATCGCACCCGTTCGTGCGGCTGCGTCCAATGCGGATTGCACTTCCGCATCGCCCTCCGGCGGGCCAAAGCCCATCGCGATATCTTCCCGCTGGACGATGGCGCGCAGCCACGGTCCGAACGCGATCGACAAGTCGAGCGCCGGAAGCGCACGCTTGCCGACAATCACCGGATGAACGAATTCCACCGAAACGTGCTGCGCGTCAGTGGCGTAAGGCCCGCGGCCAAACGCGAGCAACCGGCCGCCCTGCAAGAATCGTTCGGACATCTCGCGGCACGCCGCTGCCAGCCGGGGGGCTTCCCGATCGAAAAACTCGCCGTAACGCCGATTGCGGTCGAGGAGCGCCTCCTCAACCAGGCTCGCGAGTGTAGAGCGGCTGCTGACCATATTCAGCAAATTCTCGGCAGGGGATCTCCCACCAGCATATCGATTACGCGCGTCCCGCCATAGCTCGTTGCGCCCAAGACTGTTCCGGCCGGTTGCTGGGATATCTCGCCAATGATTTTCGCACCCGAGCCACCTGGCGATTCAATCAGCGCCTGTAGCGCCGCTTCGGCGTGTTCGGCGGCGACGATCGCCAGGAACTGGCCCTCGTTCGCAATATGCAGCGGGTCAAGCCCAAGCAACTCGCATGCGCCCCGCACCGCGTCGCGAATGGGAATGGTCTCTTCATTTAAAACCACGCCCACCCCGGAATCCCGCGCCAGTTCGTTCAAGCTGGTTGCCACTCCACCGCGCGTCGGATCGCGCATCCAGCGAATGCCCGGTGCGGCAACGCGAGCCAGCGCCTCCACCAGCGGAAGAACGGAGCGAGTATCCGAACAAAGGTCCGCTTCCAAATCCAGCTCCCCGCGCGCCAGCAGAATCGTGATGCCGTGATCGCCGATGGGCCCGCTGAGCAGCACTTTATCACCAGCCCGCACGGAAGCGGCCGAGAGCGTGACTCCCGGAATCGGAAGACCAATGCCGGCAGTCGTGATGTACATCCGATCGGCTTTGCCATGCTCCACAACTTTGGTATCGCCGCCCGCGATCCGGACTCCTGCGCGCTCGGCCGCGCCGGCCATCGCTCGAACCTCGGCTTCCAGGATCTCGGTCGGCAAGCCGGATTCGAGAACGTATGTCACCACTAGAGCCTGAGCGCGCGCGCCGGAAACCGCCAGATCGTTCACCGTTCCGTTGACCGCCAACTCGCCAATCGATCCTCCGTTAAACCGAAGCGGCTTCACCACGAAGCTGTCCGCCGTGATCGCGATCGACGTTCCGTTCAGGCTGAGAAATGCAGCGTCACCTAGCGGCTCGGTGGACGAACCGAAGAGCAGCGGCGCGAACAATCCTTCCACCAAACGGCGGCTGGCCTTGCCTCCGGCCCCGTGTGCCATTTCAATTTGCGGGTCGCGAAAGCGGATTTTGGGAAGCATTAAACCGGAGCGCCAATGCTAGTCAGCGCCGAAGCCTTGCGATGCTCGTAACTATAGTAAGCAGCGCACGAGCCTTCCGACGACACCATCAGCGCTCCCACCGGCTTTTCCGGCGTGCACTCCTTTCCGAACAGCTTGCACTGCGCCGGCTTCAGCACGCCCTTCAGAACTTCGCCGCATTGCGCCGCTTTTGGATCCGTCACGCGAACTCCCGGGATTTGGAAGCGCTGTTCGGAATCCCACTGCGCATACCCGTCGCGGATCTTGAGCGCTGATTGCGAAATAAATCCCATGCCGCGCCATTCGAAGTAAGGACGCAGCTCGAAAACTTCCGCCATGGCGCGTAGCGCGGCCTTGCTGCCTTCCCACGGAACCACGCGCGTGTATTGATTTTCCACTTTCGCCTCGCCGGCCTTCAGCTGCCGCAGGATCATTACAATGGATTGCAAAACATCCACCGGCTCGAACCCCGAAATTACAATCGGTTTGCCCTCGTTCTTCGCGATCCATTCGTAAGGGCGGCAGCCGATCACGGTCGAAACGTGCCCGGGTCCAACGAAGGCGTGTATCCGCATATCCGGCGAATCCAAAATTGCGCGGATCGCCGGAATGATGGTGACGTGATTGCAGAATACGGAAAAATTCGACAACCCAAGTTCTTTCGCGCGCATCAAGATCAGCGCTGTCGACGGCGCCGTGGTCTCAAAGCCGATGGCGAAAAACATCACATGCCGGTCCGGATTCTTCTGCGCGAGCTTGAGCGCGTCGGTGGGCGAGTAAACAATCCGGATGTCCATTCCGCGCGCTTTATGTTCCAGCGGGCTCCCGTGCGTCCCCGGTACGCGCATCATGTCGCCAAACGCCGTGAAGATGACATTCGGGTCCTGAGCCATCGAAAGCCCGTCATCGATTCGCCCCATCGGCAGCACGCAGACCGGACAACCAGGCCCGTGCACCAGCTCGATATTCGAAGGCAGCAGGTCCTTCAGACCGAAACGATAGATCGCGTGCGTGTGGCCGCCGCACACTTCCATAAATCTGTAATGCTTCGCGGGATCGGCCAAACGGCGGATCTCTTCAGCCGCTTTCCCGATGACACCGGGTTCGCGGAACTCATCGACAAACTTCATGTTTCGCCCAGTCCGTAACCTTCCACTTCCTGCTTGGCCGCGTCGTGTTCGCCCAGCATCGTGAGCGTCTGAATCTGATCCAGCGCCTGCTCTTCGCTGATCTTGCTCATCGCGAAACCGACATGGATTAATACCCAATCGCCGGCCTTCGGAGGATCGTCTGCGAGTAGGCCGGTATCGATGTGACGGCGCACACCAACCACTTCCACTAACGCCTTATTTTGTTCTTCCGGAAATAACTCCACTACTTTGGCCGGAATCGCTAAGCACATGAGATTACCTTTCGTTATTGTCCCCCTTTTGCGGCCGCAATTCAGGGAGCAGACTTTTGCTTCTTCAGCAATAGAGCCCAGTCGTCGTTTCCAGGCGCCGTAGGTGAAGTCCACGAATCACTTGTAACGCGAATTGGCGAAAGTGGGATCTGTCGCCCTGTGCCGGCATCCCACCACGCTGCGTCATACGAACCCTGCGCCATCTGAACGCTGACGTTCCCGCCATGCGCTAAGTAAACCGCATAAAGCTCGCCCGGTTTCGCCAAACAGAACGCCCCGTTGTCCACCAATTCGTCGTGAGGTTCGGTCCTCCACCAATCGAAACTCGAGAAGAAATCCACCATGTGCGAGTAGCCCTCGAACATCGTCATGCTGTCGTCCCCGCGTCCGTTCATCCAACCGCCGCCCGAATCCGGCCAAACATTGGTCCCGCGGCGCGCGGTTTCGCCCGCCGTTTGGTATCCGCCGGCCATCACGATCTCCCACGCCGTCCGCCGCAGAGTATCGGCGGACTCGGAACCAAGCCCTTTCGCCCACATCGGATAGTGATCCTCATATCCATACTCTTCGTTCGTCTGCGGAATGATGCGTCCCAACCCCATCTGCCGCTTCCGCTCGCCGAGCATGAATGCATGCTGCGTTCTTGACCATTCCTGGAACGACGTGAAATCGAACCACGGCGACGTCCGATCCTGATGCACGTTGTCCACCGGATGGCTCGTCGCCAAATGTCGATATGGATCCCACTGCTTGATCAAAGTTCCGGTCGCATGAGTCCACGCATCGTCGCGATACTGATCCAGATCGTCACCCATGTCCCACGTAATATTCGAAAACGCGCCGAATCGCGCAATCGCATAGCGGATAAAGCGGTGCTCGTCGTCGCTCCCCGCTGCGGGATGCGCGCGGCTGTCGTTCATATCCAGCACCAGCGAAAAAATCATGTCCCGATCGCGCGCAAATCGCAGCGCACGCTCGAACTTCCGCCAATACGCCACTCGAAAACGGTTGTAATCGAATCCGGGAAAATAAATGTCGTCCGGACGCCCGGTCCGCGCCGGATCGCTCGGCCAAGGCGTGATGAATGGCGTCCAATTGCTTCCCGCCATAACCGGCTCGCCGTAAAAGAGACTGGTTCTTCCGGCGATGGTGACGCGCAGCCGGTTGATCTTCAGCCGATGCAACCGCTCCAGGCTCGATTCGATGATCTTGTCGTCTTTCCAGCCGACCAGCCAATATGCGGTGGTTCCGTTGAAAAAATAGTGCTCGCCCGTACCCTCCCAAACGAAATGCCAGCGATTCTCAGCATCCACGCGAATTGGGCCGCGCCTTCCAGCGGCGTGCGCGTGAAATTTTCCAGCGAAAGTCTTGCGCGACAATCCTTGGCGATAAGTGAGTGAGTAGGTGTAATCGCCCGGCCGCTGAGGCATGAAGCGGATCCGGTACACGCTTCCATCCTCGGCGTCGGCGAAGCCGTCAACGCTCCATCGCTGACCACCTCGTTCGAAGGTGCCCGTCAAGCTTGCATCGATAAATGGATTCCGCGCATGTCTTCCGGACACGTTAGCCACGATTTCCACGAAATCGTAGGCATCCAGATCCGTGGCGGATTGTGTGAAGCTGACATTGCCGGACGGCAGCGCACCCGGCACAAATAAAAACACCAGCCCGCCGACAACAAGGATGACCAGCGCTAAAACTCGAATCCCGCTGCCAAGCAATGGCTTGTTGTTGGTCACCCTGTAATTTGGCTCTTTTCAATCCTGCCACATTGTACATGCCTGCTACCCTGAAATTTCCCGATGGACTCTTTGCGTCTCTCTTTAGCGCTCACTCCGCACGGCCGCTTGATACTCGCTCCAGATCCTGACGCGCTGCCGCTCGAACCCGCTCTTCTGGATCGCCTGCAACGCGCGCTCGAACGTGGATCCGGACACGGTCTTCTCTTGTTGGGCGCCGAAGAAACCGCGACACCGCTGCCGCCCGCTTACGCTTACTGGCGCGATTTCGGCGCTCGCTTCGTCACGGCGCTCTGCACGCAACAAGCGCGCGAGCCAATCCCAGCTCCTGCCGACGTCGACCTCGAACGCATCAATTTTGCCGCGCCGCCCATGACGGGCGCGGAATACCTGAATGCCGGCGTTCTGAAAAATCTCTGGCAGGAATTGGACGCAGCGTTCGCGGCGGAGCTGGCAGAATCCAAATTGAACGTCCAGGATTTTCTGAAACGTCGCAATCCGGCCTGGAACCTGGTCGGCCGCGTCCATTTCAACGTCGCCGAGAATCGCAAAGATCCCGACGCGCCCTTCGCATTTCTCGCCACCTACACCGCTCGACTCTCATCCCAAGCCAAGGCGCAACATCTGCCGCTCGGCCAAGCGCTACGCGAATACGCGGGCGCGGAAAACAAGCAGCAACTTCTGTCATTGCTCGTGCCGGTTCAGCGAGCGTCTGAAAAATGCGCTTGGCTCAAGACCATGGTCGATGCCGGCGAGATTTTTCATCCCCTGCGTTGGTCGCCCAAAGAAGCCATGCAGCTTCTGCAAGATGTCCCGCAACTTGAAACCGCCGGCGTCGTCGTTCGCATGCCCGCTGCATGGCGCGGGCAACGTCCGCCGCGTCCACGCGTCACCGGAACCGTAGGAACCAAGCCGCCCTCTGACTTAGGAAGCGAGGCGCTGCTCGATTTCCGCATGGAAGTGACGCTCGATGGCGAAGCGCTCTCCGCCGAAGAAATCCGGGAACTGCTGAAAAAATCGGAAGGCCTCGCGTTTGTGCGCGGACGCTGGGTCGAGCTCGACCGCGAGCATCTCGAAAGCCTGATCGAACGTTTCCGCCAGGTGGAACGCACCGCGAAAGAGAGCGGCTTGGCCTTCGGCGAAGCCATGCGCTTATTGGCCGGTGCGAACGTCGACTCCGAAGATATCTCGCCCGAAGACGCCGATTGGTCCCAAGTCAGCGCCGGCCCGTGGCTTGCGGAAATGTTGCAAGGCTTGCGCAGCCCGGAAGGATTGGCGCAAGTCGATCCCGGAATGGATCTGGCTGGCACTCTCCGCCCCTATCAACAAGTCGGATTGCGCTGGCTCTATCTGCTTACCAAGCTGGGACTCGGCGCCTGTCTTGCCGACGACATGGGCCTCGGCAAAACCATTCAAGTACTTTCGTTGCTACTCATTTTGAAACGCCAGCCGAATGCCAAGCAGCAGCCGAGCATATTGGTCGCGCCGGCCTCGCTGCTGGCCAATTGGGCCGCGGAAATCCAGCGCTTCGCTCCGGGATTAAAGTCGCTCATCGCTCATCCATCAGCGCTCGCTGCATCGGAACTAAAATCCCTGAAGCCCGAAAAATTGCAGGAAACCGACATTGTTATCACCAGCTACGGCACTTTGCTTCGCGTCCCTTGGATCACCGAAACACCGTGGCGCTTGGCGGTGCTCGATGAAGCGCAAGCCATCAAGAATCCCGCGTCCCAACAAACCCGCGCCGTCAAAAAGCTGAAAGCCGGCGCCAGGCTCGCGCTCACCGGCACGCCGGTGGAAAATCGGCTCGGCGATCTCTGGTCGATTTTCGATTTCGTCAATCCCGGCCTGCTCGGAAACGCCAAGCAGTTCACCGGATTCGCCAAGCGACTCGCGTCGCAGCCGCACAGTTCCTATCAGCCTCTGCGCGAACTGGTTCGGCCTTACATTTTGCGCCGCCTCAAAACCGACAAATCCGTCATCGCTGATCTGCCGGACAAGACCGAGATAAAAGCGTTCTGCGCGCTCAGCCGCCAGCAAGCTGCGCTCTATCAGCAAGCCGTGAAGGATCTCGCGGCGCAGCTCGCCGAACAAAATAATGAGTCGAGCGGAATCCAGCGCCGCGGCTTGGTGCTATCGTTCCTGATGCGCTTCAAGCAGATCTGCAACCATCCCTCGCAATGGCTGGCGGATGGCTCCTGGAGCGAAGCCGACAGCGGAAAATTCGCGCGCCTGCGCGAGATCGCGGAAGTAATCGCCGCCAAGCAAGAGAAGATGCTGGTCTTCACGCAATTCCGCGAAGTCACCGCGCCGCTCGCCGCATTCCTCGCATCCGTATTCGGACGCCCCGGCCTGGTCCTACACGGAGAAACACAAGTCAAGAAACGCCAGGAGCTGGTCCGCCAATTTCAGGAAGACGAGAGCATCCCGTTTTTCGTGCTGTCGCTCAAAGCCGGCGGATCCGGCCTGAACCTCACCGCTGCCTCGCACGTGGTGCACTTCGATCGCTGGTGGAATCCGGCGGTCGAAAACCAGGCCACCGACCGCGCATTTCGCATCGGACAAACCAAAAACGTGCTGGTGCACAAGTTCATCTGCCGCGGTACCGTGGAAGAGAAAATCGACGAGCTGATGGAATCCAAGCGCAAACTGTCGCAAGATCTGTTGGAAGGCGGCGCCGAGTTGCTCCTGACCGAAATGCAGGATGACGAACTGATGCAGTTGGTCGCGCTCGACATCAATAAAGCGCTCAAGGAGTCCTGATTGGCGCGCTACGAGAATTGGGGATTCCGGCCTTACGTCTCCGTCGCCGAGCGCCAACACAACGCGGCTCGCGAAATGGAAAAACGCAAGCGCGACGGCCATACCATTTCGCCGGTGATCATCGAAGTTCGTGGCGGCGGCATCGCGAAAACGTTCTGGGGCCAATCCTGGTGCCGGAACCTGGAACGCTACAGCGATTACGCTAACCGCCTGCCGCGCGGCCGCACCTACGTGCGCAACGGATCCGTGGTCGATCTGCAAATCGAGCGCGGCGTCATCCATGCCTACGTCAGCGGGTCGAGTGTATATAAGGTAGAGCTCAACATCACCCCCGTTGCGAAAGCCCACTGGAAATCCATCTGCAAGGATTGCTCTGGAGCCGTGGATTCGCTCGTCGAGCTGCTGCAAGGGCGCTTGTCCAAAGCCGTTATGGACCGCATCTGCCGCCCTCACGTCGGTTTGTTTCCTGCACCGGCGGAAATCAAGCTGTCCTGCAGTTGCCCGGATTCTGCCCGAATGTGCAAACACGTGGCCGCCGTTCTCTACGGCATCGGAGCCAGGCTCGATCAACAGCCCGAGCTTCTCTTCCGCTTGCGCGGCGTGGACGAATCCGAACTGATTCACGGCGCCACCGCCGATCTTCCGCTCGCCAAACAGGCCCCTCCATCGAGCAAGATTTTGAAGTCCACCGATCTGGATATCTTCGGTCTCGATCTCGCCGAATTCGTCCCGGAGAAGAAGCCGCCCCGCGCGCGCAAGAAAGCGGCGCGATAGAGCGAAGATGCTGGTTCGCCCACAAGCTCGCGTCGCTGCCTGTCCTAACCGAACAACAAATCACCGGACTCCCGCACGGAAACGCCGCGAAGCCATCGGTGTCCACCTCGAACGCGAGAATCTCGCGGACCTGGCCTCGCGCCCGACCCAACGATCATGCTCCATAAAAACATAGATCCCGGCATTCCGGCGAACTTACTGCTACGCTGACCTTAACCACCCCTCACCAACTCCAAAAAAGCCTTCGCCGCATGGCTCAAACTCCGCCGCGCCGGACTCACTAAGTGAATCTTCCGCTCCACGCTCAGCTCCTTCACCCGCACTTCGCGCAGCATCTCCTGCTTCAACTCCTGCTCCACGCACATGCGCGGGAGAAACGCCACGCCCTCGTTCCGCTGCACCATCTTCCGGATCGTCTCCACAGTCGGCATCTCCACATCCATGTTGAGCGCCACTTTGTGCCGCTGGAACTCCTTCAGCACCACCGCCCGATAAGGCGATAAAACATTATGCGCGATAAATGTCTCCATCCCCAATTCGCCGATCGACACCTCTTCCCGATTCGCAAACCGGTGCGCCGGAGAAACCACGAACGCCAAATGGTCGGTGAATAGCACCATCGATTGCAGCCGGTCGTCTTCGGGATCGTAGCTGATCACCCCGAGCTCCAAATCCCCGTCGATCAACTGCGACGGAATCTTGCTCGACAACGACCGCCTCACCTGCACCTTCACCTTTGGATACAGCCGCCGATACCGCTCAATGTGCCCCAACAAATAAAGCGACGTCGATTCATTCGCCCCCACCGTCAACCGCCCCGCCGAATTGTCCCGCAACTCCGCCAGCGCATTCTCCAACTCGCCTTCCAGATTCTCGAACCGCCGCGCATATTCGTACACGATCCGTCCGGCGTCCGTCAGCAGCAGCTCTTTCCCGGACCGGTCAATCAACCGCTCCTGCAAATCCGATTCGAGCTTTTGCACGGCGAGCGACACGGCGGGCTGGGTTCGAAGCAGTTTTTCGCCAGCTCTTGAGAAGCTTTTCTCGGTCGCAACGGTCGAAAACACCTTCAGCGGGTACAGTTCCATAAACGAAACTTATACTATCATATTTTCTTATCTTTTCGCCATGTATTATAAATTTGCTAAATCGAAGCCCGTCCTCGATAATTGAACCTGAGACTGGAGGATCCCCGAATGCCCAACCGCGTTTACCTCTTCGACACCACCCTCCGTGATGGCGAACAATCTCCTGGCTGCAGCATGACCGTGCCGGAAAAACTGCGTCTGGCGCGTAAACTGGTGGAACTCGGCGTGGATATCCTGGAAGCCGGCTTTCCCATCGCGTCCGACGGCGACTTCGAAGCCGTGGACGCCGTGAGCCGCGAATTTCCTTGGGCGCAGGTGGCCGCGCTCGCCCGCGCCAACACGCCCGACATCGAACGCGCCGCCGCCGCGCTCAAACACGCCAAGCGCCCGCGCATCCACACCTTCATCGCAACCAGCGACATCCATCTGAAGTACAAGCTCAAGAAATCGCGCCAGCAGGTGCTGGATGAAGCGGCCGCGGCCGTCGCCCTCGCGCGCACGCATACCGATGACGTCGAGTTTTCCGCCGAAGACGCCACGCGCACTGATTGGGATTATCTCGAACAGATCTGCCACGCCGTGGTCGCGGCCGGCGCCCGCACGGTAAATCTTCCGGATACCGTGGGCTACTCCATTCCCGAGGAATACGCCGCGCTGATCGGACGCATGGTCCGCGCGCTCGGCAACAGCGCGATCGTCAGCGTCCACTGCCACGATGACCTCGGACTCGCCGTCGCCAACTCTATCGCCGCCGTGCAAGCGGGCGCTCGCCAAATCGAGTGCACCATCAACGGCATCGGCGAACGCGCGGGCAATGCGTCACTCGAAGAGATCGTGATGGCATTCAAGACGCGTCCGGACAAGCTGCCCTACGAAACCAAAATCGTCACCGAACATATTTATTCCACCAGCCAGCTCCTTTCTCAGACGATCACTTTCGGACCGCAGCCCAACAAAGCCATCGTCGGTGAGAACGCCTTCGCGCACGAAGCCGGTATCCATCAGGACGGCTATCTCAAAGAACGCACTACATATGAAATTATCGAACCAGCAAGCGTCGGAGTTCCCGAAACCAAGCTGGTGCTCGGAAAACATAGCGGCCGCCACGCACTGCACAAACGCGCCGAAGACCTGGGCTTCGAACTGAACAAAGAAGAGCTGGACGATCTCTATCATCGCTTCACCACGCTGGCCGATCGCAAAAAAGGCCTGCGCAACGAAGAGATCATCACTCTGATTCATCAGGTTCTGGGTCAAAAGGCGGAAGTGGCGCAGGTCTCCAACTTGCGAGTCTGAATGCAACTAAACATCCTAATTCTCCCCGGCGATGGCATCGGCGAAGAAGTCACCCGCGAAGCCGTCAAAGTCCTTGAGCAAGTAGCCAAAAAATATAACCACGAGCTAAAACTCAGCCACGGACTGCTCGGCGGCGTTGCAATCCACAAAACAGGCACGCCTCTGCCACAGGAAACCACCGATCTCGCGCTCCAGGCCGACGCCACATTGATGGGCGCCGTCGGACTCCCCGAGTTCGATCAAGCCCCGCCCGAAAAGCGCCCCGAAAAAGGACTCCTCGGCATCCGCAAAGTTCTCGGCGTTTACGCCAACCTACGCCCCGTGCGATCCTACAAAGCCCTGCTCGATTCCAGCCCGCTTAAGAACCATCTCGTGGACGGAACCGACATGATCATCGTCCGCGAGCTAACCGGCGGCATCTACTACGGCACGCCGCGCGGGATCCACCAGGATGGCAATGAAACGCGCGCCGTCAACACCATGACCTACACGCGATCCGAGATCGCGCGCGTCACCCGCATGGCGTTTCATCTGGCGCAAAATCGCCGCAAGAAAGTTACTAGCGTGGACAAATCGAATGTCCTCGAAAACTCCCAGCTCTGGCGAAAAGTAGTGGTCGAAGTCGCCGCAGAATTTCCGGGCATCGAGTTGGATCACGTGCTCGTCGACAACTGCGCCATGCAACTCATTCTCAACCCACGCCGCTTCGACGTTCTCCTCACCGAAAACATGTTCGGCGATATCCTAAGTGATGAAGGGGCCGTTCTGGCCGGATCCATCGGCATGCTGCCCTCCGCGTCCATCGGCGACAAGAAACCCTCCGGCGCCTGGGTGGGCTTGTACGAGCCGGTGCATGGCTCGGCGCCCGACATCGCCGGTCAAAATAAAGCCAACCCCTTCGGTGCCATCGGATCGGTAGCCGCCATGCTCGAATACAGCTTCGGTTTGAAAAAGGAAGCCGCCGCCGTCAACGCGGCTGTCGAATCAGTCTTAAATTCCGGTCGAGTCACGGCCGACCTTAAAGGCAACGCGACCACGTCACAAGTAGGAGACTCCGTAGCGCAACATGTCGCCTAACACCTCGACAACCGTAGGGCGGACCCCTAGGTCCGCGCGGGGCCCCCAGGCCCCGCACTAGAAACCATGAAACCTCGCACCATCATCGAAAAAGTCTGGGACAACCACATAGTCGCCAAAAACCCCGGCGCGCCGACTCTGCTCTACATCGATCTCCATCTGGTCCACGAAGTCACTTCGCCGCAAGCCTTCGACGGGCTGCGCGCCCGCGGGCTCAAGGTCCGCCGTCCCGATCTCACCATCGCGACCACGGATCACAGCACCCCGACCACGCCGCGCTCGCTCCCGATCATCGACAAAATTGCCGCCGCGCAAGTCGCCAAGCTCGAAGCCAATTGCAAGGAGTTCGGTATCACTTGCTTCGGCCTCTCAAGCAAGCAGCAGGGCATCGTCCACGTCATTGGTCCTGAGCAAGGATTCACCCAGCCAGGAATGACGGTGGTCTGCGGCGACAGTCACACCGCTACGCACGGCGCTTTCGGAGCACTGGCATTCGGCATCGGAACCAGCGAAGTAGAGCATGTGCTGGCTTCGCAATGCATTTTGCAAAACGAACCAAAAACCTATCAAATTCAGGTGGATGGCGCTCTACACAACGGCATCACGGCCAAGGACATCATCCTCGCCGTGATCGCCCGCATCGGGATCGGCGGCGGCACCGGCTGCATCTTTGAGTACAGCGGATCCGCCATTCGCGCCCTGACGATGGAAGAGCGCATGACCGTCTGCAACATGTCGATCGAAGCCGGCGCGCGCGGCGGACTAATCGCGCCCGACGACACCACGTATCAATATGTCTCGGGACGCCCCCACGCGCCAAAAGGCGCCGCTTGGGATGCAGCC
>DATGIH010000492.1:0-7076 GCA_035295865.1 Bryobacteraceae bacterium
TCGGCAGGCCGGGCAACAAATAGCTTCCGGAATCGCGCTCCGACTTCACGAACACATAGCTGGCCCATGCGAGACACGTAGAAACGGCAGCTAGCGCGGTACCCGAAAGAATCTTCGCCGGATCGCGCCAGGACTCGGGTAAGAATGAGCTGGACGACAGTCCCAGCAATCGATCGGATCTCGACGCGAGCATTCCACCGAGCATGCCGATCCACAAGGTGAGTTGCTGGACCACGACAGCCGATCCAGGAATACCGGGCCAGCGAAACTGCCGGCAAACCATTTCGATCACCGGCAGCAATGTCATCAGCGACAGCGCCGCTACCGAGAAGAAATTTTCGAACGTCTGAAATGGTGTGGCGGGACCTGTAGTTTCCGGAGGCGGAGGCGCCTGGCTCACGGCTTACCCGCTGCTGGCTTGGCCGGCGGATGTGTTTTCCGGTACTCGTCGCGCAGGCGTTTCACTTCGTCGAACAGATCGGCAGGCACCACGGGACCGCGGAACTTCGGCCAGATGCTCTCGGTCAATTGCCGCCACTCGGCGACCGTTTTCGCATCCGGATGGACCACGTTCAATCCGAACTGCTGCATGATCGGGACCGCGCCGGCTTCGGCCGTGCGGATCTCGGCGCGTAACGCAACTCCCGCGGTGTGCGCGGATGCAAGCATTTCTTTCTGCACCGGGGCTGGGATCTTGTCCCAGACGCCTTTGTCGATCAGCGTAGCGCCCACCAGGTGGGCGAAGGAAATATCCAGCATGTTTTTCGCGCCGCCGAACCATTGGTTACTCAGCGCGATCAACGGCGGCGATTGAAACGCTTCAATCAATCCGGTTTGGAGCCCGGTCAAGATATCCGTCGCTGCAAGCGCCACCGGATGAAATCCGTTTTGCTTATAGAGTTCGAATGTCACGCTATCGCCTTGCAGGACGCACAAGCGCAACGCACGAACTTCGTCGGGATGTGAAACGGGTTTCTTGGTGAAGAAATGTACCGAGCCAGCATCGCCCCAATTCAGCACGACAAAGCCGCGCTGGGCCATGCCTTTTTCCAGGCGCTCGGAGATTTTATCGCGGACGTAATCCAGCTCCTCCCAGGAATCGAGCATCATGGGAATTTGCAGAGCCGAAACCGCTGCGTCGATTCCGCTTAGACCGGCGCCGGAAATCGCTACCGCTTGCAGTCCGTGAATCCGAACCTTTTGGACCATCTCCGGCTCGTCGCCCTGCTCGCCGCCGGGATAGATTTTCAGCTCAACTTTGCCGCCGGAGGCCTTCTTCCACTCCTCGCCCATTTGGACCAGGATTTCGTGCCAGCGCGATCCCTTTGGCACCAATGTGCCGAGCCGAATCACAGTTTGAGCGGGCAGGATTGCCGAAGCAACCAGAAGCGCGGCGACGAGGCGGGCCATGACAAGCATAGTACCGCAGCTATTGATGCGCGGCCAGGTCTTGCTCGAAACTCACGGGTGGATTGTAATGCAAAAAGCGTCCGCAGCTCTCGCAGAACATGAGCTCTGAGCTGTGGCGCAAATCCTGAAAAAATTGCGGGCGCAGAACGATCTGGCAGGCGCCGCAGCGTCCGTTATCGGTGATCTCAGCCACCACGGTTCCGTGCCACTTTTTGCGGATGCGTTCGTAATCCCGATTGGTTTGCGGCTTGAGTGATGCCACCACGCCCTTGCGCTCGGCGCGCAGTTGCTCCAGCTGGGATTGATCGGCAGCGGTACGCTCCCTGGCGCGCGCCTTTTCCGCTTCCACCGACTGCTTTTCTTCCTTCAGCGCGGCTTCCGCCTTCTTGACGTTGGTATCCAGAGGCTCGGCTTCCGACATCAGGTCGAGCGTTCGATCTTCCGCCTTGCGGATGGATTGCTCACAGAACGTGATCTCGTGCTGAAAGGCCCGATACTGCTCGTTGGTCTTCGCGCCCAGCATTTGATCCCGCAGCTTTGAGATTTTCTGCGTCTCCGTCTTGATGTCGTCATCCAGGCTCTTGCGCTCTTTTTGGTTCGCCTGGAGCGCCGCACGATCCGCCTCCAGCCTGCGGATATGCGAATCTAATGCCTTTTCAATTTGTGCGATGTGTTTCGGAAGGGTAGCGACTTCCCGCTCCAACTCCGCAATCTTCAGATCCAGGGATTGCAAGCGGGCCACTTGCTCAATGTCTGCAGCCATCTAATGGCATGTTAACATTTCCTCGCAAGCGGACGTAACGGGAACGCTCCCGGTAAACATCATACAGAACGAATGTCCAACGCTTCTCTTCTCGCCGCAATGGCCATTTTATTGGTTTCCGGCTTTCCCTTGGCCACCGCGGGCGACAGCCTCCCGCCCGCGCAGATTAAAGTGAATGGCTCCGTGATCGATGTGACGTTCACCGATGGCAAGGTCGATCTGCCCGCCGCTCAGATCACGGCATGGATTACCAACGCGGCCGAAGCGGTTGCCAAATATTTCGGACGTTTCCCAGTGCCGAGCCCAAAAATCCGCGTTCATCCGGTGGAAGGACGGAGCGGAATCTTTCACGGCACCACTTATGGATCGAACGGCGGATTTACTCGGATCTCAGTCGGGCAGCACACCACGCAACGCGAACTCGATGAAGACTGGATGATGACGCACGAACTGGTCCACATGGCGTTCCCGGACATTGAGGGCGACGATCGGGAGCACCATTGGATCGAGGAAGGCATGGCGACTTATATCGAGCCCATCGCTCGCTACCAAATCGGCAAACTCGCTCCCGAACAAGTCTGGGGCGAGATGGCGAAGTACATGCCACAAGGTTTACCAGGCGAGGGCGATCAAGGCTTGGACAATACGCACACCTGGGGTCGGACCTATTGGGGCGGAGCCCTGTACTGGATGGTCGCCGATGTCCAGATCCGGCAGCAGACCGGCAACAAGAAGGGGCTGCAAGATGCGATGCGCGCTATCGTAGCGGCGGGCGGAACCATCGTCCACGAATGGCCGATCGAACGTGTTTTGCAGGTTGGCGACAAAGCGACTGGAACAACCGTGCTGGCCGATCTTTACCGGAGAATGAAAGACGCGCCTGTTGAAACCGATCTCAACGATCTGTGGAGCAAATTAGGCGTGCGGATGTCGGGCGATTTGGCGAAATTCAATGATGATGCGCCACTAGCGAACATCCGCAAATCAATCACTGCCGGCCGATAAGCACTACCGAACCGCGACCGCAAGGGAGCGCCGCCACGAGCGCCCACGGTAGCGCTTTCGGACCGCTCATCTTCCCAATCGGCGCAGGATTGGCCCCACCAACGACTTCGTCGCCAAATCGAGTTCGCTCACGCGCAAAACCCGGCAAGCCGCGTAGAACACCACCATGCCAAACGGAATCGACACTGCCAGATCCGCAAGCCTGGCCAGGCGCGAAACTCCCAGCCATTCCTGCACCCCGTGGCTGGATCCCCAAACTGCCGCTCCCATCACAGCAGAAGCTAACGTGATCCGCCAGATACTGTTCGCCAAATTCCAGCCATAAATCCCACCGATGCGATTCCGCAGAATTCCAAACAAAGCCACGGCGCCAAAGATCGCCACCGTCGACGTGGAAAGCGCGAGGCCCGCATGGCTGAGGTTGGTCTTTTGCAGCAGCACCGCCGCCGTCACGTAATTCACCGCGATCGAAATCAAGCTAATCAGCATCGGCGTGCGCGCGTCGTGCAGCGCGTAGAACGCCGGATTCAGAACTTTCAGCGCCGCGTATCCGGCCAACCCAATCGCGTAACAGGAAAGCGCCAGCGCGGTCTGATGCGTATCGGAAGCTTGAAACTTGCCGGCCTGATAGATGGCGCCAATCATGCTGTCGCCAAGAACCACGAGCGCGATTGAGGAAGGCAGCGTCAACAAAAACACCATGCCGAGCGATTTGGAAAGCGTCCGCCGGAACTCCTCGAAATTTCCTGCCCCCGCGCTTCGTGAAATCGAGGGAAGTGTGGCGGATGCAATCGCGACACCGAACAATCCCAAAGGCAGTTGCATAAAGCGGAACGCGTAGCCGAGCCAACTCACCGGGCCGTTGCCGGGAATGCGGGATGCAAAATTGGTGTTCACCATTACATTGATCTGCACCGCGGCGTTGCCCAGGATCGCAGGGCCCATGAGCGTAAAAATTTTCCGCAGCCCCGGGTGACTCCAATCGAAGCGAAAATGAAACCCGAATCCCTCACGCCGCAAGGATGGCATCTGCCACGCGAGTTGCAGGGCCCCGCCCAGGACAACGCCGATCGCCATTCCCGTGATGGGTTCGATGCCAATCCTCGGTCCGAGCCAATAGCCGAGCGACAAACCAAAAACCACCGATCCAATGTTGAAGAACGTAGACGCGAGCGCCGGCACCGCGAACCGATTGCAGGCGTTCAGTACACCCATCGCTTGCGCCGCCAGCGCCACTAGGAGCAGGAACGGGAACATGATCCGCGTCATCTTCACAGCCAGTTCGAATTTTCCAGGAACCTGGCGAAATCCTTCCGCCAGCAAGTGGACCAGCAAGGGGCTGAAGATCACGCCCAGCGCACAAACCGCGCCGACGATCAGAATCAGCGCCGTCCCCACCAGATTCGAAAGCACCGCCGCTTCTTTCCTGCCCTTTTGGGAAAGTGTCTGGGTGAAAATCGGTACGAACGCAGAGGACAATGCGCCTTCGGCAAATAGATCGCGCGTGAGATTAGGAATGCGGAAACCTAAAAGGAATGCGTCGTAAACAAACCCGGCGCCGAACAGGCGCGCCATGACCATTTCCCGGACCAACCCGGTGAGGCGCGACATCGCCACCGCCACCGAGACGATCCCCGCGGAGCGGACCACATTCTCCGCCGGTAATGGTGTTTGAGTTTTTGTCTTCAAAAGCAGCCTTTACCCCGCGCCCGCGGGACCAGAAACGAGAAACCAGAAACGGACTTTTATTTTCCCGCCTTCTTCAGCTCGCCCTTCAAATCCATGGTCCGGATCAGCTTGTGCAAGTAATTCGGATGCAGCCCCAGAATCTTCGCCGCTATTTCATGCTCGTGGTTCGCTTGTTCGAACGCGCGCAGGACAACCTTCCGCTTCGCGTCTTCGATTGCGTCTTCGTACAACGTAGTGGTAACTTCCGCGGGACGCGATTCGCGAATCTGCTCCGGGAGATCCTCAGGCAGAATTGTATCCGCGGATCCGAGCACCACGGCGCGCTCGATGGCATTCTCCAGTTCCCGTACATTCCCCGGCCATGCGTATCCCCTCAGATACGCGCGCGCTGCCGGGGCCAGCCCGGTAATCTTTCGTCCGCATTCGCCGGCGAATTTCTTGGCAAAATGCTCCGCCAATGGCAGGATATCTTCCGGCCGATCGCGTAACGCCGGTGCTTTCAACACCACGACGTTTAACCGGTAAAAAAGATCTTGCCGGAATCTTCCTTCCTTGACTGCCTCTTCCAGATTGCGATTGGTGGCCGCCAAAATCCGGATATCGAGCTTGATGGTTTTCGTGCCGCCCACCCGTTCCATTTCGCGCTCCTGCAGGACCCGCAATAATTTCGCTTGCAAGATGGGCGAAAGCTCGCCGATCTCGTCGAGCAACACCGACCCACCCTCTGCCAGCTCGAGCTTGCCCTTCTTCTGTGCAACGGCCCCCGTGAAGGCGCCCTTCTCGTGTCAGAACAGTTCGCTTTCGAGCAGCGTATCCGCCAGCGCCGCGCAATTGATCGCCACAAATGGACCGCTGGCCCGCAAACTGTTCCGATGCGTGGCTCGCGCGATCAATTCCTTGCCGGTTCCGCTCTCGCCCAGGATCAGTACGGTAGAGTTGGACGGCGCCACCTTTGCGATCTGCCGCTGCAGCTCGCGCATCTTCGCGCTCGGGCCGAGCATGTCATGCTCCAGCTTGAGTTCGGTTTTCAGCCGTTCGTTCTCTTGCTGCAGCCAGCCCAGGATGGTTGCATTCTCCCAAGCGCCCGACGCCATTTCAGCCACCGCGGTCACAAGCTGGAGATGCCCTTCGTCCACCCGGCGCGTGGGATCGGCCGATTCCAGATAAATTACGGCGGCCAGCTCGCCGCGCACCATCACCGGCGCGCCTAATTGCGCAAGTCCAGCACCATCGGCATCCTCCACCCACACCGCGATCTGATCCCGGCAGATCCGTTGGAACACTTCCGCGTCCGGTGCCCAGCCATCTACAGGCTGTCCCGGAATAAACACGCCGGCGCGCTCGGCGGGAATCATTTCGAGCAGCAACGAAGAAAGGTGGCCGCGCAAAACTTCCGCCGCAGGCAACCCTTGCATGTCGTGCAATCCGCGGAAGGAGTGCAACATGCTGCTCACGCGCAACAGCGTCCGCAGATCGTTCACCGCGCGGTAGGAGGGCGAAATATCTTTCTGGTCGCTGGATGCCGAGTACAACGAATCTTCCGCGCGCAGATGCCGCGTATTCGTATCCGCATTACTCGCCACCTCTTGCGTGCCCGTCAGATAAACCAGCAACGATCCACCGATGCGAATCTCGTCGCCGGATGAAAGCTGCTGCACCGTGACTGGTTTGCCGTTGACAAAGGTCCCGTTGCGGCTTTCCAGATCCTTGAGTTCGCAGCTATCGCCGGTTCGCGTGAAGACGCAATGCTGGCGCGAGACACCGTGGTCTTCTAGTTGGAGATGGTTGGTGCCGTGCCGGCCAATCGAATAATCGCCTTCAGGCAACGCGATGGTGGTTCCTTTAAGCGGCCCCCGCATCGCGACAAGTCTTGGATTGACATCCTTCACCTGCCAATTAATCTAGCGCATATATCCGCTGTAAGTAATCTCCCGATTCGCGCGCTAACCGTTTGCTTCTCCGAAGATCGATTTTACATTTGTAAATGATTGAAAAGATGCTCAATTGCTTCTGGGCGTGAGATTGCTCTTTCAAGCGGCATGATGACCACCAAGATTGAGACCACGACCACTAAAGAGCTCAACTTGGTATCGGAGGAAAGGAGCCGGGCGGCAAGACGCGGCCACCGGCTCCTGACAATGGTGGCGATCAGTTTCGTGTTCCTGGCCGTTTGCCTGATGTTCGTGGATTTCAGAAGGCTGGATCATTT
>DATGIH010000493.1:0-4877 GCA_035295865.1 Bryobacteraceae bacterium
CAATTGGTTTTAGCCGACGAAGTTTTAACACCTGACTCGTCGCGCTTCTGGCCGCGCGCCAGCTATCAGCCCGGCTCCGCGCAGGCATCGTACGACAAGCAATACGTGCGCGATTATCTCGAATCCATCCATTGGAACAAGCAGCCGCCCGCGCCCGCGCTCCCACCCGATGTTGTGCGCGAGACCAGCAACAAGTACCGCGAAGCGTATCGCGAGCTGACGGGAAAAACGTTGTGAACTGGATCGACATCCTGCTGATCCTGGTGATCGCATTTTCGATTCTCTCCGGCTTCACCGCGGGATTCGCCCGCGTCGGGATCGGCTTCGTCGCGACGCTGCTCGGAATTTTCCTCGGCTTCTGGTGTTACGGAATCGCAGGCGCTTACGTGGTGGATTATGTCAGCTCCCGCGCCGTTGCAAATCTCATCGGGTTCTTCGTGATCTTCATCGGCGTGGTCTTTATTGGCGCCATCGTCGGTCACCTTCTCGCCAAGCTCTTTAAGTGGATCGGCCTATCGTGGCTGGACCGCGCGTTGGGGGCTGGTTTTGGAGTGGTGCGCGGTGTGATCATTGCCGTTGCGTTGGTCACCGTGCTGCTTGCCTTCGCTCCATCCCCTCCCCCTCGTTCGGTGGTGAACTCCAAACTAATGCCCTACGTGCTGGATGCGTCCAACTTTCTCGCACTGCTCACTCCGCACGAAATGAAAGACGCGTTCCGCGAGACTAAGGATAAAGTGCGAAAGGCGTGGGAGGATCATACAGCAGCGGAGCGCAGCGCGGAAACCCCCAAGGTCCGTCACGAATGAGCCTCGCGATTTTCGATCTCGACGGCACGCTAGTGGATTCGAAGCTGGACTTAGTGCACTCCGTGAATGCCGCGCGCGGATTGTTGGGATTGCCGCCAATTTCTGAGGAACTGGTCGCGTCCTACGTGGGCAATGGAGCTCCGATGCTGATGCGCCGTGCACTGGGGCCGGATGCGAGCGAAGCAGAGGTCCAGCGCGGATTGGAGTTTTTCCTCGGCTATTATCGCGATCACATGCTGGATAACACGCGGCTCTATCCCACGGTGAAGGAAGCACTCGACCGCATGCTTGCGGGCGGCGCCCGGATGGCGGTGCTCACCAATAAGCCAGTGCGTTTCAGCCGCGCGATCATTGAAGGGCTCGGATTGGGCGGACACTTTTTCCAGATTTATGGCGGCAACAGCTTTGAGCAGAAGAAGCCGGATCCGATTGGAATAGAAAAGCTGCTTGAAGAGAGCGGTGTTTCGCGCGAGCGCGCCATTATGGTTGGCGACAGCGGCGTGGATGTCCGCACGGCGCGTAACGCTCGCATCAAGGCGTGCGGCGTGTCATACGGGTTTCAGCCGGAGAGTTTCGCGCAAGATCCGCCCGATATTGTAGTTGACGACATGAATCAGTTAGCCGAGTTTGTAATTACCCTGTAGCGCACGCACTCGTGCGTGCCGCGTCGCCACTCCTGGCGACGCCCGTTTTGGTGAATGGTGTTCGCAGGAGTGCGAACACGGTACGTTGAGAACGTGCGCTACGTGGCTGCGAATGCCTTCAAGAGTTCCAGCTTTTGCCGGGCGGCGCCCGAATCCACCGACTCGGTCGCGCGATCCATTGCATCCTGGATTGTGCCCGCGATTCCGGCAGCCAGCAACCCCGCGGCAGCATTCACCAGCACGATATCCCTCTGAGCGCCACGTTCTCCATTCAAGATTCGCATCGCGATCGCGCAATTCTCAGCGCGATCGCCCCCGGCGAGCGCCGCAGAAGACGCTTGCTCCACGCCGAAATCGTCTGGATGCCAATCAAAGCGGCGCACGTCTCCGCCGGTAACTTCGAATACCGTCGTAGGACCCGTTGTTGTCACTTCATCCAGACCATCCGATCCATGCACGATGAACGCGCGCTCTGGTGTTAACCCCGCCAGCGCCTGGGCCATGAGTTCCGCAGCCTGGATAGACGGCGCGCCGATCAACTGCCGCGTCGCTCCGGCTGGATTAGTCAACGGTCCAAGCAGATTGAACACCGTGCGCATTTTCAGCTCGAGCCGAGCCGGTTGCGCGTGCTTCATCGAAGGATGAAACAGAGGTGCGAACATGAATCCGACGCCCACCTCCCGAATCGCTTGGCCCACTTGTTCGGGCGAGAGCGCGATCGGGATGCCGAATGCTTCCAAGATGTCGGCGCTGCCGCAGGACGTCGCGAGCGAGCGATTTCCATGTTTCGCCACGCGAGCTCCCGCGCCAGCCGCGACAAACGCCGCCACCGTGGAGATGTTGAATGTCGCTCCACCGTCGCCCCCGGTTCCGCAAGTATCCAGCAGCCGTTCGGGACCGGCATCCACCCGATGCGCTTTTGCCCGCATTGCTTGCGCAAAACCGAGGAGTTCGCCGGCGGTCTCGCCCTTGGTCCGAAGAGCCACCAAAAATGCGGCAATTTGCGGAGTGGTCGCTTCGCCACTGAGGATTTCGAGCATTGCGGTGCGCGCGTCGTCCGAAGAGAGGTTTTCACGAGCGGCTACGCGATGCAGGAAAGACAGCAACATGGAGGGGCTTTGATCCGTGAGTTTAACACGGGTCAGCCAACAATTACGACCTGAAATCGATAAGATGTGAATTTCGAGGAGGAACCACTTGCTCAAGATTCTCGTAGCCACGCTCCTTCTAATTTCCGCGTCTTTCGCGCAAAACCAGGGACGGCGCCCAGGCGACGCTCCTGATGCTGCCGCCAAGCCCGCCGCCGGTTCGGAACAGTTTCCAGCGCCTCCGGCCGTCGAAACTACTTCCAAAACAAAACACGAAATTACCGTCGGCGGAAAAAAACTCCCGTACTCCGCAACCGCTGGCACGCTGGTTCTTAAGAAAGACGATGGCAAACCGTGGGCCAGCATCTTCTACATCGCCTACACGCGCGACGATGTCACTGATTCCGCCAAACGCCCGCTCACATTCACGTTTAACGGCGGACCCGGTTCTTCTTCCGTCTGGCTGCACATGGGGGCGCTCGGTCCCAAACGCGTCGCCATGGGCAGCGAAGGCGAACAGCCCGCGCCGCCCTATCACTTAATTGACAACGAGGACACGGCGCTGGCTTACACGGATCTGGTGTTCATCGATCCGGTGACCACGGGCTTCAGCCGCGAAGCGCCGGGCGAGAATCCGGCGCAATTCCACAGCTTCGACGGCGATCTGGAATCGGTAGGCGAATTTATCCGTCTGTGGACCACGCGCAACCAGCGCTGGGATTCGCCCAAATTTCTCGCGGGCGAAAGTTACGGAACCACGCGCGCTTCCGCGCTCTCGCAATATTTGCTGCAGCATCACGGAATCTATCTCAACGGAATTACGCTGATCTCGTCGGTGATGAATTTCCAGACCATCCTTTTCGGGAGTGGAAACGATCTGCCGTATATTCTGTACTTGCCCAGCTACACAGCCACGGCCTGGTATCACAAGAAGCTTCCAGCCGACCTCGGCGATTTGGAAAAAGCTGTGGGCGAAGCGCGCAATTTCGCAAACAACGAATACACCGTCGCGCTGATGAAGGGCGATAAGATCACCGCAGCCGAGCGCGCCCAAGTCGCCCGCCAACTCGCTCGACTCACCGGATTATCCGAGGATTTCGTCCAGGAGTCGAACCTTCGCATTTCGATCGCGCGATTCACCAAAGAGCTGCTGCGCAAGGAACGGCGCACGGTGGGCCGTTACGACAGCCGCCTGCAAGGCGTGGATTACGACTCTGCCGGTGAGAATCCGGACTATGATCCGAGCTATGCGTCGGTGCAAGGTGCGTACACCGCCGCGTTCAACGAATATGTACGGCAGGAATTGAAATACGAAAGCGACCTGCCTTACGAGATTCTCACCGGCAAAGTTCGTCCCTGGAGCTACAAGCGATTCGAAAATCAATATGTCAATACCGCGGAGATGCTGCGTCAGGCGATGAGCCAGGAGCCGCACTTGAAAGTCATGATCGCGAATGGCTATTACGATCTCGCCACCCCGTTTTTCGCGACTGAGTACACGGTGAATCATTTGGGACTCGATCCATCGCGGAGTGGAAATATCAACCTGACTTATTGCGGCGCCGGACACATGCTGTACACCAAGAAAAGCTGCCTGGACGATCTGAGCAAGTCGATGACGGATTTCTATCACCGGGCGGCCGGAACGCCCTAAGCGCGGTTACTGGCCAACGTACTTAACGATCACCGACACCCGCCGATTGCGGCTGTCGGCGGGATCGCCTGCGATCAACGTTCGGCGATCGGCATAACCGCGGATTTCCGAAACTTGTTCGGCGCGTAATCCGGCAGCCAGCATGATGCGGCGCGCCGTGTTCGCCCGATCACACGAGAGCTCCCAATTTCCGTAAGCGTCGAGCGTCTGCGAGCGGAAACTTTGCGAATCGGTATGGCCTTCGATCGCGATCCCGTTCGGTAAGGCTGATATTTGTTGGGCAAGCAGATCGAAGAGCCGCTGCCCGTTCTCGGTGAGCTTGGCGCTGCCAGTTTCAAAGAACAGGCCCTTATCTTTTTCCAACAGCTCGATCCGGAGCCCTTCGCCAGTCACGCTAAACTGCACGTTTTTCGAAAAATTCTGGAATCCTGGCAGCCTTTTCATGGCATCTTCCAGGCTCTCTTTCAATTTCTGGATGTTGGTCTTGCTCAATGCGAGTGCCTCGCCGCTTCCGGCGCGCGCTGAGCCGTTCAGTTTCTGATAGCCTCTTGGATCTTTAAAATATCCCGATACCGCCTTGCGGATTTCCGTTCCCGAATTCACCAGCCAAAGAACGATGAACAACGCCATCAGCGCGGTGACAAAATCGGCGTAGGCGACCTTCCAAGCTCCGCCTCGATGACCG
>DATGIH010000494.1:0-4539 GCA_035295865.1 Bryobacteraceae bacterium
GCGCCGGCGGCCCGTCCATTATGCGGGAGCTGGATGAAATCCGCGCTGAGTCCGGCGGATGTCCGACTGGTGGCGCTGTTGTTACCGCGGCCGGGGCGCTGCCTGCGCAGTTTGTGTTTCACGCTGTCGGTCCAATTTATCGCGATGGTAAGCATGGCGAACCTGAGAAACTCGCCGCGTGTTACCGCAAGTGCCTGGAACTCGCGGAGCAGCGCGAGCTTCGCATCATCAGCTTTCCGGCGATCAGCACGGGCGCTTATGGGTATCCGGTTCAGGAGGCGGCTCAAGTTGCTGTCGAGACAGTCGTGGCTCATTTGAAGAAATCCGAAAGTCACGTCCGCGAAGCTTTTCTGGTGTTGTTCGACCAGAGTTTTTATCAGCTTTACCAGCACGCGGCGCGTGCTCTTCCGGATTGATAGACTAGGGGTTCATGCAAGTGCTGCAAGCTGGCGAGCACAAATTTCTGCTGCTCGAACTCGATCCCGATTTCGTGGCCAACATCGCGAAACAGGCGGGATTCGAATATCGGATTGAAGACGGCAAGCGCTCGCTGTGCCTGGATCTTCTCGCCGCCGACCGGCAGGCGCCGCTGCTGCTGTTCGATGCCGCGGATCCCGGCAATTTGGGCTGGTTCTCGCGCTGCCAGTTTTACGTCGATGGACAATCCGGATCAGTGCTACAGACTCCGATATCCGTCGCGAATCAGAAGGACCGCACGGGCCGCACTTTGCCGCACTCCATCCGGCTGCAGATCGCGAAAGAATTGCCCGCTTCATTCCGATTGCCGGGGAAACAGCCGGTGAACGAACAGATGGTTTACGCGGTGCTGCACAATCTGCTGAATGCGCTGCTGAACATCGGCGTAGGAGTGTGCGGCGGTCCCGCGGTGAAGCCGTTGGCTGGACGCACCGAGACAATCGGCACGCGAAACTGATTACTTCAGGACCGAATTGAGAGATCCCTGGCGATAGCCTTCAAGATCGATGGTCACGTAGTGGAATCCGAGCGGTTTGAAGATGCCGACAAATGCCTGCGCCATTTCGGACGTGAGAGCGCGGGCCAGCTCGTCCTTGGCGATTTCGAGCCGGACCAACTCCCCGTGGAATCGAACGCGGAATTGACGGAAACCGAGATTCTTAATCGCTTCCTCGCCTACTTCGACGGTCTTGATAGTCTCTGGCGTCACTGCGGTTCCATATGGGATGCGCGAGCTGAGGCAGGCGGACGCAGGACGGTCCCAAGTAGAGAGATTGGCCAAGCGCGATAGCTCACGGATTTCGGCTTTGGTCAATCCGGCTTCCACCAAAGGCGCCTTCACCTGGTGGAGTTTGGCGGCGCGCTGACCGGGACGATAGTCGCCCAAGTCGTCGACATTCACGCCGTAGACAATGTGCTGGATGCCGCGCTCGCGGCCCAACGCGTCCAACTGCGTGAATAGTTCATCCTTGCAATGGAAGCAACGGTCCGGATCGTTTTTCACATAATCCGGATTGTCGAACTCGTGAGTATCGATGTACTCATGCCGGAATCCGCATTCCCGGGCGAAGGCTTCGGCATCGCGTTTATGGGATTCGGGGATGGAGGCGGAATCCGCCGTGATTGCGACGGCATTGTCGCCGAGCGCGCGATTCGCGGCCCAGGCAAGATATGCGGAATCCGTTCCGCCGGAGTAGGCAACCAGTACCCGTTCCATGCCGCGCAAAATGGAAAATAGTTGTTCCTGCTTTTGCGCGAGCGCAGCGGCGTCGAGTTTGGGCGAGCCCAAGCTCACGAGTGTTGCCATACGTTTTTAGTATACGAGAGACGCCTTTGGCATCGTGGCGCACGCACTTTGCGTGCCGTGTTCGCACTCTTGCGAACACGAAATAAGGAAGAACCTCGTTGAAGGCGTTCACACGAGTGTGAACGCGGCACGCAGGAGTGCGTGCGCCACGGACAGCGGAAAAATGGTTTCATAGGAGCTATGACTTGGCGAGCTTTTTCCGGCATAATCTTCGCGTCCGCGTGCTTGGCGCAGCAGTTGGCACTCACGCCGCCGATGGGCTGGAATAGCTGGAACAAGTTTCGTAAGGATGTCAGCGCGCAGTTGGTCAAGGAAACCGCGGACGCCATGGTGTCGAGCGGAATGAAGGACGCCGGATACGTCTATGTCAATATCGACGACACTTGGCAGGGCAAACGGGATGCCCAAGGCGTGCTGCAACCGAACGAAAAGTTCCCGGACATGAAGGGGCTGGCCGATTACGTCCACTCCAAAGGATTGAAGATTGGTATCTACTCATCGCCCGGGCCGCAAACCTGCGCCGGTTACGAAGGCAGCTACCAGCATGAGGAAGTGGACGCGAAAACGTGGGCCGCGTGGGGCATCGACTATTTGAAATACGATTGGTGCAGCGCGAAGACTGTTTACAAAGAAGACGACATGCCCGCTGTCTACAAAAAGATGGGCGACGCGCTGAAGGCCACCGGCCGTCCGATTGTTTTCAGCCTGTGCCAGTACGGATTGCACAAAGTCTGGGAATGGGGCGCGGCATCCGGCGGAAATCTGTGGCGCACCACGGGCGACATTGAGGATCGCTGGAAGAGCATGGCCGTCATCGGATTCGACAAGCAGGTTGGGCTGGAGCAGTACGCGGGGCCGGGGCACTGGAACGATCCGGATATGCTCGAAATCGGCAACGGCAACATGGACCTGGTCGAATGGAAAACGCATATGAGCCTATGGGCCATGCTGGCGGCGCCGTTGCTCGCCGGGAACGACCTGCGCAACATGGATGATGACACCAAGCAGGTTCTAACGAACCGCGAAGTGATCGCGATCGATCAGGACAAGCTGGGGAAACAGGGATTTCGCGTATCCAAGCAAGGCACCACCGAACTCTGGGCTAAACCGCTGGAAAACGGCGATCTGGCGGTCGCGCTTTTCAATCGAGGGGATCGTCCGGAGTTGGTCTTGGCGTCATGGGGCGAACTTGGGCTCTCCGGAAAACATGCCACGCGGGATTTGTGGGCGCATGTGGATCGGGGCAAGATCAAGGATGTTTTCGAGGCCGAGGTATCCGCGCATGGCGTGGTGATGCTTCGTGTATCCAAGTAAAGGAGTGGGAAAAATGCGGATTCTGTACACAATCCTGGTGGCGGTTTTCACGGTGGCGAGTATTGACGCGCAACCAGAGCAGCGGCGGAATCGCGATCAGCAGCAGCCACCGGCGGCGCAGCAACCAGCGGATCAAGCGCAGACGCACCATGGTCCGCCGCCCGAAGAGAAGACTTCCGTCACCCATCACACGGCGCGCGTGGGCGGGCAGCAGATCAATTACACCGCCACCGCTGGTAACTATGTGATCAAAGCGGACGACGGCACTCCGAAAGCGAGCTTCTTCTATGTCGCTTACACGAAGGATGACGCGGATGTTTCCAAACGCCCGATGTCGTTCGTCTACAACGGCGGACCTGGCTCGGCATCGCTATTCACGCACATGGGATTGGGTCCGAAGCGCATCGTGTTGACGGACGATGGGCACGGCATGCCCGCCCCGTACTCGATTGTGGATAACGAAAGTTCTTTTTTGGATGCCACGGATATGGTGTTTGTGGACGCGATCTCCACCGGCTACAGCCGCCCGGTACCGGGCGAGAATCCGTCGCAATTTTACGGCACGGTGCAGGACGCCACGTGGTTTTCCGATTTCGTGTACCAATACTTGACGCGCAATGAGCGCTGGGCATCGCCGAAGTTTCTGATCGGCGAAAGCTACGGGACAACCCGCTCGGCGCAGATGTCGAGCATCCTGCAGCAGCGGCATCAAATTTACCTGAATGGGATAGTGCTGGTGTCGTCGGTGGCGTTCGCGAACTGGGGCGCCGACGATCGGACGAAATTCTTCCTGCCGACTTACACGGTATCCGCCTGGTATCACCACCTGCTGCCGGCCGAGCTGCAGAAGGAAAATGTGGAATCGGTGGCGCAAGCGGCACGGCAGTTCGCGCATGGCGAATATGCCGCGGCTTTGGAAAAGGGCGACCAGTTGCCGAAATCCGAATATGAGAAAGTGGTGCGCGATCTGTCGCGATTCACGGGCCTTTCGCCGAAATTTATCGAGGAGTGCAATCTGCGCGTGAGTCCGCAGCGCTGGTTCAAGGAGTTGCTGCGCGACAAACGGCTGACGGTGGGGCGTCTGGATGCGCGATTCACGGGCATGGATGTGGATGCCGCCGGCGAGCGCAATGAATACGATTCGAGCGAGGCATCCTATGAAGGCGCGTATTCGGCGATGTTCCAGGATTATGTGCGGCGCGATCTGAAGTGGAACACCGATCTGTTCTATACGATTTCAGCCAACGTCCGGCCTTGGGATCAGGGGCAGCCCGGACAGGTGGCCGAATCGCTACGGTCTGCGATGACCCAGCAGGGCACGCTACGAGTGCTGGTGGTGTGCGGATATTACGATCTGGCGACGCCATTCAACGGCATCGAGCAGACGGTATCGCATATGAATCTGGAACCCCCGATCCGGAAGAACATTTCATTCGCTTATT
>DATGIH010000495.1:0-7123 GCA_035295865.1 Bryobacteraceae bacterium
CAGCGAGATCATCGGTAAACGCGCGGCGAATGTCACGGGCGAAGTGATGGTGGAGGTGGCGTCCGGGAAGCAGCAGTTAAAAACGCAATATTCCGATCGCAAAGCCTCGCACGGCGAGGCGGGCAGCGAAATCAACCGAGACGAAGTGCCGCTGGCTTATCAACAATACGTGCAGCAGTATTTCGAAGAGATCCGCAAGACGCCGGCCGCGAAGAAGGCGGAACCGAAACCGAAGGCGTCCGGAAGCTAATTAGCCACGGATAAGACAACCGAGATATCCGTGTGCATCTGTGGCTTATTTCTTGTTGTCCTTGGTCTGCGAAATGGAAAGCGCCAGGTAGTTCACTACCTTGGCTTCGTCCCGCGCTACTTCGTAATAAGCGGCGCGCAGTAGCTGATCCTTGCGGTTGATCAAAGTTTCGCGGATGTTCTGTTGCACGCGCGGGTCGGTCAGCTCGCGCTGGCCGGCCGGTTCTTTGGAATAGATCTTGAACACCCGGTAGCCTTCCGCAGTATGAACCACGGTGGTCACCTGGCCGGGCGAGGCAGCTTGGATGGCTTTGCGCAGTTCCGGATTGGCTTTCTCCAGCGCGGATTCGGGCACGAAGCCTAGATCGCCGCCGTTCGGGGCGGAAGTGGTTTCTTCCGAAAAATTCTGAGCGAGTTGCGCGAAGTCCTCGCCCTGCTTCAGGCGCGCCATCAGCATCTCAATCTTCTTTTTCGCCTGTTCTTCGTTCTGCGCTTTGTCGCTTTTCAAATTGCGCACATTTGGATCCGGATTCGGCGTCACCAGGATCTGCGCCAGGTGAATCTGGGGTTCCGGGAAATTGAAGCTGCTCTTGTTGGTGTTGTAGAAATCGGTGACGTCGTGATCGGAGATCGAGATGTGCGACGTGATCTCTTTGCTGAATAGCTTTTGCACGCTGAGATCGCGTTTGAGTTGCTGCTTCATGTCGTCCACGGTCATTTTGGTGGAGGCGAGCTGCCGTTGGAACTCCTCCTGGGTGTAGGGAGCTTTAAGCTCGGTGAATTTCGATTCCACGTCGGCGTCGGTCGCCATCAATCCCAGCTTTTCGGCGCGCTGCAGCATGATTTCGTTGTCTACCAGGCTGCGCAGCACCTCGAGTTTTTGAATCGCCATTTGATCGTCGCTGGGGCGCTCGGTAGACGACATGAACGTGGATTGATATTTTTTGTCGAGCTCCGCGTAAGTGATGGTGCGGCCGTTTACCGTTGCGGCGACATTATCCGGTGTGGCGTGCTTGCATCCGCAGAGAAACAACGCCGCTAATGCCGTAAGGGTGGCCGGGAGAGAACGAAGCATTCCGATGGTAAGAACTATTCTACAGACTTGCTAGAATCGCCGCATGGTTCGCACCCGCGTTCGCTTAACTGTCGCAGCGGTTTTTCTGAGTTGTGCGGCCGCGCAAACTTCCAAGAACGATTTTCAATTCTGTATCCTCGGTGACCGGACTGGAGATGCGCAGCCAGGCATCTACGAACGCATCTGGCGCGATGTGGCGGCGCAACACCCCGATTTCGCAATCAACGTGGGCGATACCATTCAGGGTGGAAACGATGCCATCGCAGAGTCCGAATGGGCGGCGTTAAAGCCTTTGTGGGAGCACCAGACGTTCCCGTTCTACTTGACTCCGGGCAACCACGACATCTGGTCGGCGGCGTCGCGGAGGATCTTCGAGAAAGAAACCGGGCATCCGGCGTCATACGGGTTTGATTTTCAAAACGCCCATTTCACGGTCCTGGACAACAGCCAGACCGAAGATCTGAGCGAGGAACAAATGCAGTTTTTGGAGCGCGATTTAGCCGCCCACAAAGATCGCAATCCGAAATTTGTTTTCTTCCACAAGCCATTCTGGTTGATCCCGGTGAAATTCCAGAGCGCGCAATTTCCGTTTCATCGGATCGCGAAAAAGTACGGAGTTGGCTACGTGGTCAGCGGGCACGGCCATCAGTTTCTGCGATTATCCGATGACGGCATCATTTATATCGAAGCCGGAAGTTCAGGTGGCAAGCTCAAGGGCGAAGGGGAGGGGTGGTTTTTCGGATACACGATCATGCGGGTTGTGGGCGGTAAGGTTGAGATCAGAGAGAACAAATTAATTACCGGATAATTCCCTTGCGCACCGCATACAAAATTAACTCCGGCACGCTGTGCAGGTTCAGCTTTTGCAGGATGTGGGCGCGATGCGTTTCCACCGTGAAAAGGCTGATGTTCAACGCCGCCGCTATTTCCTTGTTCGTTTTTCCTTCGGCGGCCAGTTGCAGGACTTCGCGCTCGCGCGTGCTGAGCAGATCGTAGGTATCTTCCACCTCGTTGTCCTCCAACTGGCGGATGAAATCTTCCTGCAAGAGCTTTCGAATCGCGGGACTAAAGAACGATTTTCCGGTTGAGATTGCCCGGATGGCGGCAATCAGGTCGGCTTCGGCGGAATCCTTCAGCAGGTACGCGCGCACTCCAGCTTTCATAGAGCGCACCACGTAACCTTCGTCGGTGTGCATGCTGAGGATCGCTACCGCGACTTTGGGTTGGCTGGTTACGATGCGCCGTGTGGCTTCGATGCCGTTGAGATTCGGCATGCCGATGTCCATGACCACAACGTCCGGCGATTCACTTTCGGCCAGGCGGACCGCTTCGCGTCCGTCGGACGCTTCGCCTACCACCTGAAAATCGGGCTGCTGTTGCAGGATCAGCCGCAGCCCATTGCGCACCACGGTGTGATCGTCGGCGAGGAGAATGCGCAAAGGCTTCAAGCTTTTCTGCCGTTCAGCGGCAGCATCACGCTGAGAGTTGTCCCGTGGCCGGGCGAAGAATCCACTTGGAAATGGCCGCCGGCGTTTCGAATGCGTTCGGCCATGCCCACCAAACCGAGCCCCCGCGCGTTGCGCGTGTCGAAACCGTCGCCGTCGTCTTCAATGGCAAGGCGGACATCCGAGGAACTGCCCGACACTTGAATCCGCACCGAGCGCGCGTGCGCATGCCGAACGGAATTGTTGAGCGCCTCTTGCACCACGCGATAAATGCACGTGCTGAATTCGTCCGGCAGGTCTTCTGCCAATTCCTCCGCCTGAACGCGGACCTTCATTCCGGTCCGCTTGGCCACTTCGCGCGCCTGCCAACGAAGCGCGGGAACCAAACCGAGATCGTCCAGCATGGAAGGCCGAAGCAGCAGCGCGAGATTGCGTACGGTATTCATGCTGGATTCCGCGAGGTGTTGAATGGAGTGCATCCGTTCGCGAAATTCCAGGTTGTCTTTTGCCAGCACGGCCGCGGAGCTGGCCTCCATCGCGAGCGCAGTGAGCGACTGCCCCACTTCGTCGTGCAGCTCGCGCGCGATGGTGCGGCGTTCTTCTTCCTGCGCGTTCACCAGTCGCATGGAGAGCGCTTCCAGCTCCTTCTGCGATCGCAAAAGCCGCCGGGCTGTGACCACGGCTAATCCGATGCCTCCCGCCAGCGTCAATGACAGGATCACGATGAGCCGCAGCCGAAAGGCATCGAAGGTGACATCCAGCGTTTCTTCGCCGGCCGCGATTTCGCGTTCGTTCCGTTGCGCAACGCGATCCGCCAGATCGAGCATAGCTTCGCGGCGGACTACCAGTTGATTGTAAAAGTAGGACGCACTGCGTTGGCGGCGGGCTTCACGGCCGGGCGCGAGCATCAGATCCACCAATTTCCAGTAGGCATGGATTTCGGCGGACAAACTGCGGAATGCAGCGGCTTCCTCGACGTTGAGCGATCGGCCGTAGTCGCTCAAAGCAGCTTCCGTGGATCCATGGATTTCCTGCAACTTATTGCGTTGCTGTTCCGCGGTGGCCGAATCCACGGCGAGAACATAATCGCGCGCGAGCGTCCCGGAGACGTAAATCCCAGAGCGGATCTGATCCAGCGAATGGCTGCGCACCAGGAAAGTCCGCCGCATGGCGGCGTTGCTGCGCTTGGCTTGGCGCAAGATCCATAGCGCATCCCCGCCCGCCACGCTCATCAAGGCGAGCAAGCCTCCGAACCCGGCCAACAATAAACGTCCTGAACTCCAGCGGCGGCTATGCAGGGTCCGAAGGAACATGCCTCATTTCAGGATATGGTACGGCGATGGCCAGGTGCATCCTGTTGGGATGGTATCCGTTTATCAATTCTGCGCCGCCGGGTGCTCCATTACCGCCGCCACCGGCACGATCCTCTGTTCTGCTCCACCTTCGGGCGTGAAATTCACTTCGATTTGCTGCGGAGCGCACTCGGATGTCGGTTCGGTCCCGGCAATAAAGAACGACATCGCGCCTCCCGGGCACGCCTGGCCGGACGCGAGATCCATGCCGACGTTCACTAACCCGGGAGGCGGGGCGAATGGCCTGGCATTCCCGTACTGCTTGTAGCGCGCGGCCTGTTGCATGAACTCCGTCCAAATCGGCAGCGCCGAACGGGCGCCCTCCAGGCCAAGCTCACTGTAGTCGTCGAATCCCACCCACACGACGCATAACAAATTGGACGTGAACCCAGCGAACCAGCCGTCGTGCGACGTACCGGTTTTCCCCGCCGCCGGCAGCCGGAATCCGCGTGCGCGAACTCCCGCCGCTGTTCCGCTGCGCATCACTTCCTGCAGCATGTCTACCATCAGGAAAGCCACGCGAGGATCAAGCACCCGCTTGGTCTGCGGGGTATGGCGATACAACAAAGTTCCGTTCCGGTCGTTGATTTCCGCCAGGAATGTCGGCTGCACGCGAGCCCCACCATTTGCGAACACCGTGTATGCGCGGGCGATAGCCAGCGGCGTTTCCTGGTACGCGCCGAGCGCTAGCGCCGGCGTGGCGCCTACATCGCTCAAGCCGGATTGCGTGGCGAGCGCGGCAACCGTGTCGAATCCCACCATTTCGCCTACCTTTACGGTTGCCACATTGAGCGAATGCGCGAGAGCTTGCCGGAACGTCACCATTCCTCGAAATTCGCCTTTGAAATTATTCGGGCTATAGGTCTGGTTTGCGAACTCAAACGTCGTGGGCGAATCGTCCACCGTGGATGCGGGCGTGAACACCTGACTTCCTCCCACGACAGCGGTATTCAGGGCAGCCGCGTAGACGAAGGGCTTGAAGACCGACCCCGGCGGACGCTTTGAAAGAACACGGTTCAACTGGCTCAAGGCGTAATCACGTCCGCCGCACAGAGCCTTCACTTCACCGGTATGCGGATCCAGCGCAATCAGTGCCACTTGTGGTCTCGGCCCAGCAGTCTGCCCTTTTTTGCGGCGCCCGTCCAGAATCTTGTCGACCAGCCGCATCCCGTCGGCAATCGACTGTTCGGCAGCTTGCTGCAAGCGTGGATCAAGCGTGGTGTAGACCTTGGCCGAACCGCTGGGCCGCTCGTCCAGCTCTCGCGCGGCTTGATTCCCAGCAAGGTCCATAAAATAGGCGGCTTCTGACAGCTCGCCAGCCGCTGGATGCAGCCCAAGGGGTGCTTCGGCGGCCTCTTTATATTGCGCCTTGCTGATGTATTTGTTCTCATACATCAAAGACAAAACGAGATTGCGCCTTTCTAGCGCACGCTCGGGATGGTGAAACGGATTCAAGTAGCTGGGCCGCTGAATCAAGCCCGCGAGCGTTGCAGACTCCGCGAGGTCGAGCTTGCGCATATCTTTGTTGAAATAGACACGCGCTGCTTCCCCGAATCCACTGACGCTGAACGATCCCTCATTTCCCAAATAGACCACGTTGCAGTAGTCTTCAAAAATCTCTTGTTTGGAGAGTTTCTGTTCGAGATGCAGCGTGATCAGCGCCTCTGCTATTTTGCGGCTCCAACGCTTGTCGTGCCCTAGCCAAAGATTTCTCGCAAGCTGCATGGAGATGGTGGAAGCACCTTGCTCCTTGCGGTGATCTTTCAAATCCACATAGGTCGCTTTGAGGATGCGTAGAAAGTCCAGACCCGAATGCTCGAAGAAACGCTTGTCCTCCGCGGAAATCACCGCATGCACCAACACCGGCGGAATCTCCGCATATTTCAACATTCGGCTTTTCACCCGGCCTTCGCCGGACATGTCAATGATCGGCAGGGCGGGAATTTCCGTCTGAAGGACGGGGCGATTGCTGCTCGGATCGGCGATGGACGCCACTTGACCATTTACCGTATGGACACCGAACCGTTGGAACACTGAGACTTCTGTCGGGGAGACGGGATCTCCTACCGAGACCATCTGTGGTGAGGCCAAATAGGTGAAGGTATGTTGAAACGCGCCAGCCCTAAGCTGCTCATCCACTCGCTTCGCCAGGCGTAGGTAGGGAATCGCGAACGCGGCCAAGCCAACCGTGAGCAGCGCTGCGCCGGCCAGCAGCCATTTTGCGGCACTGCGCCAAGGCGGCAGTTTTGATGTCACGCGAACCAGCATCCCTGGGGATGGTGCACGCTCGGGTCCATCTACTAGCGGACCTTTCCGTCAACACTTTAGAACGAGACGGCTGCAAGCGGGTGTCGATTTTACAGGAAACTCACAGGTCAGCCGGTAGATCACGGTAACAACCCTAGGAAAGACGGCGTCCTACCGTCGTGCGCAGAAACATGATTGCCCTTGTGATTCCGTTTTGCATGCTGGCGGGCGCTTGCACCCGGCGGGATACCGAAGACGCGAAGCGGAAGTTGCGCGAGACCGGCCAGGAATTGAAGCACGAAAGTCGCGAGGCCAGTCAGAAGCTGAAGCAGGAAGCGCACAAGGCCGCGGCCGAAGTGCGCCGCGACGCCCACGAAGCTTCGCGCGAGATCAAGAAAGAAACCGGATCGAAATAAGTTAGGATGCCACCGCTTCTTCGGGAGCGGGAGCTTGTTCGGGCGTCGCCGGTTCGTCCTTCTCAGCATTGGCTGCCGGCGCCGGGATTTCGAGTTCCCAGGGAATCTCCACCTGCCCCGAGCCCAAACTGCTCGACACTTTGAGCGTGGCTGTTTCGGGTGCCGGCCCGGATGGGATCTGATAGGTGATGACACATCCATTCATTAATAGTGAATATGCGTCTGAGAGTGCTTCCGCCAACCCGCCAATTGGAGCGCCATTAAACGTGCATTCCGGAATGGAAAGGCACATGTCACGGAGCGCCGAGCAGGACTCAGCCAGACCGGGCGCGAAAACAT
>DATGIH010000496.1:0-17997 GCA_035295865.1 Bryobacteraceae bacterium
CGACGGCGACCGAGACGGCGAATCCAAAGGCGATTACGGTCGCGTCGATATGCATTTGTCGCAATCCGGCCACCCACTGATATACCTGCGCCGGAATCGCGGCCTTGGTGACGGTAAGATCCCAATCCGCCAGCAGCATGCCCACGATTCCGCCCAGCACTCCGATCACGATGCTCTCGGTCAGCAGCTCGCGCGCGATCCGGAAGCGGCTGGCGCCCAGCGCGGCGCGCAATCCGATTTCCCGCTGGCGCGCGGTGGAGCGTGCGAGTTGCAAATTTGCGACATTGGCGCAGGCCAGCAGCAGCACGAAAGTCGCGGCGCCCAGCAGGATGAAATTGAAACGGTGCGTCACTTCGTCCAGAGTTTCGCGCAACGGTTTGATCAAAACACCGCGTCCCAGGTTTGTTTTGGGAAACCGCCGCTGCAGTTCCACGTTCAACGCGCTGATTTCCTCGCGGGCTTGTCCGAAGGGCATGCCCGACTTTAGCCGTCCCATCACTTGTAAGTCGGCCAGATCACGCCGGTTCTTTTCTTCCGGAGTGAGCGCAAGCGGCGTCCACACTTCAGTGACCAGCGGAAATTCGAAATCGTCCGGCATCACGCCGACGATGGTGTAAGCACGCTTGTCGAGCGAAATGGTTTTACCCAGCGGCTCGGCGATGGATGCAAGCTGGCTCTTCCAGAAAGCCTCGCTCACAATCGCCACCGCATCGCGGCCGGGCTCGCAGTCGGCCTCTGAGAATGCACGTCCCTGGCGCGGATACATGGCGAACGTATGGAAGAAATCGGCGGAGACCTGCGTGGCTTGTAACCTGCGCGGTTCATCCACCCCGGTTAAAGTCGCGTTCCAGCCGCGATAGGCGGACAGATATTGGAACGTCGAGCTATTCTTCTTCCAATCGAGAAAATTGCCGGGCGCCAGGCGCTGACGCGGCTCTGCGAGCTTCACATCGGTCGCCCAGACCGCCACCACGCGATCCAACTCGGGATAAGGAAACGGATGAAGGACGATGGCGTTGACTGAGGTAAATGCGGATGTGTTCACCCCGATCCCCAGCGCCAGCGAAAACACCGCAGCCAGCGCAAACCCGGGATTCAACCGCAAAGTGCGCAGCGTGTAGCGTAAGTTGGCGCGCAGCTCGTCGAAGAAAGCCAGGCCGCTCGCCTCGCGGCAGCTTTCCTTGTACGATTCCACCGCTCCGAATTCCAAACGGGCCAGCCGTCCAGCTTCTTCCGGAGAATGCCCGGAGCGCAGGAAATGCTCGGTCCGGCTCTGAATGTGGAAGCGCAGTTCGTCGGTGAGATCGCTTTCCATGCGGGAGCGCCGAAGCAGGCTGGCCATCAGGTGGCGGAGGGGTCGCATGTCTGTTTCTCCTAAGCTTACTAGGAGAAGTATGCGCCTCACTCTCCTAAGTTGTCAAGGGGAGTGCTTCCCTCCCGCACGACAGTCGCTGTCTACAGAACCAAAGAACCGAATAACTGAAGAACCAATGAACGCTTTACTTCCTTTTCATCTCGCCCAGCGGCGTGTTCAACGTGCCGTTGCCGTTCATCCCCATCACAAAATCCTGATCGGCCGGTGTCCCCGGAGTGTGCAGATAAATTTTCCCTCCGCCGGTCCAGCATTCTACTTCGTCGCCGCCTTCCACCGACGCCTTTCCGAAATAGAACAAAATCGCTGGATATCCGCTTGGACCCAGATAGGTCCCCTCTATTTTTCCGCTACACCTTGCCAGACCTGCTTTCGGCGGCCGGCCCGGGGCCACAGCTTTGGCCGCCGCCCGGCAGTTCCGCAGAGCTTTCCGTTGCATGCGCGAGTGAACCGCGGCGAGTCCCTGCGGGGCATAAGATTCCACCTCGCACCCCGCGTCTTCGCCCGGCCCGTCGCAGCTCAGGATTTTTATCCTTTGACCGGCGCATTGGTAGAACCCGCCTGGCTGGACGGCCGGCGAAGCTGCCAGCAGCATGGCGGCAAGCCCACAGATGGATGGCGGTCTCACTCTGGGTCTACATGCGTATCTGGTAACGAAATCCGCGAAAAAGTACCAACCCGCCCTGGCGAGCCGCGGGCGCGCCCAAGTAAAATAGGAGCTGCAATGTCTGCCGTCCTTCCCCTCACCGAAATTACGGATTTGCGCGATCCTTCTCTTTACCTCAATCGGGAATTGAGCCATCTGGAATTCCAGCGCCGCGTGCTCGAAGAAGCCCGCGATGCGCGAAATCCTTTGCTGGAGCGCGTCAAATTCCTGGCGATTCTCGGCTCGAATATCGACGAATTTTTCATGGTCCGGGTAGCGGGATTGATGCAGCAGATCGAAAACAAGGTGCAAGATCCGGGTATCGACGGCCATGGCCCGGCTGAAGTTCTCGAATCCATCCGAGTCGAAGTGGACCGCCTGATGAATGAGGCGTACGCCTTCTACCGCGAAGAGTTGGTTCCAGCCCTCGCAGCCGCGAATATCCGGATCATGGAGCTCTCTGAGCTCACTTCAGAACAGCGCTCGCAGTTGGACAACCTGTTTTTGGAAAAAGTCTTCCCGGTGCTTACGCCCCTCGCATTCGATCAGGGCAGGCCCTTTCCGCATATTTCGAATCTCAGTTTCAATGTCGCGGTGGTGGTGCGCGATCCGGATGGACCCGAGCATTTCGCGCGCGTGAAAATTCCCGACACGCTGCCGCAATTCCTGCCGGTATGCGTTCCGGGCGATAACGCGTCGGGACATTTCTGCTTCGTGCTAATCGAGCAGTTAGTGATGGCGAATCTCCAGCACCTGTTTCCGGGCCTCGAAATCGTCGGCGCGCACGTTTTCCACGTCACGCGCGATGCCGATTTTGCCATCAAGGAGCTGGAGACCGACGATCTCCTCGAAAGCATCGAGGAAGCCGTATGGCAGCGCCGATTCCGCGACGCTGTCCGCCTGCAAGTTGACTTCGACATGCCGGATTCCATGATGGATATCCTGGCCAGCAATCTGGAGGTGGAAGCGGCCAGCGTGTATCGCGTGGATGGTCCGCTGGATCTCAGCCGCATGCGCCACCTCGCCGGCCTGGATCGTCCCGATCTCAAAGACAAGCCGTTTCTACCCGCTACCCCGCCAGGCTTCGGCACAAAAGAGGACGACGTTTTCGGACTCATCCGCCACCAGAGCCAGCTTCTGCATCATCCTTACGATTCGTTCCAGCCCGTAATCGAATTCTTGCGCAAGGCCGCCAAGGATCCCGATGTCGTCGCCATCAAAATGACGCTGTACCGGCTGGGCCGCAACTCGCCTATCGTGGAAGCGCTGCTCGAAGCGGTGGAGCATGGTAAGCAGGTGGCCGTGCTGGTGGAGTTGAAAGCGCGCTTCGACGAAGAGAGCAACATCGAATGGGCCCGGGCGCTGGAACGCGAGGGCGTCCACGTGGTTTATGGATTGATGGGTTTGAAGGTTCACTCGAAAGTGGCACTCGTTTTGCGGCGTGAAGGCGATGTCATTCGCCGCTACTGCCACTTGGCCACCGGCAACTACAATCCTTCCACCGCACGGTTGTACACCGATCTGGGATTTTTCACCAGCGACGATCAGATCGGCGCCGATGCTACCGACCTCTTCAACTACTTAACCGGCTACTCGCACAAGAAGAGCTTCCGGAAATTGCTGGTCGCGCCGCTGAATATGCGGCAGCGCATCGAGGAGTTGATCCTGCGCGAGATTGACGTGCAGCGCAACGGCGGACCGGGCCGTTTGATTTTCAAAACCAACGCGCTCGAAGATGGGCCGATCATCCGGCTGCTCTATCAAGCTTCTCAAGCCGGCGTCAAAACCGATCTGATTGTGCGCGGCGCCTGTTGTCTGCGTCCCAATGTGCAAGGCGTGAGCGAAAACATCCACGTCTCCAGCATCGTCGGGCGATTCCTGGAGCACAGCCGCATTTACTACTTCGGAAACAACGGCGCCGAAGAATGTTATTTGGGCAGCGCCGACCTGATGCCGCGCAATCTCAACCGGCGCGTGGAAGTGATCTTCCCGGTGGAACGTCCGCAACTCGTGCAGCGATTGAAGGACGAAATCCTGCACGCCTATCTGCAGGACAATCGCAACGCGCGCCGCATGCACAAGGATGGTTCGTACCGGCACAAATCGCTCGACGGCGGGCATGACAGCCAGGCGTGGTTCCTCGCCCAACGCGCCACGAAATAATTAGCCTTTCAACGCCTGCCGGCTCTCGAAAAATCCTTCCCACGGATCTTTTCCTGCCAGCCGTTTCTTGTAATTACTCAGATTGAAACTCGCGGGATCGAGCGTTGGCTTGACCTCTTTCCATGCCAGCGGCATGGAGAACGGCGCTTTTTCGCGCCGCCGAACCGAATAGGGAGCAACCACCGTGGCGCCGTACCCGTTGCGGAATGAATCCAGATAAACGCGGTCCTTGCGCGATGCGATGCGCGACTCAGTCGTCAGCGTATCGGGATGTTCCGAAGCAAGGCGCGAGCACAAATCAGTCGCGTACGAGCGGACCTTATCGAAATCCGGACCCACCCGCAGCGGGACAAAAATGTGCAGTCCGCGGCTGCCGGACGTCTTTGGAAAACTCGTGAGCTTGCGTTCGTCGAGCGCTTTCTTCACCAGCAGTGCCGCGCGCGCGGCATCGGCAAATCCGCCCGCACCCGGATCGAGATCGAACACCATCCAATCCGGCTGATTGGGTTTCGAAGCGCGGCTCTCCCACACGTGCACCGGAATGCAGCCAAAGTTGACCAGAGCGATTTGAGTTTCGAGCGCGCCGCCCAGCACATAGTTCACGTCTTTTTTTTCGTGCTGGATCAACTTGGTCGGCGTCCCAGCGGGCATTCCCTTGGGTGCCTGTTTCTGATAGAAGCACTGTCCGCTCATGCCATCGGGACAGCGCTCCAGCGAGAGCATGCGGTCCTCCACATACGGCTTCAGCTTCGGAAAGACAGCTTCGTAGAAACGCGCGAGATCGAGCTTGGTATAGCCTTCCTCCGGCCAAAACACTTTATCCGGATGCGTGAGCAGTTTTTCGATATTCATTTCACCTCCGGCAGCTTCACATCCTGCGGACTCTTGTCGTCGCGCAGCCCAAGAAACACGGGCTGACGAAGCTTGCGATCGTGCGTCAGCTCGCCGTATGCAATCTGCGCGACCAATCGCGGCGCCAGATACGTAATGCCTCGCTCGCGCGGCGGATCGATCACGGCCGCTTTAACTCGAATCAACGGTTGGAACTTTCGATAAAGATCGGCGAGCGATTTTTGATTGAATCCGGTCCCCACTTTGCCCACATAGCGCAGATCGCCGTTCGAGTAGGCCGCCAAGAGCAGCGCACCAAAATGTTTGCGCGCTCCTTCCGGCTCGGTGTAGCCGACGATCAGAAATTCGTCTTCCTGATGAACCTTGACCTTGAGCCAACTCCGGGATCGCCCCGCCAAGTAAGGCGCCGAGCTGTCCTTCGCGACGAGCCCTTCGTAGCCCTTCTTCTTCGCAACTTCAAAAGCCTTCAAACCATTCGCAGCGAGAAAAACGGAAGTGAAAATGCGATCGCGAGTGCCGCTGGTTTTGCCCAGCAGTTTCTCGAGCGCCGCACGACGCGCCGACAAAGGCTCACGCCGCAAATCGCGTCCGTCCAGATAAAGACAATCGAAGACTCCGTAGGATGGCTCCGCGCCCGAATTCTGCAGCAGCTGGAAGCGCGACACCCACTTGGAATCGAAGATCACCACTTCGCCATCCAGCAGCAATGTTCGCGCCGGAAGTTTCGCAACAGCGCTCGCAATCGGAGCGAACGTCGCCGTCCGATCGTTGCCGTTGCGCGACAGCAGCGTCACCTCGCGCCCTTCTTTATACGCAAGAATCCGGTAGCCGTCGTACTTTTCCTCGTACACCCAGCCCGGCGCGTCAAACGGCTCCTTCACCAGCGACGCAAGCATCGGCTTCACGCGGAACGGAATGCGATCCGTCATCGGGAACGGGTCCCGGCCGCGATCTGCGGAAGCAGCCGGTTGGTCAGCACGGATTTTGGCTTCTTCTCCAGCACGTCGTCGGTCGATGCGTAACGGTCGCGATGCTTGATCAGCAGCCAGCTCTCGCGCTTCGATCCGCCGTAGCCTTTGGTCCGCACCAGCACCCAGGATCCTTTCAGTTTTTTGCCGTTGAGCGTGAACTTCAGTTCGCCTTTGGCCAACGCCGCATCCACATCCGGCGATTCCGGTACCCACGATCCCAGATCCCACAGCATCACGGTCCCGCCGCCGTATTCGCCCTTCGGTATTGTGCCTTCGAATCCGCCGTACTCCACCGGATGATCCTCCACACGCGCGGCCAGGCGCTTCACCGAAGGATCGAGCGACGGCCCTTTGGGGACCGCCCACGAAAGCAGCACCCCGCGCCATTCCAATCGAAAATCGTAATGCAAATGCGACGCGTCATGCTTTTGGATCACGTAAAGCAGATCCTGGGAGGGTCCGTTCGATCGCTCGGAACCCTCAGGCTCCGCAGTCACTTCAAAATTCCGTTTGCTTCGATATGTTTTTAAACTCTCTGTCTTCTTGGGCATCCGCAATTCTCGCCTTTGATAGAATGATGCCTAGCCGGATCAACCGTTACATCTATCTTGACCGGAATCTAGGGAGGATTTCACGTGCGTTATCTCGTTCTCGGTTTACTCTTTTGCCTATCCTTGCTGGCCGCCACCAGCGTTTACGATTTCAGCCTCAACTCCATCGATGGCCAGCCCGCCCCCATTGCCGCCTACAAAGGAAAAGTTCTTCTGCTGGTCAACGTCGCGAGCAAATGCGGATTCACCCCGCAATACAAAGCTCTCGAAGCGCTGTACGAAAAGTACAAGGATAAAGGCTTGGTTGTAATCGGATTCCCCGCCAACAATTTCATGGCCCAAGAGCCCGGCACGAACGAAGAGATCAAGACCTTCTGCTCGCGCACCTACAACGTGACCTTCCCGATGTATTCAAAGATTTCCGTTAAAGGCGACGACAAAGCCCCCATCTATCAATTCCTGACGGATAAAACCGCGAATCCCAACACCGGCGGCGAAATCCAGTGGAACTTCACGAAGTTCTTGGTCGGCAAGGACGGCACCGTGATCGCCCGCTTCGAACCGAAAGTGAAGCCCGATTCGCCCGAGGTAGTTTCGGCGATTGAAAAAGCTCTGCAATAGTACGCAGCTTTTGATCCCATACCGCTGGCTGTGGATCACCTCGCCACTGAGCGAAGAGGAAGTGAAGCGCCGCATCTCGGCTCATGTCGATCTGAAGAGCCCGTGCGATTCGTTTGCGATCTACGATCACAAATACGGTGGCAGTGTTACGCGCGAAGGCTTCATGCTGAAGCGCAAATGGCGCACTCGCACCACCATCAACATTCGCGCGGAATGGGACGAAGCAGGTAGTCGCGTGGGCGTCAAGATCAATACCCCAGTTTTTGTGGGCTTTCTCGCGATCCTGCCGCTAGCCGCCGCAGAGCTAACCATCGAACAGGGATATCGCGCTGCTATTGCGGCTGCCGCGGTTGGCGCCCTGATGTGTTCGACGTATTGGTTCGAACAACGGACTCTGCTCCGAGATCTGGATCGAATGCTCGCCGGCGAACCAAGCCTCTAAGCGTGCAAACGTTCGGGTGCATGCACTCGAATCTTTATGTCCACTCGAGACCCGAGCCTGTTCAGAATCGACATCAAACGATCCACTGTGAATCGCGATAGGTCCGCGTTGCGGATACGCGAGAAATCGGCGGCCGCAACGCCGGTGCGGCTATGGGCCGCACGCACGGTCAAACTCTCCCTATCGAGCACTTTGATAATGTGCGCCGCAAGGATGGCCTTAAATTGTTCCACGTCGGCATTCGGATGTGCGAGATCACGGAACACGTTACCGCTGCCTCGTACCACGCCCAGTTTTTGATTCATTGCAACATTTCTCGCAGCCGTTTTATTCTTTCCTTGATCAGGTCGATCTCTCGCTGGGGCGTCTTAATCCCCTGAGTGGATTTCTTTTGGAAGGCGTGAACCACCCAAACTTCGTCGGCCAACTGCAATACATAGACCACGCGGTACGCGTTGCCGCCGTATCGAACCCTGAGCTCGAACACACCAGACCCTAGACCAACCATCGGTGTTGCGATGTCGGCCTTTCCACCTTCAGCGGCAATGGTAAGCGCCGCTAAGCATATCAGCCTCGCTTCCTCAGGAAAATCTTCGAATTCCCTGAGCGCCGCTTTGATCCATGAAACAGGCCGGGACTTTCTAGTCATGAGCGCGGCAATCGCGCTGGCTTCACGGATATGTTGTCATATTTGACAACAGATGTCAAGGATAAGGTCGAGCCTAATCCTGCACCGCGATGGTGACCGTATCCGAACTCCCATCCGGCATCGTGACCTTCAACGGCACACTATCCCCCGCCACGACGCCGCTCGGGATCGCAATGTTGATCTGATATTGTCCGGCGTTGCCCGGCGCAATCCCCGAGAAACTCACCTCGGCCGGCATTCCGCCCACCGTCACCGTTGGAGTTTGCACTGTCTTGTACAGCACGCTGCCATCGGATGGCGCGAGCGATCCCGTCGGCAGCACCGTACCGTTGGGATTGCCGTTCGGTGTCGCACGGCCGAGTCCGGTGAGATAAATCTGCACCTGATCGCCCACCTTCGCCGGCTGCCCGCACACCGATTCGGTAGTAACGCTCGCGCAGCTCGGCAATCCGAGCGCCGCCGCCATGGATAACGGCATCACCTTCCACGCCGTGTTCGCGAACAATACCGCCCCGTTCATTCGTTTCGCATCCGATGGATCCGCAATACGGAAAATTCCAACGGAATCCGGGGCGAGCGGCACTGCATACGACGCGCCTGTCCCCTCTGCATTCGTCACCTGAACGTAAGCGGTCCCGGTCTCGGCCAGCTCCGACGGAAGCACGATGTTGATCTGCCCTTTCGATCCGATCACGCTGTACAACGGCGTCTTAAACCCATTCACCACCACCGAAACCGGACCAAACGTGGTCGCTGGAAAAATATTCGCCGTCGTGTCGGCGTCTCCGAAGCTCGATCCAAAAATGCTGACGAACGAATTCGGCGAAGCGGTTCCGGCCTTGAACGTCGCGCCATTCACCACTGCATTCACCTGCGGCAAAGGAATTCCAACCAGCAGCGTCACGGTGTTGCTTGCGACCCCGCCGGCGGTGATCGTAACCGGCTGCGCACCCACCGGCGTGTTGCCCGGAACGGTAAACGTCACCTGATAATCGGTGACCGATCCCACTTCCAGCCCCACAAAACTCGGAACCACCGGAATGGTCCCCACCATCATCTGCACGGACGACGTCACAGGCGACGCACTTGTCGTCGCGACACCCGTGACCATCGGCGGATTGGTGGGTCCCAACCCGATCGCCGAGCAAGTTACTTTCGTGCCTGGAATCGCTTGATGCGCGATCGTGATCGGATTGCCCGCGCTATCGACGAACGCCGAAAACCCGGGGTAATAAATTGCTGGAGAATAGGGCGCCACCGTAATGGAAATCGGCGGCGTGGTAACACCGTTGCGCGTCACTGTGACCGCGGTCGGCCCCGGCGGAAAATCCACCGGAACTTGCGCCAGCAGATTGCTCGAATTTAAGAAGGTGGTTACCGGCGCGGCTTCCCCGCCCAACATCACGTTTCCGATGGATACGCTCGCAACGTCGTTCGGGCCCGTTCCCAAATTTGTCCCGGTGATCAACATCGGAGCGCCCGGTGAGAACCGCACCGAATCTCCGATCGGCAGAGTTACCGATGCCAACGTCGGCGTGGTCACCGGCGGAATGGCGACTTGTATCGTCATGTAGTCCAAGCCCAATTCGGAGCCTTGCTCCACGACGGCGAACACCACCTGCGCACGGTCCGACGTCGCAAGAAAATTCATCTGCTTCTGCTCCCACGTTCCCCAATAAGCCAAAGCAAAGGGCGACATCATGAACGACTCCGCGGGCGTCGAAGAGCCGGACTGGAAACTGACCGTAACTGTAGTGGCAATACGCGGAAGCTGCGACGCCATCAAAAATCCGAGCGAGTAGGTGGTGCCCGCCGTCAATCCCGTGATCGTGGTCGACCACGTCGCGTCGCCATGAATCGGCGGACCGCTGCCCAGCAGCAGAAACTGCTTTCCATGACCGGCGTTGCCGACGTTTCCCACGCCGTCCGCATAGCCGATCCGGCACAAATTCCCGATGCCGGTCGCGCCCGTGTGCGTCCATCCGGGCACGTCAGCCACGGAGACGTAGGGCGGTCCGATCATGGGCATTTCAAAATCGTTGTTTTGGATAAACGGCGTATCCGCGAACGCACAAGTGGCCAACAGAAACGCGAAGAGCCTCATAGCTCATTGAACCATAAGCCAAACCAAAAGCGAATAGAAATGTTTGTGAGCCAGATACCGAACCGCGACCGCAAGGGAGCGCTACCACGGGCGTTCTGGTAGCGCTCCCTTGCGGTCGCGGTTCGGTAAGAACGATCTCTAGCTCGCCTGCACCGCGATCGTCACCGTATCGGTGCTCCCGTCCGGCATGGTGACCACCAGCGGAACATCGTCGCTCGGTTTTACTCCGTCCGGGATCTCGATGTTGATCTGGTATTGCCCGGCATTTCCCGGCGCAATTCCAGAGAAGCTCACCTGAGCCGGAACTCCGCCCACCGTCACGGTCGGCAGAGCCACCGTCTTGTACAGCACGCTGCCGTCTGTCGGCGCCAGCGATCCAGTGGGTAGAACTTTGCCGTTCGGATCGCCATTCGGCGTCGCCTTACCCAGACCCGTCACGTAAATTTGCACCTGATCCTTCGCCTTGGCGGGCTTGCCGCAGATCGAAGCGGTGGTGACAGTGGAACAATCCGGGAAACCCAGCGCTTTCGCCATCGAGAGCGGCATCACCTTCCATGCCGTGTTCGAGAACAGCACCGCTCCGTTCACCCGCGTTGGCTTGGATGGATCGGTGATCCTGAAGATCCCAACCGACGTCGGGCTGAGCGTGAGATCGAATTCGGGACTGGTTCCGTTCGCGGTCTTCACTTGGACCTGCGCCGTGCCCGTCGCCGGTAATTCGGACGGCAGCACCACGTTGATCTGCCCCGGCGAGCCGACCACCACATACAGCGGAATGGGGTTTCCGTTTACCAGCACCGAAAGTCCCTTAAAACTCATGGCCGGAAAGATATTGCCATCGGTGTTGTCCGTTCCGAAATTCGATCCGAACAAGCTGACGAACGAATTGCCGGACGCGCCGGCTTTGAATGTCGCCCCGTTGACGATCGCATTGATGATAGGGATCGGCGGCCCGACGTTGAGCGTCTCGGAGTTGCTGGTGACGCCGCCCACTGTGATGGTTACAGGTTGCGGCCCCATCGCGACGTCCGCTGGAACGGTGAACTGCACCACATAGAATCCGGCCACGCTGCCCACCCGGTAGCCCGCGAAATCGGCGGTCACCATCTTGTTTCCGATCATTACCGTCACCGGCATCGTCGTTGGAGTCTTGGCGGTAATGTTCGTATTCGGAGGAAGAATCGGATTCGTCGGCCCTAATCCCAATGCCAGCGCCGTGACCTGCATCCCGGCCGACGCCAGATTCGTGGACGTAATCGGGTTGCCGGAAGCATCCTGGAATGGATTCGAAACCGCCAGCACCGGCGCTACAGCGGCAATGGTTACAGGGAACGCGGCCGACGTTGCACCTGCCGCGCTCACCGTCAGATTCGCCGCTCCCGGCTGCAGATCGCTCGGCAGGAAGGCAATAATTTGAGTCCCGCCATTTGACGAGAAATACAGCGCTGTTTCGTTATTGATCTGGACCGTCGGCAAATTGTTGGGATCGTCGCCAAAACCTGTCCCGGTAATCATGATCGGCATGCCTGCAGTTAAGGTGCTACCGACGCCGTAATCATCCGTCACTTTTGTAATGGTCGGGCCGACCGGTGTGGTCACAACAAACGTGAACGTCACAGTGCTGGCGGACGTTATCGTGAGCGCCCCATTGTTGGTTCCGAAAATCGGATTCCGCCCGATGAACGGCGTGCCGGTGACCGGTCCCAGGCTCTTGGTCAATCCGTATCCGGCGAATGCCGCATTGTCCAGGTCAATCATATCGCCATCGTTGGCATGCGCTAATCCAGCCGTCCCGCTAGGATCGATAAATACAACTTGGTTATCGGTTAGCATTCCGGAGCCGGCACCCGTGATCGCAAACGTCGTAGCCGAGCCCGCCGCGGTTTCGATATCTCCAGGACAGCAGGTGGGCAACACGAGCGTGCCCGTATCGGCTGTCATCACGAACTTGAACGTCGCGTTGGTAAACCGCGTGCTCCCCAATGTGCCGCTAGCGGCTCCTGTAATCGTGATAGTAAGTGGATTAGCCGAAGCAATCCCGATGAGTAGCGCTCCAAGCGCGAATAATTTCATAATGACAATCCCCTGTCAACATAGCGTAAGAAAGGCAACAACCGCGTCAAACTTTTTTGTTAGAAAAGGTTACTTCCCGATCATCGTCAGAATTTCTGCCGTGAACGCCTGAACGAAGTCCGCCCCGCCATGGAGCAGATTCGAAGCGGTCATGTAGTCATTCTCGATGTCCGGCTGCACGCCCACGTTTTCATACAGGTTGGTGCTCGGATAGCCCGCTACCGAAGACGTACCGGAACGCGTGATCAACCCAAAAGTCACCGAGGTTTGTCCTTCGGAATAGTAGCCGGCGGGATTGCCGTCTGAAACCACCCCGCCCGCCCCCATCGTCCGCGTTCCGAAGTTCTTGCCGCGCTTTGCGTCCTGGAACATGGCGGAGAACAGTTCCGCGGCCGAAGCGCTGAACCGATCGGTCAACAGCAGGATCGGCTTGCTGTAAACCGCGAGTCTCCCGCTGGCATCGCGGTTCGGAGGCCGCGTCTGGCTGAGTTGGCAGACCGGAAGCTGTCCCGTCAATCCCCCGCCCTGATACGCTTTCGTGACGATGCGTGTCTGTTGCTGCAGGATTTGGATTACGTACGTCGGTTCTTGATCCGAAATCGCTTGTGCCGTGGCATCCTGATACGCTTGCACGTCGGAAAGCTCGGGCCGGAATTCGAAAACCGCATCGTGGAATGACTTGGTCATCAGCCGGCTCACTAAATCTTCCGTATAGCAGACATCGCCGCCCGGATTGCGCATTACATCCACCACCAGGCCGTCGGTGTTTTTCTGCATGTAGGCGATCTCGGTGTCGAACGCGGTCTCCGCGCCTGCCTCGTCCGCTGGCTGGAAATCCGCAATGCGAATGTAGCCAATCGTCTTTGTACCCGACTTATAGGTCCCGCTGAAAAACACGTCATCCGTGCCATTTCCCAAGCGTTGTACAAAACCCGCGGGAAGCTGGAACACCGGCGGAAGCGCGTCGAAGTTCAGAACCGCTTTCTTGATCGGAAGCCGGCTGCGCTGCAGATAAGTCAGCGGCTTCCGATAGGCGGGAACTTCCGGACGAGTCACCGTGCGCTCAGCCATTCGCGGCTTCGCGATCGAGGGATTCGGTGACGGACCGATCTTCGTCAGCGCCGTACCGCTTTTTACCCACGGCACCACATAAGTCTCCAAATTACCGGCTTGCCGCCGGATCACCACTGTCGCCGTCGCTCCCACTTCCTCGGCGCGCGGAATCAGGGCCTGCGGCCGGAATGTGGCGTAACCGGCCGCATCGCGGCTCGTCGAGACCGGATTCGCGTCGCTAAAAAACTGCGATACGTTCGCCATAATCTCAGAAGTGGTCTGGTTATCCACCATCACCAACTCATCGCCGATTTGGAACGAATACTTGCTGGCCGGCAATGCGTCCCGATCGATAAAATCGATTAATACTTTGCCGTCGTAAATGTCGGCGCCAAAGCGCAGATCCGCCAAGAAGTCCGATGGATTCAAATACAGCGAATGTGCATCGTTCAACGCCGCCACATATTGCGACATAATTTCGTAAAAGCCCAAGTCGTCGGTGGTTGCTTGTACCTGCGCCACCCAGGGGCTGATCTTATAAAGGTTGTAATCGAAGAGCTGCATCTTCCATTGAAAAGGTGCGTACTGCTTCACATACAGACTGGCCAGACTTTGAAAATCCGCGAGCTTTTGCGCAGGCGTCAATTGCCCCCAGCAGCTTGCGGAAGCGCATAGTAGAAGGAGGACGGCTGGTGTTCTCTTCATGGAAATAACCTCAAGGTAAGCTGAATTAAAACGGAACTCTAATAACTTATCACGCCGTCGGCGAGGTTGGAAATATGGTCAAAACAAAAAAGGAGGCCCGCTCTGCGCGGGGGATGCCATCGGTTCCTGCACCATTGGCTTCGCGCGGCGGTTCCAGTACCCTAGCCCAACGGCTATCACCAGCAAACTGGCTCCTGCGGCAAAATCAGCCCCTGCGTTCAGCAGTTTGTTGAGCAGCGCGTTGAACTCCGGTTTTGCGGCATGATTCGCCATGGCTGGTCCGAAAAGGGCCCGCGTTTTGGGAGTCAAACCGGCCACCAGAGCAAAAAGGGCAATCGATGAGTACGCACCAATGAGGACGTACTCCGTCATTTTGCGATCCGGCAATCCGTACCATGCCGCCACGCGTTCCCAAAGCGTCTGTAGCCGCTGCATCCTGGCTCGTTCTCCTGAGGGAGCTATCGGCCCGGCGGGGCTAAGCGAAACATGCGGTCAACTGCCTAGGGTTTTGGGCAAATGCGCTTACGCTTGGCGTACCCCAGTACTAATCGACTCCAACAATTTGCGGCTAGCTTCCGCCACTTCCGCGACCGCCTTGTCAAACGATTCCTGGTTTGCCTTGGATGGCTTCTGAAACCCGCTGATCTTTCTCACGAACTGCAGCGCGGCCGCGTTAAACTCCTCGGGCGTAGCCGGAGCCTGATCCGGATTGCGCAGACGCTTGATGCTTCGACACATGCTTAGATTCTACCGACCTCAATCCCCAAGCCCTAATCCCCAATCCCTATTGTTCCCGCAACGATATCGCCGGATCCACCCGCGTCGCCCGCAGCGACGGGACGTACGAAGAAACCAGCCCCACCGCCATCAGAACCGCCACCACTCCGCCCAGCGTCATCGGATCGTACCATGCGATCCCGAAAAGCTGATTCGCGAGCACTCGGCCCACGAAAAATACGAACAGCATCCCGGCGCCAACGCCCACAGAAATGAATCGCAACCCGGATGTCACCACCCGTGACCGCACATCCGAGGGACTCGCGCCCAGCGCTATGCGAATCCCGATTTCGCGCGTCTGCTGCGACACGCTGTACGAAATCACGCTATACACGCCCAGACTCACGAGCAGCAGCCCGATCCCGGCGAAAACGGAGAAAAGGACCAAACCGAAGCGCGGTCTGGCGTAGTTGCTCACGTCCAGCACGCTATCCACCGTCGAGGTGTTTTGCGGCGTGACGCTCGCGTCGAGCGACAGAACCTGCCGATCAAGCGTCGTCGAAAATGCCGCCGGATTGCCCGCCGTGCGTACGTACACCGCGACCGCGCCGTAGCTCGCCACCGTGTACGGCACGTACGCTTCGGGAGCCGCCGGACGAAGCAGACCGGCGTTCCTCATGTCCGAAACCACGCCCACGATCTCGAACCGCGGATCCGGCACCGGTCCCGGTGCGCTCTTCAAGCCGTCGATCACAAGCTCCCGGCCGATCGGATTCCGGCCGCTAAAAAACTTCGCTGCCATCGCCTGGTTGATCACCGAGACTTTGCGCTTGCCGGCTTCGTCGGCTTCCTCAGGCAACCGTCCCGCGAGCAGCCGCAATTGAACGGTCTCGAAAAACTGCCGGCTGCAAGGCACCACATCGCCCTTCCATTGATCGGAATGGGTCACGCCCGGCACGTCGAAATCCGTCGCAATCCCGCCGTTGGTAGGAAACGTCAAAGCAGCCGCCGCCGATACGACACCGGGCGCAGTCCGAAGCCGATCCGTCAACTCACGCAAAAAACGCGCCTGCGAATCGGTGGTCGCGTATTGCTTGGGCGGAAAACTCAACTGCGTCCTCAGCAAGTGATCGGTCGGAATCCCGAGATCCACCTGACGCTGCGCGAAAAAGCTGCGCATCAAAAGTCCGGCGCCCGCGAGCAACAGCAGCGACAACGCCACTTCCCCGCTGATCAAAACATTCCGCAAATGGACCCGTCCGAAACCGGTACTTCCCCGCCCTCCTGCTTTCAGCCAGTCATTCAATCCGCCGCGCGAGGCCGAAATCGCCGGAGCCAGTCCGAAGATCAGCGACGTCAACACTGCCGTCGACAGCGCCGCAAACAACACAGGCGTGTTCAACTCCACCGAAGCTTCATCCGGAAACGTGTAGATCGGAAGCATCGCCATCAGACCTTTTAGCCCTGCCCACGCGAACAGGCACCCGGCCGCGGCGCCCGCCAATGCCAGCAGCAGGCTTTCCACCAGCAACTGCCGGATCACGCGGAATCTCGCCGCGCCCAGCGTCATCCGCAGTACCAACTCCTGTTTCCGCGCGGTGGCTTTCGCCAGCAACAGATTCGCGACATTCGCGCACGCAATCAAAAGCAGCAGACTCACCGCCGCCAGCAGCGTGTACAGCGTGCCCTTGAACCTTCCCACCGCGATGTCCACCAGGGAATCCAGACGGACATCGAACTGCTTCGGGTAATTCTCCCGGTAAATCTTCGACAACCGCCCGGCCAGAATCTTCACATCCGGTTCAGCCGCCCGCGCGCTCAACCCCGGCTTCAGATGTCCGTACAGAACCAAGAACCGGCGATTGGCCCCAGCCTCGCTGCGATCCACACTCGCCGGAATCCAAACATCGCCGCCCCAGAACGCGAATCGCGGCGGCATGATGCCGATCAGCGTCGTGGGTTTGGAATTCACGAGGAATGTTTTCCCGACGATACTTGCGTCCAGCCCAAATCGCTTGCGCCACACTTTGTAGCTGAGAACAAAAACCGGCGACGCACCTGCCACGGCGTCGCTTGGTTGGATCCCCCGGCCGAGCAGCGGTGCCACGCCGAGAAACTGGAACGCATTCCCCGTCACGGCATCGGCATCGAGTAACTCGGGCCGCGTGGAATCGCCCAAAATCACGGATTCCTCTGTTACGCCCATGGTGCGATCAAAGATATGGTTCTGCGCTTGGTAATCCAGGAACTCAGGAATCGAAAAGTTCTCGCGCCCCGTATTCGCGCTGTTGCTGGTGTCATTAATCTGGATCGCGTAAATCCGATTGCCGTCCGTGTAAGGAAACGGATTCAGAACCACGTTGTAGATCACCGAAAAGATGGCCGTAGTGGAACCAATCCCGAGCGCGAGCGCAAGCACGGACGCAAGAAAAAACGCTCGATCCTTATGAATGGTCCGCAGACCAAAGCGCAAATCCTGAAAGAGCCAGCTCATTCCGAGGCTAGAGCAACCTCGCGACCAGCCCAACTCTCTGAATCTTTACAAAACAGGACAGCTCACCATGTCCGATTCCGGAACCCCATGTACGGTATGGAACACCGAAAAGCCCAAACGAGAAACCAGAAACGAGAAACGGTTTTTATTTTTCGGGTTCCCAAAGTTGAATCGGATTCCCCTCCGGATCGTGCAAGCTCGCAAATCGCCCGTTCGGATAAGTTTTCGGATCCACTTCAACCGTGATTCCAGCAGCCTGAAGTTGCGCCGCCATCTTCTCTATGCTGCGAACCCGAAAATTCAGCATCCACTGCTTACTCATGTCGCCGAAATATTTCGTCTTCTCCGGAAACGGTTGAAATGCGCAAGTTCCAGCTTCCTGCCGCCATGGCTTGTCGTCGTAATTCGTCGGGACCGTCGTGATGCCAAGATGATCCGCGTACCATTTGGTGAGCGCCTTTGGATCGCTGGCCCGGAAGAAAAACCCTCCGATGCCAGTGACCTTCTCCTTTTCCGTTTCCGCACCTTCGAGTTCGATTGCAGCAGCCGCCCCCGCCGCAGCCAAAAAAATCCGCCGAGTAGTT